>JBDSHZ010000091.1:0-42318 GCA_039918235.1 Pelobium sp.
TATACTTGCCGGCAAATCCTTTTTTAGATTTTTAGCAAGGAAATATTTACCCAGACCTTTGTCTGCGTAAGTGGATTGTTCATCCGTCATATCAATAAAATATAAATTGTGATTGTTAAACCTTTAATTAATTAGAAAAATTAATCAGGCCTGGTTTGGTGGTGGGGTTGGTACCCTAGGGAAATATACTTTAATATACTTTTTAGATACATAGTGGTAATCAATATCATCTACCCTTAATGATGGAACAACTACAAAATCATAAATATGAAAGAAGTCAGTTCCTTTTTTAAGGATATTATTGATGTCTTTGGCATCGGAAGCACTTTCTTTGCTGTCGTTCTCCCATTCTAGCTGCATAATTACAGCATGTACCACTTTTTTATCGAGATTTAAAATCATTGGTGCTGTTGAAATGACCATCTTAGTTATAAAAACTGCAATGAACAAACAACTATAAATTAACACCTTAGATTTTTTATTCATTAATAATGATAATATCCTCTAGTAAAAGTTTTAATATTAAACGCCAAAAGTATAAAAATTAAGGTTTTTATTTAACAACAAATTGTAAAGAAATTGAAACAAAAATTGTTTGGCTTTGATAAAATTTAATCCCTCCACATATTTTTTATAATTTCACAGTATTGCCAATAACCTGCATTTTGAATAAAAAACTATCCATATTAAACGCTAAAAGAGAAGAAGCTTTTCTTGGTGGCGGAGAAAAAAGAATTGAACAACAGCATAAAAAAGGAAAGCTTACCGCAAGAGAAAGATTGCATTTCCTTTTAGACGAAGGTTCTTTTGAAGAAATTGGGATGCTGGTCGCCCATCGTTCTACAGATTTTGGAATGCAGCATGAGAAATACCCCGGAGACGGAGTAGTGACTGGTTATGGAACAATTCACGGAAGATTAGTTTATGTTTTCTCTCAAGATTTTACTGTTTTCGGCGGTTCTTTATCAGAAACCCACGCCGAAAAAATCTGTAAGATTATGGATATGGCATTAAAAAACGGTGCGCCTTTAATCGGTTTAAATGATTCAGGAGGAGCAAGAATTCAGGAAGGGGTAGTTTCTTTAGGAGGCTACGCAGATATATTTTATAAAAACACCATGGCTTCCGGTGTGATCCCACAGCTTTCCGCCATTATGGGTCCTTGTGCAGGCGGGGCAGTTTATTCGCCAGCCATCACTGATTTTATTTTGATGGTAGAGCACACTTCTTATATGTTTGTTACCGGTCCAAATGTGGTAAAAACGGTAACGCATGAAGAAGTGAGTTCAGAAGAGTTGGGCGGAGCGCAAACGCATGCTACAAAATCTGGAGTCACTCATTTTGCCTGTGCAAATGAAATTGAAGCCATTAATCATTTAAAAAAGTTATTGAGCTACATGCCTCAAAATTGCGAAGAACATACGCCTTTTGAGGATTATGAACCCACTGACGAAAAGCGCATCAAGCTGAATGAGGTGATGCCAGAAAATGCCAATCAACCTTATGACATTAGGGAAGTTATTGAACAGGTAATTGATACGGATTCCTTCTTAGAAGTTCATAAAGATTTTGCGGAGAACATTGTAGTTGGTTTTGCCCGTTTGGCTGGAAGAAGTATTGGGGTCGTGGCAAATCAGCCGGCATTTTTAGCTGGCGTATTGGATATCAATGCTTCTACAAAGGCCGCTAGGTTTGTCCGCTTTTGCGATAGTTTTAACATTCCGCTCTTGGTTTTTGAAGATGTCCCGGGCTTTTTACCAGGAACAGATCAGGAATGGAATGCCATTATTACCAATGGAGCGAAGTTGCTTTATGCCTTTTGCGAAGCTACCGTTCCGCGAATTACAGTAATTACACGTAAGGCTTATGGCGGCGCTTATGATGTGATGAACTCTAAACACATTGGTGCCGATATGAATTATGCTTGGCCAAGTGCCGAAATTGCAGTAATGGGTGCCAAAGGTGCCGCAGAGATTATATTTAAAAGAGAAATTTCATCCGCTCCAAATCCAGAAGAAAAATGGCTGGAGAAAGAAAAAGAGTATTCAGACATTTTTGCTAACCCCTATCGGGCAGCTGAAAGAGGTTTTATAGATGAAGTGATTGATCCTGCTGATACTAGGATCAAACTCATCAAAGCTTTTAAAATGTTAGAGAATAAGGTGGTGAATAATCCAAGGAAAAAGCATGGAAATATTCCTTTATAATTGTAAATTAATGATAGAATTTATGTTTTATTTATACATCAAATAAAACTGATTATCAATAATTTATATTAATATCTGTTTACAGTAAATATGTTACTGTAAACAACTATATTTGCTTAATGAAAACCGAGCATAAACTACTTAACATCATTTCAAAAAATGGAGCAACAAGTATAGATGCTTTAGTTATTCAAATGAACATTTCTAGGCAATATGTGCATATCATTGTTAAAAAATTGGTAGAAAAGGGACAGCTCATAAAAATGGGTACTGCCCCTCATGTTTTCTACAGTATTAATAATTTGAGCATTCCTAGTGCGAAAAATATTATCCCTTATGAAAAGGAGCGTTTTTTAAATGAGCATTTCTTACTTGTAGATGCTTTAGGGAATAAATTACAAGGGTTAAATGCTATGCAGTATTGGTGCGAAAACCAGAAATTAACAATTGAAAAAACAATAGACGAATTTATAGCCACAAGAGAAAAATATTTGTCTTTTTATAATAGTGAGCATTTAATTGAAGGACTGAAAAAATTAGAAAACACTACAGGTATTGGTGAATTGGGAATTGATGAATTGTATTATCTAGATTTTTATGCAATTGAAAAATTTGGGAAAACTCATTTAGGGTGTTTGATGCACTACGCCAAACAAGGACAGAATAAAAAACTGATGAAAGCAATTACAGGTGAAATCAAAAACAGAATCGATAATTTCATCATCCAGAACCAAATTGATGCTTTGGTATACGTTCCACCAACAATCAAAAGAAATGTGCAGATTATGGATTACTTTGAGAAAGAATTGGAGTTAGATCTGCCTAAAATTTCTGTAAAGAAAATTAGAAACGAAATTGTAATTCCGCAGAAAGCGTTGGCTAAATTGTTTGAAAGAGTTGCAAATGCTAAAAATACATTCGTTGTTCCCGATCAAAAAAAATACAATAAAGTCCTAATTATTGATGATGCCATTGGAAGCGGAGCGACAATAAATGAAATAGCTTTAAAACTTAAATCAAAGAAAATTGCTAAGCATATTATTGGCATGGCAGTAACAGGAAGTTATAAAGGTTTTGAAGTGATTTCTGAGATCTGATTGTAAAAAATTTAAAATTCAATGCAAAATTGGTGAAAAAACATAGGAATATTTCTTTGTAAAACATCGATTATAAAAAAGTACAACAATAGAGGATCAACTATTTTAAATTGACTTGAAAGGAAATAAGACAACAAATTGAATCTCAAAGATTATTCTATAGAACAAATTCCACCAGTCTTAACTTTAAAAATAAGGCAGGCAGAATTATACCCAAAACTCCCTTTAAAAGAACTACAGCTTCATGAAGATGAAGACGGAATTCATTTCGGTCTTTTTCATCAAAATAAATTGATTGCTGTGGTTTCCTATTTTGATAAAGGCGGAAGCATCATTCAATTCAGGAAATTTGCGACTTTAAAGGAGTTCCAGCACCGAGGTTTCGGTGCTGCTTTGTTAAATTATATTTTTGCTTACGCTGAGGAACAAAAAATAAAAAAAATCTGGTGCAATGCCAGAAGCACTGCCATTGACTTTTATAAAAAATTTGGGATGGAAGAAACTGAAGAAAGATTTTCAAGAGATGGCATTGATTATATCGTCATGGAAAAAGAATTAAACAAAACCGATTAATTTCCACAAAAATCTCCTAAACCTAATCAGCTTGTTATATTTGTTGAAATCATAATTAAAAAAAATGGCTAAGAAGAAAGAGCAGCAAGCAGAAAGTAAACCAGCAGTAGTCAATAAAGAATCACTAGCATTTTTTGAAAAATATATCAACAACCCTTCACCAACAGGTTTTGAGTGGGAAGGGCAGAAACTATGGTTAGATTATATCAAACCTTATGTTGATGAACATTATACAGATAGCTATGGTACTGCGGTAGCAGTAATCAATCCTAAAGCAACTTACAAAGTAGTGATTGAGGCTCATGCCGATGAAATCTCTTGGTTTGTAAATTATATCACCAGCGACGGTCTAATCTACGTGATCAGAAACGGTGGTTCAGATCATCAGATTGCGCCTTCTAAAAGAGTAAATATCCATACAGATAATGGCATAGTTAAAGCTGTTTTCGGCTGGCCGGCAATACACACCCGCCATGGCGGAGAGAAAGAAGAAGCACCACAATTAAAGAACATATTTTTAGATTGTGGCTGTATTACAAAAGAAGAAGTTGAAAAATTAGGCATCCACGTAGGCTGCGTGATAACCTACGAAGATGAATTTATGGTTTTAAACGACCGTTATTATGTAGGGAGAGCTTTAGACAATAGAGCCGGTGGTTTCATGATTGCCGAAGTTGCCCGTTTATTAAAAGAAAACAAAGACAAATTAGACTTCGGTTTATACATTGTAAATGCTGTACAGGAAGAAATTGGCTTACGCGGAGCAGAAATGATTGCCCATAAAATCAAACCAAATGTAGCCATCATTACTGATGTAACCCACGATACCACTACACCAATGATCAATAAAATCACTCAAGGTGATTTAGCTTGTGGCAAAGGACCTGTAGTTTCTTATGCTCCGGCTGTTCAAGTGAATTTGAATAAACTATTGGTAGAAACTGCACAAAAGAACAATATCCCATTCCAACGTCAGGCTTCTTCCCGCTCAACCGGCACAGATACTGATGCTTTTGCTTATTCTAACGAAGGGGTAGTTTCTGCCTTGATTTCTCTACCTTTAAGATACATGCATACCACTGTTGAAATGATCCATAAAGATGATGTAGATAATGTCATCAGGTTAATTTATCATTCTTTATTGGCGATAAAAAAAGATCAGGATTTTAAATACATCAAATAAAATGAGTTTAAATATTTTGATTAAAAATTCTTTATCAGGATTAGGGATTTTCACCATTTCCTTACTGTTTATAAATTCGGTTAAAGCACAGGAGCCTATTATAGGATATCAAAAACCACCTCAAGAGCTAGTAGATATCGTAGAGAGCACTGTAAACCTATCTGTGATTTTAAGTGGCAGAGCAAATTATATGGCTATTTTAGAAGAGCCAGGCTATCCTTCCATTAAAGAAATTTCTCAGCCCATTCTCCGATTAGCTGGCTTAAGAATTAATCCGAAAATTACAGGAAATAGTAAAGCTGCTTATTTTTCAGGGTTTAAAATCAAGAACATAAGAAGTAAGGAAGAATTTGAATTTCAGAACATCCCAAAAGAAGCAAAAATTAAAGATTTAAGCTTTTCGCCTGATGAAAAACTGATTGCTTTTAGTCTAACCAATGAATCAGAAGTTCAGCTATGGATTGGTGATTTGGAAACAAAAGTTGCCAGAAGGTTAGGTGATATTTCTTTAAATGATGTTTATGGAAAGCTGTACCAATGGTCAACAGATGGAAAAACGATTTTAGCAAAATGTATTGCCACAGATTTGAAATCACCTGATGTCTCAACAGTTCCTGCTGGTCCAAACATTCAGGAGAATTTGGGCAAAACAGGTGCTTCCAGAACGTATCAGGATTTATTGAAAAGTAAAAATGATGAATCACTTTTCGAGTATTACCTTACTGTTCAGTTAAAAATGATTTATTTGAATGGTGAAGCCGTCAACTACGGTTTACCAGATATTTATAAAGATTTTGATTTTTCCCCTGACGGAACTTTGGTGATGACTGCGGTGATCCATCGTCCATATTCTTACTTAGTTCCTTTAAATTACTTCCCTTATAAAGTAGAGATCAGAGATAAATATGGGAAAGTATTGCAGTTGCTTGCCGCTATTCCGTTAGCTGATAATTTGCCACAAGGTTTTGATG
Source organism: Pelobium sp. (assembly GCA_039918235.1). GTDB lineage: Bacteria > Bacteroidota > Bacteroidia > Sphingobacteriales > Sphingobacteriaceae > Pseudopedobacter. Next base: position 6,032 of record JBDSHZ010000091.1, read on the forward strand.
CGGTAATTACAGGCCCAAGGGAATACGGCTGGAGGACCGACAAACCTCAGACTTATTATTGGGTAGAAGCTCAAGACGGGGGCGATCCAAATGTCAGAATGACCATCCGTGATATTCTTTATACGCAAGAAGCAACCGGAGAAAGAGGTACACGAAAGAAATTAGCAGAATGTTATCTTCGTTTTAATGGTATTGATTGGGGTGATGATCATATTGCCATTATAAATGAAAGATGGTGGAAAACCAGAGGTGAGCGTAGGGTATTTATAAAACCAGGAAACCCTAGTTATCGTGTAAATCTTTGGGACAGGTATTATGAAGATGGTTACACCGATCCCGGAAAATTTATTACCGTTAAAAACGAATATAACAGAGATGTCTTATTGTTGGAATTTAACTCGATAAGAAGATTGGCCGATCCTAACAATATGTGGATATTTTCTATTGCTGAAGGTGCTTCACCAATTGGTAATAGGCCATTTTTATTGAAGTTTAACGTGAAAACAAAATTAACGGATACAATTTTTCATTCAAAATCTCCATTTTATGAAAAACCAATTTATTTTGACAACAAAGAAGATTTAATCCTAACTAGAGAATCACCCGTAGAGCCCCCTAATTATTTTTCTGTTGATTTAGATAGAAGAAAAGAACAGCAACTTACTTTTTTTAAAAACCCATATCCACAGCTTTTCGGAGTGTTAAAACAGCAGATCCATTACAAAAGAGCCGACAGACTTGACCTTAATGCTACCTTATATCTCCCAAAAGAATACAATATTTCCAAAGGAAGATTACCTGTATTGATGTGGGCCTATCCTAGAGAATTCAAAACTGTAGCTGCGGCGGGCCAAATAAAAGATTCTCCTTATCAATTCACTAAAATTTCTTGGGCTTCCCCTATTTATTGGGTTACGCAAGGCTACGCAGTACTGGACAATGTAGATATGCCAATAGTTGGAGAAAGTAATGATTTACCAAATGACACTTTCATCAAACAATTAGAAGAAAACGCCGCCGCCGCAATTGATAAGATAGTTAACATGGGTGTTGCTGATCCTGAAAGAATAGCAATTGGAGGCCATTCATACGGTGCTTTTATGACTGCCAATTTGCTGGCAAATACCAAACTATTTGCCGCAGGAATTGCAAGAAGTGGTGCTTACAACAGAACCTTAACCCCTTTTGGCTTCCAAGCTGAAGAAAGAACTTATTGGCAAGCTCCAGAAATATATTTTAAGATGTCACCATTTTCTTATGCAAATAAAATTACAACTCCTTTACTTTTAATTCATGGAGAAGCTGATGACAATTCAGGAACTTTCCCAATTCAAAGTGAAAGGTTCTACAATGCGCTAAAAGGTTTTGGAGCAACCACACGTTTAGTATATTTACCAGCAGAAGCGCACAGCTACAGGGCTAAAGAATCAATTTTACATATGTTATGGGAGATGAATACTTGGCTAGATACTTATGTAAAAAAACTTCCTGTTAAATCACAGTAACCATAATTCATTATAATCATGGCTTCAAACAAAGATTTATTTATTGAAAAAATAAAATCCTCTTATCAACCAAAAGGGGAATATATTTATTTAGGATCTGGTATTTTGGATGGAGAAATCATTGCAGAAGCGGAAATAAATATCCCTTTAAAAATGATGACCCGTCACGGTTTAATAGCTGGGGCAACCGGAACAGGTAAAACCAGAACATTACAACTCCTCGCAGAGCAACTTTCTGATGCGGGCGTTCCTGTTTTCATGTTAGATGTTAAAGGAGACTTATCTGGATTAAACCAGGAAGGATTGCCAAATGCCAAATTGATAGAAAGAGGATTAGCGTTGAACAAGCCATTTGTACCAGCATCTTTTCCTGTTGAACTATACTCCCTTTCAGGCAAATTGGGAGCTACCATGAGGGCTTCGGTTTCAGAATTTGGCCCAGTATTATTAGGTAAGATTTTAGATCTTAACGATACGCAGACTGGTGTATTGGCTGCAATATTCAAATATGCTGATGATCAGGGAATGGCAATGGTTGATTTAAGTGATCTAAAAAAATTATTGAGCTATTTATCTGAAGGAGATGGCGCTCTTGAAATAAAGGAAAACTACGGAAAGATTTCTTCCTCTACAGCAGGAACAATTTTACGTAAAATAGTAGCGATAGAACAGCAAGGATTGGGTTCAATTTTCGGTGAAACATCATTTGATATTCAAGACCTTATGAGTAAGGTTGATGGAAAAGGACTGATTAGCTTACTCAATATTTCTGATGTACAGAGTCAGCCATCTTTGTATTCAACATTTTTACTGAGTCTTTTAGCAGAAATTTATGGCGCTTTGCCAGAAGTTGGAGATGTGGATCAACCAAAATTAGTTTTCTTCTTTGATGAGGCACACCTATTATTCAACAACTCTTCAAAAGCATTTTTAGAGCAAATAGAACAAATTATTCGCTTGATAAGATCAAAAGGAGTGGGTGTTTTCTTTTGCACCCAAGCAGCATCTGATGTGCCGGAAAGTGTTTTAGGGCAATTGGGCAATAGGGTTCAACACGCTTTAAGAGCTTTCACACCAAATGATGCAGAGGCGCTAATGAAAACTGTTAAAACTTATCCTAAATCAGACTTTTATAAAATTGAGCGCATTTTAACAAGTTTAGGCACAGGTCAGGCATTAATCACCGTATTAAATGAAAAGGGTATTCCTACAGAAGTAGCGGCAACTCACCTTGTTCCTCCACGCTCTATAATGGGGCCAATGGACGCCAGCTCTTGCCAGGCACTGATGAATAATTCTGATTTATATTCTAAATATCAAAAGGAAATTGATCCGGAAAGTGCTTTTGAAATTATCAATGCCCGTATTAATAAAAAACTGAAAGAGACTGAACAGCTGAAAGTTGAAGAACAGAATACTAAAGCTTCAGAAAAACCTGCAAAAGCAGAAAAAAGTATGTTAGAACAAGCTATAAATGCCCCAATAACCAGACAAATAGGAAGAGAAATAGTAAGGGGGATTTTCGGAATGATTACCGGGAGAAAAACCAGAGGGAAAAGTGGTGGCATTTTTAGATTTTAAAAATAATTATTAAGCAAACTATTATATAATGAAAAAACCAACCTTATTAATTTTGGCGGCAGGAATGGCAAGCCGTTATGGAAGTATGAAACAGATTGATGGATTTGGACCAAATGGAGAAACCATTATTGATTATTCCATCCATGATGCCATAAAAGCAGGTTTTGGCAAAATTACTTTCATCATAAGAGAAGAATTTTTAGATAGCTTTAAGAGCATTTTTGAACCCAAACTTAAAGGGAAAGTTGAAACAGATTATGTTTTCCAAACTTTCGACTTAAAAAAATATGGTATTGATAAAACTATTGAAAGAGTAAAACCTTGGGGAACAGGACATGCAATTTTAGAAGCAAAAGACCAAATTCATGAACCATTTTGTGTAATAAATGCAGATGATTATTATGGATATGAGGCTTTTAAAAACATGTGCGATTTTTTAACTACAGAGGCAAAAGAAAATAAATACAGCATTGTAGGCTATAAAATTGGGAATACCCTTTCAGAAAACGGATCAGTATCAAGAGGTGTTTGCCAAACAGATGGAAATGGGAATATGAGCGAAATAAATGAACGTACCAAAGTATATCCTAAGGATGGTATCATCGTTTATGAAGAAAATGATAAAGAATATCCTTTAGATGCTTCCACTCCTGTTTCTATGAATTTTTGGGGTTTCACACCAGATGTTTTTGAGGTGACTCAAAAACTTTTTGTTGATTTTGTGAATAAAAATGAAGACAATCCAAAAGCAGAATTTTTTATTCCCCTTATTGCTGATTATCTAATCAAAAATCACATCGCAATTTTTAAAGTAATTCCAACTGATGCAAAATGGTTTGGCGTTACCTATAAAGAAGATAAGGATATTGTGAAGGAAAATATCAGCAAATTGGTGAAAGATGGCGTTTATCCCACTAAGCTATGGTAATATGTATTAAATAACATACATTCTTTAAAAAGCTTGGGATATTTATTCCGAGCTTTTTTTATGCTTATAAGTATGTCTTTCAGTACTTTAAGAACGGAAAATAGATTAGTTGATGATGTTGGCAAAGTTTTGAAGTATGTGTAGTAAATTTAGAATTAATAATATTATGAAAACAAATTTTAAAAGAAGTATACTTTTATTAGGAGCTATTGCAATGTCAAGCATGGCTATGGCTCAAGAAACCACCACAATGACAACAATGGCCACTGATGCTCCACAGCCATTTACAAAAGCTGATGGTTACCGTACTTGGTCTTTCGGTGTTCAAGGTGGCGTAATGTCTCCTGCTGTTTTATTAGGAGGAAAAAACGATTTTTCTAACTGGAAAGCTGGAGCTTTTTATGGCGGTTATCTTAAAAATCAGCTTAATCATAGTTTTGCAGTTCAAGCAGATTTTTACCGAGGAACTTTAAAAGCAGACAATACTGATGGTGCTTATTTAAATAGTCCTTATTCTTCTTTTGAAACAGAAATTAAATATGGAGCTACTTTAAGTGCAGTTTACAATATTGGGAATTTCACAATATTAAGACGTCAAAGTTTTGTAACTCCATATGTATCTGCAGGTGTTGGTGTTTTGGGTTACCAGCCGACATTAGTAACTACAGGCGGTACAACGGTAGATTTTAATAATGGCGACAATGTACATGCTTTGGTAATTCCAGTTGGAATGGGCGCAAAGTTTATGGTAGCTAAAGGAATTAACTTAGATTTAGGTTATACCATGAATTTTGTAGATGCTGATGACGTTGATGGATATTTTAGAGAACCACAAACAGATAGATTTGGTGCCGGACGCATAGGATTAGAATTTGCATTGGGTAATAAAACTAAATCTCAGTTAGCTTTTGTTAATCCAGCAGCTGTGATGGAAAAAGATTATGTAGCTAAATATGATAATCTTAAAGCTCAATTAGATGCTTCTAAAAACAATGATGAAGTAAACGCATTGAAAGACAAAGTCAACAAATTAATGACTGATACTGACGGTGACGGTGTTTCTGATTATTATGACAAATGTGCTGATACCCCAAAAGGTACTGCAGTTGATGGTTCAGGATGTCCTCTTCCAAAATTGGAGCCAGCTAAACCGGTTACTTATATCATTACAGAAGAAGATAAGAAAATTGTAACTGAAGCGATTAAGAACTTAGAATTCGATTTCAATAAAGCAACAATACGTTCTACTTCTTACTCTACTTTGGATCGTGTAGCTAATTTATTAATAACTAAAAACCTAAGTATCAAATTAGCCGGACATACAGATAGCAAAGGAAGTGATGCTTATAACATGAAGTTATCAAAAGATAGAGCAGAATCTATAAAATCTTATTTAGTAAGTAAAGGCGTTAATCCTTCAAGAGTTGAAGCAACTGGTTATGGTGAAAGCCAACCTATTGACACTAACAACACTGAAGCTGGTCGTCAGAACAATAGAAGAGTTGAGTTTACATTATACAACTAAGTATAACTCATTTTAAAAAAAGGTTGGTAATCTATAAGATTATCAACCTTTTTTTTGTTTAAGCCATAATTCATGCAATAAGTAGAACCTTATTAAATTGCTATTTTTATATTTGTCAGTAGCTAAAAATCCTAAGGTTTTTAAATCAAATAAATAATTTTAATTTATTCCGTATTCTAAAAAATCCATGAGTGAAAAATTTAAAGTAGGCAGTTTATATGCTGGTGTTGGTGGAATTTGTCAGGGATTTATAGCTGCTGGAATACAGGTTGCATGGGCAAATGAAATTGACAAATATGCTTGTGTTACCTACCGTAATAATTTTTCTCATCCACTTTATGAAGGTGATATTTGGTCATTAGACCCAAAAGAATTGGATGCTATAGATATTTTAACAGGAGGTTTTCCTTGTCAGCCTTTTTCTATTGCTGGCTACAGAAAAGGTTTTGAGGATGACAGAGGGAATCATTTCAATAGAATAATACAGTTTGCTAAAGTTTTGCAACCTAAAGCAATGTTATTAGAGAATGTAAAGAACCTTACTTCTCATGATAAAGGAAATACATTTAAAGTGATTATGGAGACTTTAAATGCCATTGGCTATGCTGCTTATGCTAGGGTATTAAATTCAAAAGATTTTGGCAACATTCCACAGAACAGGGAGCGTATTTACATTGTAGCTTTTAAGAGGAATGAAAATGGGGAAGATGAGTTCGGTCCTTATTTTAATTTCCCCGAACCTGTTAAACTAAATAATTCGGTAATCGATTATCTGGAAGAAAAAGTAGATGAAAAATATTATTATCGTGAAGACAAATACAATCATAACGAATTGAAAAAATCAATGACTTCTTCAGAAACAGTTTATCAATGGAGAAGACATTACGTAAGGGAAAACAAACAAAACGTTTGCCCTACTTTAACCGCAAATATGGGCACTGGTGGCCACAATGTTCCTTTAATTTTGGTAAGAGATGGCATTAGAAAATTAACTCCTACAGAGTGTTTCAAACTTCAAGGTTTTGGGAATGATTTTAAATTACCAGAAACTATTTCTTCTGCTCAACTATATAAACAAGCTGGAAATTCTGTAACTGTTTCAGTGATTAAAAGAATTGCCGAAAACATTAAAAAAGCTTTAGAAGCTGTATAAAACTATATAATGTTTTTTCTCCCGCAGATTAAACAGAAAAAAGCAGATAATGTAATTTAACACTGCTTCTGCGAAAATCAATTTTATCTGCGGGAAATATTAATTGAAATCAAGAAGTTAAATCTCTAACGAGCCCCTCAATCCGTCTTAAATCTCCCGTTTGGAAATAATAATTAGCAGCATCCATTTTGATTTTTCCGTTTAAAAAGCTGTTCTGAGGAATAATGTATTTGTTTTTGATGATTCCTTTCAAATCATCTAAACTTACATAACCGGGAATATCCATTACCCACAATTGATTCCTCATGATTTTTTTAAGAAGATTTTCATCAACTTCATCAGTATAAAACAGTTTGTTTTCTATCATGATGCCTTTTGAATTTGGTTTAATCCTGGCAAGAATAAAATAATCGATTTGCGCATTTCCCTTTTCTAAATCTGGTAGATAATTGCCTTTTAAATCCCAGTCCTTTGTTTCTAAAAGCAATAAATTAGAAAAAAAAGCGGTTGACTTTATACTAATTTTTTTACCATTGATGGTGAAGTCACTCTCATCCCAAATCCCTTCTCCCAATACGCTCAAATCTGGCTTATCAATTTCAATATCATTTGATTTCAAAAACTCATAAATACCAAACTCTGCCATCTTCCCTTGAAAAGTATTGATAAAAAGTTCTCCATTCTTGCGCTGATGCAATCCTCCACTCCTATGCGCTCTATGAAAACCGATTTTACCAAAAGTCATGGCATAAGCAAAGTTAAACACTTCATCAAAGTTGGATTGTAAATGAATAGCTCCTAAAAAATTCTTAGCGCTATTTACGGTGTAGCTATTTGGAAAATCAAAATTTAGCTTATGGAACATCGTTCATCTTTAAAAAGACAATCTACAAAAATTTAAAATGTTATAATCTGTTTTTCAACAGCTTATCTTGTTTTAAAAATTCATATAAACAAAAAAATCCCGCTCTAAATAAATAGAACGGGATTTAATTATAACGATTTAAAGAATACTATTTACTCTCTTCGTCTTTCACTTCTTCAAAATCAACATCTGTAACCTCGTCAGCGTTTCCTTCTGCGTTAGCTTCACCTTGTGGTGCGCCTTCAGCTCCGGCTCCATCCTGACCAGCTCCAGCTTTGTACATTTCTTCAGAAGCAGCAGCCCAAGCAGTATTTAACTTTTCAGAAGCTGCATCAATATCAGCGAAGTTTTTAGTAGCATAAGCATCTTTCAACGCTTTCAAAGCATCTTCGATAGGTGCTTTTTTCTCTGCTGGTATTTTATCACCATATTCTTTAATTTGTTTCTCAGTAGAGAAAATTAAAGCATCAGCTGCATTTACTTTATCAGCTTCTTCTTTAGCAGTTTTATCTGATTCAGCGTTAGCTTCAGCTTCCTCTTTCATCTTCTTGATATCTTCATCAGATAAACCAGATGAAGCTTCAATTCTGATTTTTTGCTCTTTACCAGTTGCTTTATCTTTTGCACCTACGTGTAAAATACCGTTGGCATCAATATCAAAAGTAACCTCAACTTGTGGAACTCCTCTTGGTGCAGGTGGTATTCCATCTAAATGGAAACGACCAATGGTACGGTTATCTTTCGCCATCGGACGTTCACCTTGCAAGATATGAATCTCAACAGATGGTTGATTGTCTGAAGCAGTAGAGAAAGTCTCTGATTTTTTAGTTGGGATAGTAGTGTTAGACTCAATTAATTTAGTCATTACACCGCCCATAGTTTCAATACCTAAAGAAAGTGGGGTAACATCTAATAATAAAACGTCTTTCACTTCTCCAGTTAATACACCACCTTGAATAGCTGCACCAATGGCAACAACCTCATCAGGGTTTACACCTTTAGAAGGCGCTTTTCCAAAGAATTTTTCAACCGCTTCCTGAATTGCAGGGATACGGGTTGAACCACCTACTAAAATAATCTCATCAATATCTGAAGTGCTCATTCCAGCATTTTTCAATGCTGATTTACAAGGATCAATAGTTCTTTTGATTAAATCTGCAGCTAAAGATTCAAATTTTGCTTTTGATAAAGAACGTACCAAATGTTTAGGTCCGCTTGCATCAGCAGTAATGTATGGCAAGTTAATTTCTGTTGAAGTAGCGCTAGATAATTCAATCTTCGCTTTTTCAGCAGCTTCCTTTAAACGTTGTAACGCCATTGGATCTTTTACCAAATCCATTCCGTTTTCAGTCTTGAATTCAGTTGCCAACCAGTCAATAATTACTTGGTCAAAATCATCACCACCTAAGTGAGTATCACCGTCAGTAGATTTTACTTCAAAAACACCATCACCTAATTCAAGGATAGAAACATCATGCGTACCACCACCACAGTCAAAAACCACAATCTTCATGTCCCTATTGGTTTTATCTAAACCATAAGCAAGAGCAGCAGCAGTTGGCTCGTTAATAATACGGCGAACTTTTAAACCAGCAATTTCACCAGCTTCTTTTGTTGCCTGACGTTGAGCATCGTTAAAATAAGCAGGAACAGTAATTACCGCTTCTGTTACTTCAGTACCCAAGAAGTCTTCAGCAGTTTTCTTCATTTTTTGAAGAATCATAGCAGAAATTTCCTGAGGAGTATATTTACGGTCGTCAATTTCTACTCTCGGAGTATTATTGTCGCCTTTAACAACTTTATAAGGTACACGGCCAACTTCTTGAGTTACCTCATTAAAGCCGTTACCCATAAAACGCTTAATTGAATAAATGGTCTTTGTAGGATTAGTGATGGCCTGACGTTTTGCAGGGTCACCAACTTTACGCTCTCCACCTTCTACAAATGCAACGATAGATGGCGTAGTACGTTTACCTTCACTGTTTGCAATAACAACGGGCTCGTTACCCTCCATTACGGCAACGCAAGAATTGGTAGTTCCTAAGTCGATTCCGATAATTTTTGACATGATTATATTATTTTTATTAATTACAAAATTCTATTTGGATACTATTTAACAAGCCTTGTGCCAATAGTTAATTGTCAGCCAATGCTTAATACTGGCAGGTGAATATCGGTGAAATGTGCAGAAACAAGCATTATATAAATGACAGCTTGTCAGATTAATGAAGAGCTTAAGAACTTCTTTTAACACCTAATAACCATCACTAATTATCCATCATCAATTTGTTAAATCATTATTTTGAATCCTGACTGCATTTAAAATCGCCAGCAAAGCTACTCCAACATCAGCAATTACAGCTTCCCATAAAGTGGCTATACCTCCGGCACCTAACACTAAAACAATTACTTTAACACCCATTGCCAAGGCAATATTTTGCCAAACAATACTCTTGGTGAGTTTTCCTATTTTAATGGCCTGTACAATTTTAGAAGGTTCATCATTTTGGATGACTACATCGGCAGTTTCTACGGTAGCATCACTCCCTAAACCTCCCATCGCGATACCTGCATCAGCTAAAGCAATTACTGGCGCATCATTTACCCCATCTCCAACAAAGGCAATTCTTTCTCCTTTATCTTTCAATTCCTGCACTTTTGAAACCTTATCTTCGGGAAGCAAACCACCAAAAGCATTTGCTATTCCTAAATATTTAGCCACACTATCTACCACGCTTTGTTTATCTCCACTCAGCATCACTACTTTAATATTTTGTTTTTTCATCAAGTCGATGGCCTGTTTTGCATCTTCTTTGATTTCGTCGGCAATGGTAATGTAGCCTGCATATTTCCTGTTAACAGCAATCACTACAATGGTATCCTCTATTTTTTGGATGGCATCATCAAATGTTATATTGAATTTTTGGAGCAGTTTTGCATTTCCTGCCAACACTTCTTTTCCTTCAATAATCCCTTTTAAACCATGACCGGGAATTTCTTCGACTTCGGCAATGCTTACTCCCTTTAAAACGTCACCCGCATACTCTTTTATCGCTAAAGCAATGGGATGTGTAGATTTACTTTCTAAAGCAGCAGCCAATTTCACCAGTTGCTTTTCATCGAAATCATTCGTAAAAACCTTTTGAACTTTAAAAACGCCCTTTGTTAATGTGCCTGTTTTATCCATCACAATGGTGGTGATTTGTTTCATCACATCTAAAAAGTTTCCTCCTTTAAATAAAATGCCATGTTTAGAAGCCAGACCTATCCCACCAAAATAACCCAGAGGAATAGAAACTACCAAAGCACAAGGACAGCTGATCACCAGAAACACTAAGCCTCGGTAAAACCAATTATGAAAATTATAATCTTCAACAAAAAGATGGGGACCAAAAATAACCAATAAGGCTAGGCTGAAAACAATTGGAGTATACACCTTTGCGAAACGGGAGATAAACAATTGCGTTTGAGATTTACGAGCCGTGGCATCTTGCACCATTTCTAAAATCTTACTCAGCTTACTGTCTTTAAATGCTGCTGAAACTTCTATTTCTGAAACGGTATTCAGATTGATCATTCCGGCATATACCGGTTCGCCTTTGGTTTTTGTGTCAGGTTTGCTCTCTCCGGTTAAAGCAACGGTGTTAAAGGTTGCCTTGTCTGATAAAAGTATCCCGTCTAAGGCTACTTTATCTCCTGGTTTCACCTGAATATGCTCACCAATTTTCACATCAGCAGGAGGAATGGCTGAAATTTTTCCTTCCCTTATCACATCTACAGAATCGGGCCTTACATCCAACAGTGCTTTAATGCTCCGTTTAGCATTGCTAACCGCAACATCTTGAAACCATTCTCCGATGGAATAAAAGACCATTACGGCAACTCCTTCACTGTAAGAGCCGATAGCAAATGCACCCAATGTTGCTACTGCCATTAGAAAAAATTCGTTGAAAAAATCAAATCTTTTAGCTTTTCGCCATGCCAATTCGAATACATTATAGCCTGCAAGCAATAATGCAACTCCATAAATAATAATTGAAATTAAATTGTCGAATTCTATTTTAAACCCAAAATATAAAGTTTGCATCACTACTAAAATCAGCAGTGCGGTCAACAATGGCCAATGGCTCAACCAACCCTCGGGTTCGTCACCATGGTTGTGATCATCATGATTATGCCCATCATCATGGGAATGGTCTTTTTTTATATCTTCTTCTGTATCACAGCAAGTAGGTTCTTTTCGCCTATTTTTTAAACTCATATCTGCTTTTATCCTTCTAAGTCAAAAAACCATCCTTCAGCTTGTTCAATACCCATTTTAATAGCTTCTGATTTTGACATATTTTTTTCTTTCATCAACTTCCCTGCAATTTCTAAAGCTTTATCCTTCACTTCTGGACTTAAATCTGTCAGTTCTGCTTCAAATCCGTTAAACATTTCTTCCATCATGCAATTTCTTAATTTTTATAAATGACTGTATAAAAGTGCTATTCCTCTTCAGCAGTATTTTTTATTTTAGATAGTAAATCATAAGCCCCATTAATCACTACATCCATAGTTTTAAGGTCTTTATTTTCTAAAAATGAGATCTGGGTATAGCCCAATTCCTGAATACCCGTTTTTACCTTCACCATCTCAAAGCCAAAATTGTTCCGTTTATCCTGCGACTTTGGTAATGCAACAAAAATATAGTGTTCACCTTCAAACTCTACCACTGCCTGGTTGGGTAAAGCGGTTACTTTTTCACTTCCGCTTTCCACAAGTGCCTGTAAATACATCCCTGGCAGTAACTGATTATCCTCTTGATCTAAATGGCAATGGACATGTACAATTCGCTCCTGGTTAATTTCCCTTCCAATCAAATATACAGTAGCCATTCTTTCTTTTTGCTCATTGGCTAAAGTAAAACGTACTTTCTGCCCTATCTTTAACTTTGGAACGTCCTTTTCAAATACAGTAAGTTCCACATGCAAATGCTCTGTATCTGCAATTTCAAACAATACATCAGAAGGAGAAACAGTTGCACCAATATTCGTGTTCACTTCGGTGACATAGCCATTAATAGGCGAGTACAAAGTAATCGTGTTTTGCAGTTGCCCTTTTTCTAATCGGGACATATTGATGTTCATCATTTTCAATTTAGCTTTCAGCCCAGAAATTCTTGCCAGCATACTGTTATAGTCACTTTTAGATTTTTGAAAAGTCTTTTTTGCATTAACATTTTCTTCAGCCAATTCATTTTGTCGTTCGTAGTCAGCTTTTAGGTATTCTAACTGGCTTTTTTGTTCTAAATAATCTTGTTGAATCTGGATATAATCCGGATGTTCCAATAGTGCGATTGCTTCGCCTTTTCTCACCTTTTTTCCTTGCAACATCTCTGTACTTTTTAAAGTCCCTGTGAAAGGGGTAGAAATAGAAACTTTACTTTGAGGCGGTAAATCAAGCATACCATTCACTTTTATGGTGCCACTTAATGCTTTCATGCTAATTTTTTCAAGCTGGATAGCAACCATTTTATATTGCTCTGGCGTTAATTCCACATTATTAACGTTTTCTGTTTCTTCGGTATGGGTTTCTTTTACAGCCTCCTTATTTCCGCATGAAACGATGGAGTTTAAAAGTAGGATACTGAATATATAAGAAGATAATTTCATTTTTTAGAGGATTAAAGATTAATTGGACGGGTTGCCGATTAAGTAAGTTATTTTATTGATACTCTGGTTCAATTGAAGTAAAGCAACTAGGTAGTTTTCTCTAGTTTTTATGGAGTTTTTAAGACTTAAAAGATATTCCTGATAACTAATTTCACCATTTTGATAAACTATAAGACTGTTTTTCTCAATCAAATTTATATTAGGCAAAGCCGATGCTTTATAATAATCAATGGATTTCTTTTGCTTGAGGTACTCCTGCACCAGTTGCTGATACTGACTATAAATTTGTTGCTGCTGGTAAACCAGGTTTTGATTAGCGATACTGCTTTGTAGTTTTGTCGCGTTTATTTTGGAACGATAAGAACCGTAAAATAAAGGAATGGACAAGCCTATTTGTACACCTTGAAAACGTTTAGTACCATCAAAATAAAGATCTTGACCATTCACATTTTGGTTACCTATTAATGATTGGTTAAAATAGCCCAGTTTAATATCGGGTAGGCTTTTAGCTACCTCTACACTTTTCTGCTTATCCACCAGCTCAATCTGTTGCTTTAAATACGCTAAATAAGGATTGGCATTCACTTGATTGCTATCTAAATTTAAGGTGTTAGCCACTAGCTCCTTTTCAGCAATGGAAAACGGCTCATTCCTCCCTAAAATAGCATTTAACTGACTGTAGTAGATTTGGATATCTGCCTGGTTTTGTTGCATTTTATTCTGAATCTCTGCCAACTCACTCTTTGCTGTGGCACTTTCCAAAATATTGCTTTCTCCTGTTTTGTATTTTAATGCTGCGGATTTCAAGAAACCTATAAAAATGCTATCCTGCCTTTTAAGCATTTCTTCATAAGCATAAAGGTATTGTAGTTGAGCATATAGCTCTTTCACCTGATAGGTAACATCGTTTTGTGCAATAGTAAATTGCTGTTTTGCTATAGTTACCTTCACCTCTCCTAGCGCATTGTTTGCAGCAAATAAAGTGGGAAAAGGGATGGTCTGATTAATAGAAAACTGATTGTCATTTTTAACGATGCTATTGTTTTGCCCATATTGCAACATTACATCTGTTTTGGGAATTTCTGTAGTCCCTTTTGTTAATGCTTGCTGCAATTTAATCTCCAATTGGATTGCTTCCAATTTTTGGTTTTGTTTTTTAGCAATAGTTATCGCATCGTTTAAATTGAGCACTTGGGTTTGTGCTTTCCCATTGCTGAACGCCAAAATAGCTAATAGAAGAAGTAGAAACTGCTTTTTTATCCTAAGTTTTTTATGCTTAATACTTTCAACCCAGCTATATAAGATGGGCAAAACTAACAGTGTTAATAAGGTGGCACTTATTAAACCTCCTATTACAACTGTGGCTAATGGCTTTTGTACTTCTGCACCGCTCCCGTTTGATAATGCCATCGGTAAAAAACCTAAAGAAGCCACCAATGCGGTTAAGATAACAGGCCTTAACCTTATCGCAGTTCCTGTTTTAATAATTTCTGTTAAATCTTTCATTCCTTCTTTCTTTAAGCGGTTAAATTCTGATATCAGTACAATGCCATTGAGTACGGCCACTCCAAATAAAGCAATGAAGCCCACACCTGCAGATATGCTGAAAGGCATCCCCCTCATCCAAAGCGCAAACACACCACCAATAGCGGATAAAGGAATGGCCGTAAAAATGAGCAAGGCATGTTTAAAGGATGAAAAAGTGAGGTACAATAAGAAGAAAATGAGCAACAAAGCGGCAGGGACGGCAATGCTTAACCTTGCGTTTGCGGCTTCTAAATTTTCAAATGTGCCTCCATAGGTAGGGTAATAACCTGGATCGAATTTTATCTCAGCGTTCAGCTTTGTCCGAACTTCCTCTACCAAAGTTTTCACATCTTTACCTCTAACATTAAAACCAACAATAATTCTCCTTTTGGCATCATCACGCTGAATCTGGTTTGGCCCAACTCTATATTCGATATTTGCTAATTGTTCTAACGGAATCTGATTGCCGTTAGGAGCTGTTACATAAACATTTTTGATATCATCAATACTTTGTCGCTTATCTTTTTCAACACGAACCACCAAATCGAACCGTTTTTCACCTTCAAAAACCAAACCTGCACTTTTGCCGGCAAATGCGGTATTCACCACTGTGTTGATGTCTTCTATGTTTAACCCGAATTGGGCTATTTTATCACGGTGAAACTTAACCACCACCTGTGGAAGACCCGATACCTGCTCTACATAAATATCTGCTGCCCCATCAATCTTACTGATGATTTTTCCAGCTTTTTTTGCATAGCTGCTCAATTTATCAAGGTCTTCACCATAAATTTTAACCACAACATCCTGCCTTGCACCGGTCATCAGCTCATTAAATCGCATCTGGATAGGCTGTTGAAAACCATACGTGACGCCTGGTATATATTGTTCCAATTTAGCCTGCATTTTTTCGGCCATTTCTTCTCTGGTATGTGCACTGGTCCATTCACTTTTATTTTTCATGATTACAATTAAATCACAGGCCTCTACCGGCATCGGGTCAGTAGGGATTTCTGCTGCTCCAATTTTACCAATCACCTCCTTCACTTCGGGGAAATTTGCTTTTAAAACTTTTGCAGATCGTGTAGCAGCTTCAATG
The DNA here is from genome assembly GCA_039918235.1 of Pelobium sp. Taxonomy (GTDB): domain Bacteria; phylum Bacteroidota; class Bacteroidia; order Sphingobacteriales; family Sphingobacteriaceae; genus Pseudopedobacter. The sequence continues at coordinate 21,869 of JBDSHZ010000091.1, forward strand.
GTCTGTGATAAACTGCTTCCTGTGAGCACACGGGTTTCCACCGCAAAATCCCCTTCATCTAAAGTTGGGATAAACTCAGAACCCATAAAACTAAAAACGATGATGGCTAGTAACAATAAACTAAAAGCAATGCCTACTACCGCAACTTTAGCTTTTAATGCAAAATTGAGTATGGGCGTATATATCCTTTGGAAAAAGCCAATGATCTTGTCAGATATATTCTTTTTATGGTCTATTTTTTTGCTTAAAAACAGGGCACTTACCATGGGTACATAGGTGAGCGAGAGAATAAAAGCTCCTAAAATTGCAAAACCTACTGTTTGAGCCATTGGCCTAAACATTTTTCCTTCCACACCAATTAGCGCAAGGATGGGGAGATAAACAATAAGGATGATGATTTCCCCAAAAGCGGCGCTGTTTCTAATTTTGGAAGCCGATTGGAAAACCTCTTCATCCATTTCGCTGCTACTCATTATCTCTTTGCTCTTTCTTAAAGAAAGGTGATGTAGCGTGGCTTCCACAATAATTACGGCTCCATCTACAATTAGTCCAAAATCAATTGCCCCCAAACTCATCAGGTTACCGCTCACCCCAAATAGGTTCATCATGGAAATGGCAAAAAGCATAGCTAAAGGAATCACAGAAGCTACAATTAGCCCAGCTCTAAAATTCCCCAAAAGTAAAACCAATACAAATATCACAATTAAAGCGCCTTCTGCTAAGTTTTTGCTTACAGTAAATATGGCATTGTTGACCAGTTTGGTTCGGTCTAGAAAAGGCTCAATAATCACTCCTTCGGGTAAAGTCTTGCTGATCTGAGCCATTCTGTTTTTAACGTCTTTGATCACTTTGGAAGCATTTGCTCCTTTCAACATCAGTACCAAGGCACCTACCACTTCCCCTTCGTCATTTCTGGTCATTGCACCATAACGTGTGGCAGCGCCAATTTTTACGTTTGCTACATTTCTAATCAGCACAGGAATGCTATTCATATTGGTTTTTACCACAATGTTCTCAATGTCCTCAATACTATTAATCAGCCCTTCGCTCCTGATGAAATAAGAATTTGGCTTTTTATCAATATAAGCACCTCCGGTATTCTGGTTGTTTTTTTGAATGGCCAAAAACACCTCTTGAATACTGATGTTCATGCTTCTCAATTTTTCTGGGTTAAGGGCAATCTCATATTGCTTAAGGTAACCTCCAAAACTGCTGACATCTGCAATTCCAGGTACGCCTAAAAGCTGCCGTCTTACAATCCAGTCTTGAATGGTACGTAACTCTGTTGCAGTATATTTAGATTCATATCCTTTTTTTGGATGGATGACGTATTGGTAAATTTCTCCTAAACCGGTAGTAAGAGGAGCGATTTCTGGTTTTCCCATCCCTTCGGGGATAGCTTTTGAAGCTTCACTCAACCGCTCATTTACCTGTTGCCTTGCCCAATAAACATCTACACTTTCTTTAAAAACTACTGTGACAACGGAAAGTCCAAAACGGCTAAAAGACCTTACCTCTTCTATCTCAGGTATGGTAGCCATCGTCTGTTCTACCGGAAAGGTGATAAAGCGTTCAATATCTTCTGCTCCGTTACTGGGTGAAGAGGTAAGGATTTGCACCTGATTGTTGGTGATATCCGGAACAGCATCAATGGGGAGTTGCTTCAATGACCAAAGTCCCCAAAAAATGAGACAGAGTATAAAAATCCCGATGATGAGTTTATTTTTTATAGAAAATTTAATGATTTTGTTAAGCATTCCTATTTTATTTTATCTGAACAAATAATTTTCCTAAATCTGATTCACGACATTTTTAACTAAAAAAACATCCATTTTAAGTTTATCAGCATTAAGAGAACACCTCGGCGAATAGCTAAAGCAATGAGAAAAAGTCATGATTATTTCATCACAACAATTTCTAAAGAGAAGGGAATGATTAAATGAATTTTGGAGGTTGCCAAATGGCAATACTAGCTTTTAACAATTTAGATTTTATCCTTAGAGGATATTTAAAAGCTATATTTTGTGGAATAGAAGAACTGTTCTGAGAAAGTGTTGACACCACTCTTACTGAACAACAAGAACAGTTACAAAATGGACTACAACCGTCAAAATCACTGTCTTGATGATGAGTGGTATGCTCAATAATTTCTAATGGTAGATTTTCTTTTAATTGCGGTTTATCTGTACATGGTTTTAAATACATGAACATGATTAATAATAGCAATATGGAAGAATATATTTTCATCAATTACATACAAAGCTAAAAAAATAAGCCAAATCTATTTAATGACTTTGTTTGTAATACTATTCTTCAAAAGAATGTATCCCTATTGGTTAGATTAAAAAAAGGTTTATTTAAAAACAAAAAGCGGAATTGCCTGGGAGGCAACCCGCTTTTAACACACCTATTTGAATTTTAAGACTATTAAGTCTTGGAGAGAGCTTTTATGAATTTATTCTTAGAACATCCTTTATCAGGAAAACCACAAATCCTTTAAAAATCTTTATGTTTTCTGCTAATCTTTCCATTGTCTATTATTTTAATTCAAAATTGGCAAAAAAAGATGGGCTTCTATATACCGTAAATTCGGTATTTTTCATCAATAAAAGATTTGTGATAAATGATGATTTATCCACAAAAAACATAAAACGTTGCACAAGCGCTAACATCTTTCTATTTTAGCTCCCGATGGAAAATTTTATTGTTTCTGCAAGAAAATACAGACCTGTATTGTTTGATAGTGTGGTAGGGCAACAGCACATTACAAATACTTTAAAGAACGCCATAAAAAATAATCAGTTAGCACAAGCTTTTCTTTTTTGCGGTCCGCGTGGAGTAGGGAAAACTACTTGTGCCCGTATTCTTGCAAAAACGATCAACTGCACCAATCCAACTGAAAACCATGAAGCTTGCGGTGTTTGTGATTCCTGCAAATCCTTCCAAAATGGCAATTCATTCAACGTTCATGAGTTAGATGCCGCTTCCAATAATTCTGTTGACGATATCCGAAGCCTCATTGACCAAGTTCGAATCCCGCCACAAGCAGGCAAATACAAAGTTTATATCATTGATGAGGTGCACATGCTTTCGCAGAGTGCTTTTAATGCGTTCTTAAAGACCTTAGAAGAACCTCCTTCTTACGCTATATTTATATTAGCCACTACAGAGAAACATAAAATTTTGCCTACTATTTTATCCCGGTGTCAGATTTTTGACTTTAACAGGATTAGAGTAGAAGACATGTCAAATCATTTGGCAGGTATTGCTGTAAAGGAGGAGGTGAAATTTGACATGGATGGATTACACCTCATCGCTCAAAAAGCAGATGGTGGTTTAAGAGACGCTCTTTCCATGTTTGACCAGATTGTGAGTTTTTCTAATCGAGAAGTAACTTATCAAGCAGTAATTGATAATCTTAATATTCTGGATTATGATTATTATTTTAAATTGACCGATTTACTACTGGCTCAAAATACTCCTGAAGCGCTTCTGTTATTTGATGAAATATTGAATAATGGTTTTGATGGAAATCATTTTATCACAGGATTGGCTTCTCATTTAAGAAATGTATTGGTGTCAAAAGATGCATCAACAGTTCAGCTTTTAGAAGTCAGCGAAAATATTAAAATCAAATACTTAGAACAGGCAAAAATCAGTTCCTCTTCTTTTCTTTTAAGTGCGCTTAACATCAGTAACCAGTGCGATTTAAATTATCGGATCAGTAAAAATCAACGTTTACAGGTAGAGCTCACCCTCATAAAAATAAGTCATTTGGCCCAAGCCCTTCAGCTAAGCCAAACCGATAATGTACAGCAACTAGCTGAGCAATTAAAAAAAAAACCTGAAAAATTAAATTCAGAAACTCAATCTGCTCATCCTCCTGAAAAAGAAGCATTAAAAACTGAAACTCCTAGCTATACAAGTCCTCCAATAATTAAAAGTCAGGTTTCTGAACCTTCTGAAGCTCCAAAAGCTGTGGATAATAAACCAGCAGGATCTGGAAAATCATTGTTGTCTAAATCAGGTGGAACCACACTTATCCCAAATATTAAAGACCTAAGTAGCATTAAAACAGAGGAACAGAAAAGTGATGAAAAAGTTGAGCTCACCGGAAATGAGCAGAATGATTTCACCCAAGAAGATTTTCTAAAAGTTTGGTCTGGTTATTCTCAACAAGTTAAAGCGCTCAATAAAATGAAATTGACGGCTTTAATGGATAATTACACCCCTATTGTTAAAGAAAATTTTAGGGTAGAGCTAGCAGTAGAAAGTAAATTATTAAGAGATGAACTGCTTCATGAAAAAGTAGACCTTATGAATTATTTAAGGACCAATCTCAAAAATTTTCAGCTGACTTTAGAGCCTATCCTTACAGATTCAATTCAAGAAAAAAAACTGTACACTTCAAAAGATAAATACAATCATTTAGTTGAAAAAAATCCGAAACTCGAGGAGTTCCGGAAAGTATTTAATTTGGAGATAGATTAAGGTTTATCAAATTTTAATCCCTTTTAGGATAACCTTCTGCATCCAAATCTTCTCTATCATCTTCAGGCACATGACTGTTTTTTTCATCACTTTTACTCATCTTTAAATGATCAGCGTCTGTCTTATGCATTCCTAAATTATTAAGATCATCTTTTAGGGAATGTTTTTTTTCGTATTCATCTCCAACATATGGGTTTGCCTCGTCATAGTCAGAATCCATATCATCACCATTGTCAGCCGCGGTATCATAAGGATCTGGATGTACATAATCTGGGTTATCAGATTCAACATCTAATTCGTAACTATTCTCTTCCTCATTATACTTTAAATTACGGGCCTCGTTATCAGCAAGGTTTGATTCACCATTTCTACTTAAGCGTTCTTCACTGTTTTTATTTTCTTTATTTTCCATGATGTTTTTTTTGATAAATAGACTGCCAGAAACATGCCAGATATTTGAAAGGAAAATAAAAGTTGATAATTGTTTGAGAAAATTTTAAAACTAAAAAGCAGTTTAAACTATTGCTTAAACTGCTTAATTATTTATTATTAAACCTAAAATCAATACCTAACTAAAACCACTAAAAACTAGCTAAAGCATTGTTTAAAGTAGCACTTGGACGCATTGCTTTTGAAGCTAGCTCATCATTAGGATGATAGTAACCACCAATATTTTGAGGTTTACCTTGCGCTCCGATTAATTCTGCAGTAATTTTCGCTTCGTTTTCAGTTAATGCTTTTGCAAGAGGAGAAAATTTAGCTTTTAATGCTTCATTTTTTGATTGTGCCGCCAAAGCTTGGGCCCAATACAAGGCCAAATAAAAGTGCGAACCACGGTTATCAATTGTTCCTAATTTACGGCCAGGAGATTTATCGTTTGCTAAGAATTTTGCATTAGCTTCATCTAAAGTATCTGCTAAAATCTGTGCTTCGCTATTGTTTTGAGTTTGCGCTAAATGCTCTAAAGAAGCTTGCAGTGCCAAGAATTCACCTAATGAATCCCAACGCAGGTAACCTTCTGTTACAAATTGCTCCACATGTTTAGGAGCAGAACCACCAGCGCCAGTTTCAAATAAACCACCACCGTTCATTAAAGGCACAATAGACAACATTTTTGAAGAAGTACCTAATTCTAAGATTGGGAATAAATCTGTTAAATAATCACGTAAAACATTACCAGTTACCGAGATAGTATCTTCTCCTTTACGGATACGTTCTAAAGTGAATTTAGTAGCTTCAATTGGAGAAAGAATACGAATATCCAAACCATTAGTATCGTAGTTTGGCAAATATTTATTTACTTTTTTGATGATTTCTCTATCGTGTGCTCTGTTTTCATCTAACCAGAAAACTGCCGGCGTGTTAGATAAACGAGCTCTGTTAACCGCTAGTTTAATCCAGTCCTGTATAGGTGCGTCTTTCGCCTGGCACATACGGAAAATGTCTCCTTTTTCTACTGATTGCTCAAAAAACACATTCCCTGTAGCATCGCTTACGCGGATAATTCCATGAGCAGTAGCTTGAAAAGTTTTATCGTGAGAACCATATTCTTCTGCTTTTTGAGCCATTAAACCTACGTTTGGCACAGAACCCATAGTTGTTGGATCAAATGCTCCATGTTTTTTACAGTCGTCTATGGTTGCAGTATAAATACCCGCATAACAACGATCTGGAATGATAGCTAAAGTATCTTGTGCTTTACCTTCCTTATTCCACATTTGGCCTGAAGTACGGATCATTGCCGGCATGGAAGCATCTACAATTACATCTGATGGAACATGTAAATTGGTGATGCCTTTATCAGAATTTACCATTGCTAAAGCTGGGCCGTTTGCAATCGCTGCATTAATCGCTGCTTTAATTTCTGCTTCTTGGGGCTGTCCAGCAATTTTTGCATACACATCGCCCAAACCATTACGGGTATCCACTCCTAAGGTTCTAAAAAGCTCTTCATATTTATCAAAAACGTCTGCAAAGTAAACTTCTACAATTGCACCGAAAATGATAGGATCTGAAACCTTCATCATCGTCGCTTTTAAGTGTGCAGAAAGCAATACTCCAGTTGCTTTAGCTTCTTTAATGGCCTCAGAAACAAAAGTTTTCAATTTAGAAATACTCAATACTGAACTATCAATCACTTCTCCTGCTTTCAAGTTCGCAAAACCTTTTAATTCTATAACCGCTCCGTTAGCATCTACAAAATCTATTCTAAATTGCGAATCGCTAGCTACAGTCGTAGATTTTTCAGAACCGTAAAAGTCACCTTCACTCATGGAGGCTACTTTTGTTTTAGAATCTGAAGACCAAGCACCCATGGAATGCGGATTGACTTTTACATAATTTTTCACTGCTTTTGGCGCTCTACGATCTGAGTTGCCTTCACGTAAAACTGGGTTTACGGCAGAACCCAATACTTTTGAATATTTTGATTTAATTACTTTTTCTTCTTCTGTTGTAACAGTTTCAGGATAATTTGGCAATGCAAAACCTTGAGACTGCAGCTCTGTAATCACCTCTTTTAACTGTGGCACAGAAGCAGAGACGTTAGGCAATTTAATGATATTAGCTTCTGGCATAGTCGCTAAAGTTCCTAATTCTGTCAATGCATCTCCAATTTTTTGATCATCTTTCAAAAACTCAGGAAAGTTCGCTAAAATTCTTCCTGCTAAAGAGATATCTCTTGTTTCTACATCAATACCTGCAGATGCTGTAAAAGCCTTTACTATGGGTAAAAATGAATAAGTAGCCAACATTGGAGCCTCGTCTGTTTTGGTGTAGATAATTTTTGATGAGTTTGACATGTATTATATTTTTTGGAATTTGAAATGAATGTCTAAATTAATGATTTTTATAAATCGGCTAAAGATAAGAGAAAGCAATGAATTGCACCCTGATTTAATTGTTTTTTAACTGTTAAATGGCACATTAGATGATTTAAATAATTATTTGCTGTGCAATAACTCATTTAACATTCGGTCTAATATTTTATCCTCATTTATGGCTATAAAACACATAACAATTATTAAAATCCAGAATTATTTTGCGACTATCTATAAAATTTAAGAGTTAATTTAGGTTAGTGTTCTTTTTGGTCGAATATTTGAAGAATGAGTAAAAACTTAGGCTTTTTTATTAAATTAAGGCTTAAAGAAAAATTTAAATGAAAAACTTCGTTGATGAATTTTCGGGCGCCATCAATCATTATTGGAACTCCTTTATCATTTCCTTACCTAAATTGATTACCGCAGTTGTAATAATAGTTTTGGGCATTTTAATCAGCAATTTTATTTCTGGGATTATCCAAAACAAGCTTATCAAAAAATCAAAAGATCCGCTTACTGCAAAATTTTTGACTAAAGCAATTAAAACCATATTTGTGATTTTTATCATAATGATAGCACTTTATGCTGGTGGTTTGGGTGCCATAGCAGGTGGTATTTTAGCTGCCGCTGGTGCATCAGCAGTGGTATTGGGTTTTGCTTTTAAAGATATCGGCGAAAACTTTATTGCCGGTTTTATTTTAGCTTTCAGTCGCCCTTTTAATGTGAATGATACCGTAATGATCAGTGATGTTTTTGGTAAAGTGAAGGCTTTGGAACTTCGTTACACAAAAATTAAAACTTTTGATGGTAAAGATGTTTATATACCAAATGCAGATGTTTTAACTAAGCCGGTTACAAATTATACGGAGGATGGTTTTTTCAGGTTAGAATTTGTTGTAGGTATTGCTTACGAAGATGATATTAATGGTGCAAAAAATGCAATTAAAGAAATCTTGGATAATCATCCTGATCTAATGACAGATGCTGAACATGAAAATTTTGTAGTAGAAAATGAGCTGGCAACCAGTACGGTTAATTTGAAAGTATTATTTTGGGCCGATACCAAAGATTTTAGGAAATCGGCAATGGTAACCAGAGGACAAATTATAAATAAAGTGAAAAAGGAATTAATTTCTAAAGGTTATAGCTTACCTTCCGATATTCAAGAATTAAAGCTTTACGGTAGCCAGCAAGAGATTCCTATAGTCGTTAGAAATGTACAATCTTAAGCCTTAAAATTTAAAAAAAATATGACAGAAGATAAGAAGCTGGGTGAATTATCATCAACAGCCATTTGTGGCAATGACATCAGTTCATCAGTTCTTTATGTTTCGGCTTTAGCCATCAGCTTTGCAGGACAATATGCCTGGATAACGCTTTTGATAGTTGCATTGGTTTTATTTACTTTCAGAAAAATATATGGTGAAGTTGTTGGCGCGTTACCCTTAAATGGCGGCGCCTATAATGCGCTATTAAATACAACCAGCAAGTCTATGGCATCCATGGCTGCCTGTTTAACCTTGCTTTCTTATATGGCTACTGCGGTAATTTCTGCCAATGAGGCGATGCATTATTTAGCTCATCTAATTCCAATATTACCTATTATTGGAGCTACAGTAGTTGTTTTAGGGATTTTTGCTTGGTTAACCATTTCTGGCATTACAGAATCAGCTAAGGTGGCTATTGGTATTTTTATATTCCATTTAACTACCATGGTGGTATTAATTGGATCCATTGGTATTTATCTTTTTCAGATAGGCTTTGATACCTTTATTAAAAACTGGCATAGCCCGCTTACTTTTGGAAGTATTGGAATGGCCATATTTTTTGGTTTTGCGGCCTCTATGCTTGGCATTTCCGGTTTTGAAAGTTCTGCAAATTTTGTAGAGGAGCAAAAGAAAGGTGTTTTCCCTAAAACATTGAGAAACATGTGGGTAGTGGTGAGCGTACTTAATCCATTGATTGCATTTTTAGCAATATGTGTTTTGCCAATCCCTGAAATTAAATTATACAGTAATGCCTTGCTTTCGCAAATTGGATCAGAAAGTAGTGGAGAATGGCTTGCTTTTATTATTTCTATTGATGCGGTGCTGGTATTGAGTGGTGCAGTTTTAACTTCTTTTGTAGGCGTTTCCGGATTATTGGAAAGGATGACTTTAGACAGGGTAATGCCTAACTTTTTTCTAAAGAAAAACAAAAAAGGCAGTTCTTACCGCATCATTATTCTATTTTTCTTATTGAGTATTTCTGTATTATTCATCACCAAAGGAAAAGTAGAACTTTTAGCAGGTGTTTACACGCTATCATTCTTATCGGTTATGGCATTATTTGTAGCCGGTAACATGTTGCTAAAGATTAAACGTAAAAGATTGCCAAGACCTGAAAAAGCCAAATGGTCTTCACTGATATTTGCTTTAGGTGCGGTAATTTGTGCCATAGTTGGAAATGTATTGATTGTCCCAGAAGACCCGGAACAACCGAGAAATGTAGTGGTTTTTTTAGAATACTTTATCCCAACCACCCTATTTCTGGTAGTGATGTTGAACAGGACTACTTTATTGAAATTTCTGATCAATTTCATCCAGTACTTATTTAACCCTGTAAGAAGAGCAATTGACAACAGTAACTTAGAAGTTCCTCTGAGACGAGCGATCATTTATATCAACAGAAGTTTACAAAACAGTATCAATACTATTAAGAAGCAGGAATTTGTTTTCTTCACTAAAGGAGATAATGTGGCTAACTTAAACCACGTGATGACTTACATTAGAAATAATGAGCATACCAAGCGAATTAAGATTGTGACCGTTTTACGTGATGATGAAGAAGTAGTAGATAATTTGGAAAATGACATTAGTGTTTTAGATAGGATGTATCCAGAAATTGATATTGAATTTGTTAAGATGAGGGATAAATTTGGTCCGGCACTTATTCATAAATTATCTAAAGAGTGGGGAATTCCGCCAAATTTCATGTTTGTTGGCTCGCCAGGAGATAAATTCCCTTATAGAATTGAAGAGTTGGGTGGTGTAAGATTAATTATTTGATGATGGACGGAACGATTAGAAGTGATATTAAAATAGGTGCTTTAGTAAACATTGTTTTAAAAAAAGACCAAAGAAGCGGTGAATTAACGGAGGGCATTGTGAAAAGAATTTTAACGAGTGCTCCAAAACATCACAGAGGAATTAAAGTGATGTTAGATGATGGACAAGTTGGTAGGGTGAAGGAAATTTTAGAAGACGATTTTTAGTACAAGCTTTCATGCTATTCCGGATTGAAGTGGCATCCCCGAATGAAATGAGGGATACAGCGCAAAGCCGGAGCAGGTTTATCCAAAGAATGAAGAACCTGATTCATTCTGCTCATTTTTAAAAGATCCCTGAAGTTAAACCTTCTTCCGTTATTAAATGCTGGTCGCTGATATAGGCCTTTTAATAAAGCTCTTTTACATTCCAATTCCTCATTGATACAAAACTTTATGTTTACTTGATTGATGAGAAAAAAAAATCCCGAAAAGTTTGAGCTTTTCGGGATTTTAAATAAAGTGTTTGAACTTATTTAAGTTCTACCAATATTCCTGCAAAAAGCATTCTTCCCAATTGTGGGCCTCCCCAAATTTGCTTATTATTAGAATCTGTTAAGTTAGAACCACCTACCTGAATGGTAGATCTCAACTTATCTAATTTATAAGAAACCGAAGCATCTAATGTTCCAATTTCTCTAATCGGACCAACATCAAATGGGAATTCGTAGGTGAATCCTTGTTGGTATCTGTAATTTACATTATACCCTAATTTCTTTTTAAACTCTCCATCAATACCCACGTTAAATTTGTTTTCTGGGGTGTTGTAGAATGCTAAGAAACCAGCAGGAACATCACTAATTTTATTGTAGCTGTAGTTTGCATTAAAGTTTAATTCTTTCACATAATTATAACCTACACCCACACTTACTCCTTGTGTAGTAACTTCTTGTTTGTTATTGTACCAAACCTGAATGATACGGGTTGGACTTGCAGCATCACTTAACCTGTTTCTCGTTTGTCCATCTGAACCCGGAGCTGCACCAATGGCCACCAATGTTTGTGGAATTGTTGGTCTTGTACCGTCTGTATTTCCTACAAATGGTTGGGCTCCAATAAAGTTATCATAATTACTTCTGTAGTAAGTTACATCAAAATAGATGTTATCATTGATGACTGTTTTGTAACCAAATTCAAAAGTTTTAACCTGCTCTAGGTCTAATCTTGGGGCGGTATAGTTAAAAGCAGTGGAGCCACCTGCAACTGCTCCAATATTTGCAGCTGGGTTTCCGCTGGTTAATAATGAAGTGGTATAACCATTAAATCCATTATTTACGTTACCTAATAATAATGCGCTTCCAATATCTAACCTGATAAATTGATCCAATTGTGTTGGACTTCTAAAAGCTACACCATAACTGGTTCTAAAATTATTTTGTCTTTTATTACCAAAAGTATATACCGCAGAAGCTCTGGGAGATATTTTTGCATCAAAGTTTTTGAATTGATCATAACGGGCTGCTACCTGAATTTTTAAAGCATCTTTAAATAAAGTTTTAGAAGCTTGGCTATAAACGCCATATTCATTGTTCTTTATTCTGTCTCCACCTATCACGTCTTCAAAAACTGCACCTTGAGAAGCAAGCGCAAAGCTTCTGTATGCACCACCTACTATTAAATCTAAAGCTTTGAAACCAAATTTATATTGACCACTAACATCAGTCATGATAGAGTTTACTGGCAATCTAGAACCTGCTGGCTGGTTTAATTCTGTATTGTATTTTCTCAGCGCATTAAAAGCTGTTGTACCTTCTTTTGGCCAAGTTGCTTCTGCCGCTGCATAAGCTTGAGCTGGACTTGCACCTTGCTGTAATGCAGCACCATAAGTTCCAAAAAATAAAGCAGTGTAACTTGTTGCACCACCTGGCAAAGCAGGCTGTCCGGCAGTTGTTGGGTTTAAAGTTGCCATTCTGGCACCAAGAAAACTTAAATCGTAAGAATCATTTCCTTTATCTTCTGTTCTAAATGCTCTCAAAAACCAATTGTCTGATTTTAATTCGGCTCTAAACTGATTAACGTTCAAATTCTTTAAACGATACCTACTGGTAGATTGATAGGTTGTAGTACCACCAGCTGTTTTATAATCAAGCGTAGCTTTAAGTTTATCGGTAATCAAATAAGAAATACTTGGGTTAAAACGATAACCCATCGTTTTGTTATCATCAGCAATTAAGCCTGTTTCTGTCCAACCTGGAGTATAGATTACTTCACCGGGAATAATGCTCACGCCAGCTTGAGTGGTACTGATTTCTCCGTATTTGTTTAATGCATCATAACCAAAACCAGATCCTGGCTGATAGTTTTTAGCAGAAGTAATTGTTTTTGGAGAATAATCTGCAGCCAACCAATCATTTGCAGAGATGTAAGATGCATTGATTTTAAACGCGAATTTATCGCTTAATTTTTTAGCATACCTAATCTGTCCATCAAATAATTCTCTTGAACCACCTTTTAATCTCAATGATAAACCTTCACTGTAAAAAGGATCTTTAGAGTTGGTAATTAATACGCCGTTAAATGCATTTGCACCATAAAGCGCTGAAGCAGGTCCGTGTATTATCTCTACAGAAGCAATATCTAATTCAGCAATACCTAACATGTTACCCGCATTTAAGTTTAAACTTGGCACTTGTGTATCCACATAATCTGCAAGTTGTATCATTCTTTCAGATTTTGGGCTGTTAAAGCCACGAGTAGAAATAGTAGTGAGTAACATTGATGAACTGTTTACATCAATTCCTTGGTAGCGGGATAAGTTAGAGAACATTTCGGGCCCACCGCCACTTAAAAGTTGTTTAGCACTAACTTTGGTTACCGTTACCGGAGCTTCTAAAATTCTCTCTTCAACCCTTGAAGCAGAAACCACCACCTCATTAAAATTGATGTTGATCTCATTTAGCTTAATCTTTAAATCTGTATTAGCTTTATCTAAAGTGATCTTTTGAGTTTCATATCCTAAAAAAGATATTTCTAAAATAGCAGGTCCCTTATCAAAGTTTACATTTAAAGCAAAAGCTCCATCTAGGGTTGTTGATGTTCCAATAAATGAGCCTTGTACGGTAACACTAGCTCCTGGAAGTGGGCTATTGTCTGATGCGATTACTTTACCTTTCACATTTTGAGCTAAAACAGGGTAGGCAAATAATGAAAAGCACAGGATAACTATGCATGACAGTAATAGTTTTTTCATCTTAAAATGTTTATCGTTTATATTTGGTTAATGCTATGCAAGCATAATAAATAAATGTAAAACAAATAATTCGACTATTCAAATAAATTTAATGTTCTATTTTATATTGAAATTTAACTAGACGATATTAAGATTGCAACTTCACAAAAAACAATCTAAATTGTTGTTAAATTCAAATAAGGTTGAGCTTTTTTACATAAAAAGTGTAATTTTAACGATCATATAACCTATTAGCAATCTCAAAAATCTACTTAAAATAAAAATATTATACCATGAATAGTTTATATCCATTAAAATTCAAGACTATTTTCAAAGACAAAATTTGGGGTGGTGAAAAAATTAAAACTTTTTTAGGAAAAAATTTTAGTCCACTACCAAACTGTGGGGAGACTTGGGAAATTTCGGGTGTTAAATCTGATGTTTCAATTGTAGCCAATGGCCCCTTAACAGGCACTTCTTTAGCAGATTTATTAGCTCAGGAAAAAGAAGCTTTGGTAGGAAAAAGTGTTTACAAGCGATTTGGCAATGATTTTCCATTGCTGATTAAATTTATAGATGCCAATGATGACCTCTCCATTCAGGTACATCCAAATGATGAACTGGCTGAAAAAAGACACCATTCTTTTGGTAAAACTGAAATGTGGTACGTGATACAAGCTGATGAAGGTGCTTCATTAATTTCAGGTTTTAATCAAGAAGTTGACAAAGAATCTTACCTCCAAAAGTTTAATGCCGGAGAGCTGACGGATATATTAAACAAAGAAGAAGCAAAAGCAGATGATGTTTTCTTTTTGCCTGCCGGCCGAGTGCATACCATTGGTAAAGGTTTGCTAATTGCTGAAATTCAACAGACTTCTGACATCACTTATCGTATTTATGATTTTGACCGTGTTGATGATAAAGGCAATAAAAGAGAATTACATGTAGAAGAAGCGTTGGATGCTATTGATTTTACGTTTTATGATCAATATAAAACTAAGTACACTCCATCTATTAATCAACCTGTTGAACTGGTGAGTTGCCCTTATTTCACCACAAACGTTCTAAATTACACCCAAGAAGTTGTAAGAGACTATAGCAATTTAGATAGTTTTGTAATACATGTTTGTTTAGAAGGCTCTTATATCCTAAAATATGGTATAGAAGAATTGCCGGTTAATATTGGAGATTGTGTCCTTTTACCTGCAACTACAGACAAGGTACTCTTAAGTACCAACCAATCTTTTAAAATTTTAGAAAGCTTTATTTCTTAAAAAAAATCTGTTTGGTTTATTTTTTGCAATCAGATGAATATGTTTAATTATGTTGATCTGATTCTTGCAATAATTATAGGTTTAGCAATTTATCATGGTTGGAGAAGAGGGTTTATTTTAGGAGTTTTAGAACTCCTTGCGTTTGTACTGAGCATATTTATTGCCTTTTTTGCCTACCAATATTTAGCTACCTTTTTAGATGATCATTACCAGATACAGGAAAGATGGCTTTTCCCATTTTCTTTCCTCATCAGTATATTAATAGCTAGGTTAATTATTGGAATAGGACTATATTTATTATTTAAAAATATTTCCAATAAAACGCATCAAAGTTCGCTCAACAAAACCATGGGCTTAATACCCGGTATTATCAGAGGTTTTTTCTATTCCGCATTATTTGCTATTATTTTTTTGTTTATGCCTTTATGGCCAGGTTTAACTGCCAGCACCAGAGAAAGTTATTTAGCTACCATGCTCACCCAAGAAGTAGAAAAAATGGACGGTGCGATTGCTCCAGAAATTAGCGAAAAAGTAAAAAGGAGCATCAGTAAATTAACCATTGAGCCGGAGTCTGATGAAACTGTTTATCTACATTTTAAAGTTGCAAATCCAGTAGATAATGAAAAATTTGAGAATCATTTATTTGTTTTAGTAAATGAGGAACGGAAAAAGGCAGGGTTAACTTTATTGGCAAGAGACACTGCTTTAAGAAAGGTTGCAAGAGAACATTCAAAAGATATGTTTAAGAAAGGTTATTTCTCTCATATCAATTTAGAAAATAAATCTCCCTTTGACCGTATTAGAGCGCATGACATCTCCTACTTTAATGCAGGTGAAAATTTAGCTTTAGCACAAACCGTTGAAATTGCCCATATGGGATTAATGAATTCTCCGGGACACCGGGCAAATATTTTAAATCCTAAATTTGGAAGAGTTGGCATAGGAATTATGGATGGCGGTATTTATGGCATTATGGTTACCCAAAATTTCAGGAATTAATTCAAAATCTATTTTTTATAACTTCATTTTTTTTAATTTAGGAATAAAATGAAGACAATCTTATCTATTGATGGTGGCGGTATAAAGGGAATTATCCCTGGGATGGTACTGGTAGAACTGGAAGAGCGCCTAAAGAAAAGAACAGGCAATCCCGATACTTTTTTAGCAGATTACTTTGATTATTTTGCAGGAACCAGTACAGGTGGAATTCTCACCTGCCTGCTGCTTTGCCCTTCAAAAGAAGACCCAAAAAGACCTCGTTTTACAGCCAAAGAAGCACTAAATTTATATGTAGAAAATGGTTCTAAAATATTTGCTTCTAAAGGCGTTAAGAAATTCTTTGCGGATATTGGTTGGGTAACTGAAAGATATGATGCAACAGTTTTAGAAAACATTCTTGCCGAATATTTTGAAGACATAAAGCTGAGCGAGTTGATTAAACCCTGCCTCATTACTGCATACAACATTGAATTGAGGAAAGCCCATTTTTTCAGACAGAAAGTGGCACAGAATAGAGGAGATAGCAGAGATTTTTATGTGAAAGATGTTTGCAGGGCAACTTCTGCCGCTCCTACTTATTTCAGTGTGGCAGAAATTAATTCTTTATCAGGAGTAAGATACCCTTTACTAGACGGTGGAATTTTCGCCACCAATCCAAGTTTAAGTGCCTTTGTTGAAATCAAAAAAGAACCGGAGGAATTGATTCCTAAAGATATTTATATTCTTTCATTAGGGACCGGCGTATCCAAACAATCGTACGACAGTGATGAATTAAAAGACACCAAAGCACTATTCGTAGTGCCCGCATTATTAGACATGATGATGAGTGCGGCTACGGAGACCAGCCATTTTTACATGAAACAAATTTTCAGTTTCTTAGGAATTCCAGATCATTATGTAAGGTTAGAGCCAATGAATTTGCAAAGTGTTCAGGAACAACTGGATGCTGCAAGTCCAAAAAACATCAGGCGTTTAATGGCCTTGGCCGATAGAATGATTAGTCAGCGAAACGAAGTGATTGATGTAATTGTTGACAATCTCATTAAATTGAAACTGGAGGACCAGCCAGAGGTGATTAAATCAAAAATCGAAGATTAAATCTTAGGCAAGAAATCTTCAAATTTTTCCCAAAATCCATCTTTAGGAAGCGGGGCATAAATATTCACTTTCTCTTTCTTCACCGGATGGATAAATTGCAAGCGGAGTGCATGGAGGGCAATACTTTTTTTCCTGCTCCCTCTGGGGTAACCATATTTATTATCTCCAACAATTGGGCTCCCTAAAGTTGAAAGCTGTACCCTAATTTGGTGTGGGCGCCCAGTAATTGGATCAACTTCCACTAAATAATATTCATTCAGATAGCCTAAAACTTTAAAATTAAGTTCCGCTCTCTGGCTTCCTTTAATTTCAGTATGATAAGGTGTAGTAATGTTTTTCTTAGGATTTTTTATTAAATAATGAACCAAGTTACCTTCCATTTTAGAAGGTTTTTGCCTTACTACCGCCCAATAGGTTTTATGCATCTCCCGCTCTTTAAACATTTTGTTTACACGGTCTAAAGCTTTGGAGGTTTTTGCAAAAAGAATCACCCCGCTCACCGGTCGGTCTAAACGATGTACAACACCTAAAAAAGCACCATTAGGCTTATTGTACTTTTCGGCAATGTAAACCTTCACCATTTCATCCAGTGATGGATCACCTGTATCGTCCACCTGCACAATCCATCCTGCTTTTTTATAAACAGCAATCAGATGGTTGTCCTCAAAAAGAATGTCCTGATCTGTTATTTTGTAGAATTCATCCATTTTTGATAGATATGAGTATTGAGATATGAGATATGAGACCTAAAATGGGCATAAAAAAAATGATTGAATTAAATAAACTTAACCGACCAAGTAAACCTTAACCAACTAAAAACTAACTAACTAACTAACTAACTAACTAACTACTTAATACTGTTCCTTATCATTTGGGAAATCACCACTTTTCACATCTTTAATGTAAGACTGTACTGCTCCGTTTATCTGTTCAAACAAATTTAAATACTGGCGTAAAAACCTTGGTGTAAATCCTTTAGTTAAACCAATCATGTCGTTAACTACCAAAACCTGTCCATCACAGTGATGACCAGCACCTATTCCAATAGTTGGGATTTCAATACTTTCTGAAACTTCCTTTGCCAAAGTAGCGGGGATTTTTTCTAAAACTACTGAAAAACAACCTGCTTCTTGGATACGTTTGATGTCGCTTTTTAGTTTCTCAGCTTCCGCTTTTTCCTTCGCTCTTACAGTGTAAGTTCCAAATTTATAAATCGACTGGGGCGTTAAACCCAAATGGCCCATCACCGGAATGCCTGCATCCACAATGCGTTCAATAGAATCTGCAACCTCTGCCCCGCCTTCTAGCTTTACTCCGTGTGCTCCAGATTCCTTCATGATCCTAATCGCAGAATTTAAGGCTTCTTTTGAATTTCCTTGGTAAGACCCGAAAGGTAAATCCACTACAACCAAAGCTCTTTTTGTACCTCTGATTACGGAAGCAGCGTGATAAATCATCTGATCCAAGGTAATTGGAAGCGTAGTCTCATGACCAGCCATCACCATGGAAGCAGAGTCTCCCACTAAAATGATATCAATCCCACCTTCATCAACCACTTTAGCCATAGAATAATCATAGGCAGTCAGCATGGCTATTTTCTCTCCCTTATTTTTCATTTCCTGTAAAATATGGGTGGTAATTCTTTTTAGCTCTTTATGGACAGACATTTTGTTGGTTTTTTTGATAATGATTCAAAGTTAAAAAAATGATTGCGCTTTAAAATTTAAAAATGAACTAATTAGTTGGTGTTATTCCATAAAAAAACTAGATTTGCATCCCGAGATGAATATTCAACATTTCTTGTTTTTTGCTATCAGCAACACGGATTCAATTCCACCACACTCATCTTTTTATAAAATTTCTGACTTAAACCAAAAATTCATATCAGCATGAACGCATATTACACCAAACTACCGGCAGTACTTCTTTTAGCGGATGGAACAGTTTACCACGGCAAAGCCGCTGGGAAAATTGGCACTACCACCGGGGAAATCTGTTTTAATACTGGGATGACAGGATATCAGGAAGTATTTACTGATCCTTCTTACTTTGGGCAAATTATGGTAACCACCAATGCGCATATTGGAAACTATGGCATTGCCGATGAAGAAGTAGAATCTGAAAGTATTAAAATTGCCGGTTTGGTATGTAAAAACTTCAATATCCCTTTCAGCAGAAAGCAGGCCGACAATTCTATTCAGGATTACTTTCAGGATGAACATATTGTGGGCATTTCTGATGTAGATACCCGTGAGATTGTAAGGCATATTAGAGATAAAGGTGCCATGAACGCCATTATTTCTTCAGAAATATTGGATATTGAAGAATTAAAGAAAAAACTTGCGGAAGTACCTTCAATGGATGGTTTGGAACTTTCCTCTCAGGTAAGTACAAAAGAACCTTATTTTGTTGGAGACGAAAATGCCACAATAAAGGTAGCCGTTCTGGATTTAGGCGTTAAGAAAAACATCTTAAGGAATTTTTCTGAAAGAGGCGTTTATGCCAAGGTTTTCCCTGCCAAAACCACTTTCCAGGAAATGGAAAAATGGAGTCCAAATGGTTATTTTATTTCCAACGGACCTGGCGATCCTGCTGCAATGCCTTACGCAATTGATACCGTGAAAGATATCCTAAAAGAGGACAAACCTTTATTCGGCATTTGCTTAGGTCATCAATTATTGGCGCAGGCCAATGGCGTAGGCACTTTAAAAATGTTTAACGGACATAGAGGATTAAATCATCCGGTAAAAAATATCATTAAAGACCATTGTGAAGTTACTTCACAGAATCACGGTTTCGGTGTGATAGCAGATGAGATCAGAAATTCCGATAAAGTAGAGATTACCCATATCAATTTGAACGACAAATCTATTGAAGGCATCAGGGTAAAAGGCAAAAAAGCTTTCTCAGTACAATATCACCCAGAATCCTCTCCCGGCCCACATGATTCAAGGTATTTATTTGATGATTTTGTGGAGATGATGAAATAATATAAAATCAGCATAATTTGCTATTTTTGAATTGAATAAGGTTATGGTAAGTTTAGTTCAAAAAAATTTAGAAGAGATCAAGTCGCTTTTCATAAAATATGGAGCTGTTAAAGCTTACCTTTTTGGAAGTGCTTCAAATTCTGTTCAACTTGATAAAGATAGTGACATAGATTTCCTATTTAGTTTTCCTATAGA
This sequence comes from Pelobium sp., assembly GCA_039918235.1. GTDB lineage: Bacteria > Bacteroidota > Bacteroidia > Sphingobacteriales > Sphingobacteriaceae > Pseudopedobacter. Next base: position 41,992 of record JBDSHZ010000091.1, read on the forward strand.
TATGGATTACGTCACTTATGCTGATAATTATTTCAATTTGGTAGCGTCCTTGGAAAAATTATTGAACCGGCCTGTTGATCTTGTAGCCGAGAAAACGCTATCAAACCCCTACCTTATACAGAGCATCAATAAAAGTAAAATTCAACTTTTATGATTAGCCAAAATGAGAAAAAACTTCTTTTGGATATTTTGAATTGCATAGAATCTATTGATGAACATCTTCAGTATCAAAGAAATTTACAAGTCTATTTAAATAATAAAACACAAAGAAGAGCTGTTGAGCGGGAACTTGAAATTATTGGAGAAGCTATCAGTAATTTATTAAAG
>JBDSHZ010000092.1:0-73004 GCA_039918235.1 Pelobium sp.
ATCCTTGAAATAAATGGCCATGGACCCATATTTTCTGATTCTTCCTGCACCCATAAAAATTCGGCCTTGGAATATTTTGCTCTTATTTTTGCCAATTGCTCATAAGGTGTTGGATAAATTTGCTCCAATCTTACCACTGCAATATCGTTTTTCTTTAACTTTTCCTGCTCCTCCACTAAATCGTAATAAATCTTACCAGAACAGATGAGCACACGTCTTACTTGAGCTGCTTTTACGTTTACATCATCAATTACTTCCTGAAATTTGTTTTCAGTAAAATCAACTAATGGTGAAACACATTTTGGAGAACGTAGTAAACTTTTTGGAGAGAAATTAATCAATGGTTTACGGATGCCTCTGCTTAATTGACGACGTAAAACATGGAAAAACTGTGCCGGTGTGGTACAATTTACAATTTGCCAATTAAATTCGGCACTTAACTCTAAGAAACGTTCTATCCTTGCAGAAGAATGTTCTGGTCCTTGCCCTTCATAACCGTGAGGTAAAAGCATCACCAAACCGTTTGCTCTTTGCCATTTAGTTTCTGCTGCAGAAATATATTGGTCAATAATGATTTGCGCTCCGTTAAAGAAATCTCCAAATTGTGCTTCCCAAATGGTTAAGGCATTTGGATTTGCCATGGCATAACCATACTCAAAGCCTAATACTCCGTATTCAGAAAGGTGGGAATTAAAAATCTCGAAGGGTGCTTGATTTGGTGAAACGTGTTCTAAAGGAGTATATTCTTCCTCAGAATCTTCCACTTTAACCACTGCATGACGATGAGAGAAAGTTCCTCTTTCTACATCTTGCCCGCTCATCCTTACTCTTTTTCCATCATTAACCACACTTGCGTAAGCCATCAATTCGCCCATAGCCCAATCAAAAACATGGGTTTCTTCTGCCATTTTCAAACGCTCTTTAAACAGGCGATCTATTTTAGATAAGAATACTTTGTCTTTTGGCAACTCAGAAATGTTTTTGGCAATCTTTAATAAGGTTGCTTTATCTACTGAGGTGTCTGGCGAATATTCGAAATCTTCTGGTTTAGAAAAACCCATTTCTTTCCAGGCTCCAGAAAAAGCTGGGTTTATTGGCGCACCGTTATCTTGTTTTGATTCATTTAATCTTTCCTGTAATAGCGCTTTAAACTCTTTTTCCATCTGTTTTGCCAAGCTATTATCTACCGTTCCGGAAGAGAGCAGTTTTTCAACATAAATCTCTCTAGGGTTTTGGTGTTTCTCAATAGCTTTGTATAATAATGGTTGCGTAAAACGTGGTTCGTCAGATTCATTATGTCCGTACCTGCGGTAGCAAAGAATATCAATAAATACATCATTATGGAAACGCTGACGGTATTCCATGGCCATATTTGTAGCATAAACCAGGGCTTCCACATCGTCTCCATTTACATGAAAAACAGGAGATAAAGTCACTTTTGCAATATCAGTACAATAGGTAGATGACCTTGCGTCTTTATAGTTAGTGGTAAAGCCAATTTGATTATTAATCACCAAATGAATAGTTCCACCGGTAGTGTAAGCGTCTAATTTAGACATTTGCAACACCTCATAAACAATTCCCTGCCCTGCAACAGAAGCATCACCATGCAATAAAATTGGAGCTATTCTTTTGTAATCTCCGTTGTATTTCATGTCCATTTTAGAACGGGTAATCCCTTCTACAACCGCATCTACCGTTTCAAGGTGAGACGGATTTGGACATAAACTTAGGTGCACTTTTTTATTGTCAGATGTTTCTACATCAGTTGAAAAGCCTAAATGGTATTTTACATCTCCGCCAAAAGGCAGGTCTTTATTATATTTCCCTTCAAATTCAGAGAAAATATCTTTATAAGTTTTGCCCATAATATTGGTCAAAACATTTAAACGGCCACGGTGTGCCATTCCTATTACAAATTCCTCTATACCTAATTCAGCTCCTTTTTCTATTACAGAATCTAAAGCCGGAATTAAAGTTTCGGCACCTTCTAAGGAGAACCTTTTCTGACCTAAAAATTTAGTACCTAAAAAGTTTTCAAAAGCTACTGCCTGATTTAATTTTAGAAGGATTCTTTTCTTTTTTTCAGTACTGAAATCCGGAGTATTCCGAGTTTTTTCCATGCGTTCCTCAAACCATTTCAGTTTGATAGGATTTCTCATGTAACGGTACTCAATACCTAATGATTGGCAATAAGTATCTTCTAAAAGCTTGCGGATGTCACTTAAAGTTGCTGGGCCTAAGCCTACTTCAACACCTGCTTTAAAAACAGTGTTTAAATCTGCTTTGGTAAAACCAAAAGTTTCTAATTCCTTACCAGGAAAATATTGTCTTCTTTCCCTTACCGGATTAGTTTTGGTAAAAAGGTGTCCTCTGGTGCGGTAACCATTAATCATGTTAAGGACATTAATTTCCTTTAAAACATGTTCTGGAGTACTAGAAGTATGGGAAACTTCTGAAGTTTTGCCTTCAGATTGCTGACCGAAGTCAAAACCCTCGAAAAACTTCTGCCATCCAAAATCTACTGATTCTGGGTTTTCCTTGTAAGACTGGTATAAAGAATCTATATATGCCGAATCTGCGTTGCTGAGATAAGATAAACTATCCATCAAAAAAATATTGTATGTAGGAGCAAAAGTAAAAAAATAGGATGGTAAACCATTAATTTAAAAGGATTAAATTAATGATTTTGTATCTGAGTGGTTTAAAGAAACAAAAATGAGTTTATTGAATAAATTTCTCATTGAATTCTGAAACATTTTTAATCACAATAACATTTTTGTGTTTTTCAATATTTTTTAAATAAAGGGGATTTCCAGCAACAATTAGAGGTGTTTCTTGTAAATTTTGTTTTAATTTTTGAATAATGCTATTCACATTATTTTCATTTTCATGATTGTTGATTACCGTTAAAGCATAATCTGGCTTATAAGACAAAACGACTTCTTCTAAAGTGTCTTCAGGTAAGTTTTGGCCTAAATAAAGTGTTTGATGCCCACTGTTTTTGATCATGTATTGGCTAAAGAGTAATCCTATGTCTTGATGTTCATTTTTAGGTAAAAACAGTAAAAATTTCTTTGGATTTATAGCCTTTTTTTGATGACCTGAACTGGTAAGTTGAATTATTTTTTGTGCTATTTTGTGAGTTGAAAAATACTCATGAGCCCTATTTATGGCTCTGGTTTGCCACATAAAGCCCATCTTTCTAAGAAAAGGAAATACAATAGTTGACATTGCTTTTTCCATTCCAAATTCTTTTATACAGCTATTTAGGAGGTTGTCAAATTCTACCTCATCCATTTTCAGCATGGCATTAGCTAGTAGCTGAACATTAATATTATAGTCATCTACCTTTAAGTTTTTAACAAGATTGGTCATCTCGGTTAAATCCATTTTCGAAATTTTCGAAATCTTGTAGCCGTTTTCATTAAGAGTGGCGATGTTCAGAAACATGCATAAGTCAACATCGTCATAATACCTGATGTTGGTTTGTGTACGCTTTGAAGTAAAAAAATGATAACGTTTTTCCCAAACCCGAATGGTGTGGGCTTTAATACCGGTAAGATTTTCAATATCACTGATGGAAAATTTTTTCATTGATGGTCTTAAAGATATTTTTGTTTATCCGTTTAGTTAACAGGTTGAACAAAATTAATCACTCTTTGTTTTTTATCTATAACTATCAATTGGGGTTATTTATTTTAATGTGAAATGAGGATGATATTGAAACTACTCGTTTTATTTATGGCTTAGCTCAGGAAGCCAGAGGTTAACATACTCTCCTTTTGGGTCATACTCCTGAGCTTGTTTTTCAATATTAAAATGTCGGTTCTCACGAGGGTCGTTTCCGACTCCGGCAATATAAGCCCAGTTTCCCCAATTGCTGGCCGGGCTATAGTCGATCAGTTTTTCTTCAAAATAAGCAGCGCCCCAAGTCCAGTTTACCATTAAATCCTTTGCGAGATAAGAGGCTACATTCTGTCTACCTCTATTGCTCATAAAACCGGTAAGATTTAATTCTTTCATATTGGCATCGATAAATGGGATTCCGGTTTGGGCATTCTTCCATTTTTCAAAAAGCGCTTCCTGATTTGGTGCTAATTCTTGTTTAACGCCTTTAAAACCATTATCAATAAAATATTTTGTACCGTGTTTTTTAAACATGAAACGGAAATAATCCCTCCATAATAATTCAAAAATCAACCAGTAGGTAGAATCATTTGCGCCTTTTTCCTTTTCATATTTTTTTATTTCCCAATAAATTTCTCTAGGAGAAAGACAGCCTGCAGAAAGCCAAGCCGAAAATTTGGAGCTATAATCACCTCCTATTAAACCGTTTCTTGTTTTTTTATAAGATAAAAGCAGATCCGAATCCCACAGGTAATATTTCAATCTTTTTAAACCTTCCATTTCGCCTCCTTTAAAATTCATCACACTCCTTTCGTCCTGAATTGGTGTTTCAAGCCCTAAACTTTCTAAAGTAGGAAGGGATGATTCCTCTAAATTATTGGGAACTACAATTTTTTCTGGTGTTTTGAAAGATGGCCTGATGAAACCCTCTCTTTCAGCCTTTTTTCTGAAGCTGGTAAACACATCTGGAATATCTTTAATGGGGAAAGGTAAATCTTCTTTGTGATAGAGGGTATGGCCAATAAAATGTTTCAGATTAATCTGCATCTTCCATAAAGCATCTTCTGTTGCTGACGAAATTTCCGTTTCTTCTGATGCTACTTCACGGTGATGATAAACTTCATCTACCTTATATTTTTTACATAATGCTGGAATAATTTCTTCTGGCTTTCCTTGAGTGATTAATAAATCGCCACCTAGTTTTTTTAGGGATGATTTTAAATCGGCTACACTTTCTAAAAAGAATTGCGCCCTAAAATTGCCTGTTTTTTGAGTTTCATAAACAGTTTGGGTGAAGTATCTAGGATCAAAACAATAAACAGGGATAATTTGGGAAGCTTTTTCAGTTGCTTCTAAAAGTATCTCGTTATCATGTATTCGTAGATCGTTTCTAAACCAAACCAGTATAGTTTTATCACTCATAATTATTAAAAGAATTTTTCCTGATCAGAAATTGAAAGCAAAATTGCTTATAATTTAATGTTTCGGCAACGTTCGGAGCAATATTTTACGTCATTCCAACAATTTCTCCATTTTTTACGCCAGCTAAAAGGTTTTTTACATGCCAAACAATTTTTTGTGGGAAGGTTTGCTTTTGCTATAATTTGTCCGCTTTTATTTTGCAATGGCTTTAATTTTTATTGGAGCATTAGGCCTGCCTGTCGGCAGACAGGGATTCACAATAATAAATCTAAAAGCTCAAACATCCCGAAATTCTCGCGATGGAAATGCCCAAAGCTTTATTGTTAAACAATACGATAGTGAAGATGTTTGTACGATATGGAAACTGAACTTAAAAACTTAACGTTAAAAGATATAGACCGGATAATTGAAATGGCATGGGAAGACCGTACACCTTTTGAGGCGATAGAAAGTCAGTTTAATTTAAATGAGGGAAACGTGATTAGGTTAATGAGGAGGGAATTAAAACCTGCCAGCTGGCGTTTATGGCGTGAGAGAGCACAACAAAAATCTCAAAAGCATTTAAAAAAACGAAGCAGTGAGATTGACCGTTTTAAATGTACCAGGCAAAGGCAAATTACTTTCAACAAGATTTCTAAAAGATAACATGACAATATTCTGTTTAACAATTTTTTTATTTACTTAAACAAAATTATAATTTAAGAGTTAACAACATTAATAATGAAAAATAAAGTAGCCGTTTTTAGAAAAGAACATTTTAATGCCGCACACAGGCTTCATGTAGCTGATTGGAGTGAGGATAAGAATAAACAGGTTTTTGGGAAGTGTAACAATCCAAATTACCATGGGCATAATTACGAACTTATTGTGAAGGTTACAGGTGTTGTGGATGAGGAAACAGGCTATTTATTAGATATGAAAATACTTTCTGACCTGATAAATAACAAAGTGCTGGAAAGATTTGATCATAAAAATTTAAATCTCGATGTAGAAGAGTTTAAAAACTTAAACCCTACTGCAGAGCATATTGCTATGGTGATTTATAATTTATTGAGAGACGATATTGATCCTGAAATGGATTTGAAAGTGATTTTATATGAAACTGAAAGAAACTATGTTGAATACCCCGCTTAACACTTATTCTGAAGAGAATATTTTAATTGACGCCATTGGTGAAGAACATGTTGGAACATCATATGATACACCATTAAGAGAAGATGCTTTCTCATTAGATGATGATACCAAAATTGAAATGATTGAAAAGCATTTCAAAAGTATTATGGAAATAATGGGTTTGGATTTAAGCGATGACAGCCTGAGAGGCACTCCAAAAAGATTTGCCAAAATGTATATCAATGAAATTTTTAGAGGATTAAATCCCGATAATAAGCCAGACATTAGGCTGTTCGACAATAAGTACCAATACAGCCAAATGCTGGTTGAAAATAACATTACGCTTTACAGCAATTGCGAGCATCATTTTGTGCCCATCATAGGTAAGGCACATGTAGCTTATATTAGCAGTGGAAAAGTAATTGGTTTATCTAAGCTGAACAGAATTGTACAGTATTTTGCACAACGTCCGCAAGTGCAAGAACGCTTAAACGTACAGATTGCCAATGAATTGAAAAAGATTTTGAATACAGAAGATGTTGCGGTATTAATTGATGCCTCACATCTTTGTGTTTCTTCAAGAGGAATTAAGGACACGCAAAGTTCAACGATTACAGCTGAATATCATGGGAAATTTTTAGATGCTGACACTCGGAATGAATTTTTAAAACACATTGGTTAAATGAATTATTTAGTAATAGGCGGAAGCTCGGGAATTGGATTGGCATTGGTTAAAAAAATGATAGCCGAAGGGCATCAGGTTTTTGCTGCATCACGCCAAAAAGGTGATTTGCCAAATGAAGCAAACTTTATAGAATTTGACGCTACAGGAGAAGTTGAAAAACTAAAATATGAACTTCCGGATGTTTTAGATGGATTAGCCTATTGCCCCGGAACCATAAATTTAAAGCCATTTGCCCGCTTAACAGAAGCAGACTTTATGGAAGATTTTAAGATAAATGTTTTGGGCGCAGTGAAGGTGATTCAGATAGCTTTAAATGCGCTAAAGAAATCAGAAAATGCTTCAGTTATATTATTCAGTACGGTTGCTGTGCAAGTGGGAATGGGTTTTCATTCAAGTATTGCCACTTCTAAAGGGGCAATAGAAGGCTTAACAAAATCTTTAGCAGCAGAATTTTCTGCTCTTGGCATAAGAGTGAATGCTTTGGCGCCATCTCTAACAAATACTCCTTTGGCAAAGGGTTTAATTTCAACACCTGAAAGAATTGAAGCTTCAGAAAAGCGACATCCTTTAGGCAGAATTGGTACGCCAGAAGATTTAGCTGAGGCCGCTTTTTTCCTGCTTTCTAAAAATAGTTCTTGGATAACCGGACAAATTATAGGTGTGGATGGAGGAATGTCATCAATTAGAAACTTTTAAATGAAAAAATTTAGCGCAGCCGATATCCTAGAAATGGATAAACGCTACCGAACTACTTTTATCAATAGTGTTTCTGGCTTTAAAAGTTTACAAATGGTAGGGACTGCTAACCAAAATGGATTGACCAATTTGGCTGTTTTCAGCTCTATATTTCATGTAGGCGCAAACCCACCTTATATAGGTTTGGTAGTCCGCCCGGATAGTAACGAGCATGAAACCATGTCAAATATATTAGATACTAAAAATTACACACTTAACAATGTATTGACAACCAATTACGTTGCTGCGCATCAAACTAGCGCAAGGTATTTAGCTGGTGAATCAGAATTTAAAACTTGTGGTTTTACTGAGGAATTTCTTCCTGATTTTAATGCCCCTTTTGTTAAAGAAGCCAATATTAAAATTGGGTTAGAGTTTAAAGAGTTTCTTCCTTTTTTGCTTAACAAAACTAAAATTGTAATAGGAGAGGTGAAGTACATTTTAGTAGATGAGCACCTCATTGCGGAAGATGGTTTTGTTGATTTGGAGAAAGCTGGTTCAGTAACTTCGGCAGGTTTAGATGCTTATTATTCAACAAATCTACTCGGACGTTTATCTTATGCTAAACCAGAAAAACAACCAGAGTTTTTAAACGTTAATAAGTAAAATAATTAGAGCATTCGGGCGGGCTTTACACTCATACCTGTCTGCCGGCAGGCAGGTTGTACAAGGCATTAGCCACGACCTGTCCCGCATGGGACATCGGGAGGCAGGTATCCGTTTCAATCCCTGTCTGCCGACAGGCAGGCTTAACGCAGTTAATTAAAGCTAAAATCACATAAAGACTTCCGACCTCGGTCCTCGGTCTCCAGACTTCAAAACAAAAAAATGGCAACCAAACAAAAAATTCAGAACGCTTATATAGATTATGTTCTTTCTGAGGGCAAGAAACCAGCTTCAGTATTTGCTTTTGCGAAAAAAAATAAGTTTCCGGAAGAAGATTTTTACAAACATTTTGGATCTTTTGATACAATTGATGCGTCAATTTGGGCAGATTTATTTAAGGAAACCATTAAAGAAGTTAAAACTCAGGAAGTTTGGGTAGGTTATACAGTTAGGGAAAAAGCACTCTCTTTTTACTACAGTTTTTTCGAACTCTTAAAAAGCAAAAGAAGCTTTGTAACCTACAGTATGGATCATTTTAAGAAAGGATTACATACACCAATTCAGCTTAAAGAAGGTAAACATGTTTTTGAAGAATTTAGTATTGAATTGATACAAGAAGGATTGGAAAGCGGAGAGATTAGCGATAGAAAATTCATCAGTGAAAGATATAAAGATGCACTTTGGGTTCAGGTTGCTTTCCTCTTAAATTTTTGGATCAAAGATTATTCTGCAGCTTTTGAAAAAACTGATGAAGCGATAGAAAAAGGAGTGAATGTAACATTTGATCTTTTTCAAAGGACTCCAATAGATAACCTGTTGGATTATGGAAAATTTTTAGCTCAAAACGCAGGGTTTAACATGAATTTTTAAGAAGTATCAAGATTCAAATAAAGATTTTAGAACAAAGATAAAAGAACAAAGACAGGTTAACTTACAACCTAAAACCTACCACTTATCACTCAAAAAATGAAAGAACAAAACAGTATTCCTGCAAGTAAAGTAGCCCGTTCAGCAAAGTTTGTAGGTACTGGAATGAAAATAGGCGGTAATTACATAAAGCATTATTCCAAGAAAATTTTCAATCCAGATTTAAGCAGAGATGAGTTAAACGAGGATAATGCCACAGATATTTATGATTCGCTCAGTCAGTTAAAAGGGAGTGCTTTAAAAGTTGCCCAAATGCTCAGCATGGATAAAAATATCCTTCCAAAAGCTTATGTAGATAAATTTTCCCTTTCCCAATACAGTGCGCCTCCATTGAGTGGTCCATTGATTATACAGACTTTTAAAAAACATTTTGGGAAAACACCTGATAAAATATTCGACAAATTCGATCTAAAATCAACCAATGCAGCTTCTATTGGGCAAGTACATAAAGCCGAATTGAATGGAGAGCAATTAGCAGTTAAAGTTCAATATCCTGGTGTAGGAGATTCTATTTCTTCAGATTTGAAGTTGATCAAACCTTTTGCTTTCCGCTTGTTAGGGATGAGTGAAAAAGAACTGGACATCTATATGCGTGAAGTAGAAGAGCGTTTAGTGGAAGAAACAGATTACGAGTTGGAAGTTCAAAATTCTTTAAAAATTTCTAAAGCTTGCGCCGATTTGCCCAATATTGTTTTTCCTACCTATTATAAAGAACTTTCTGGGCCAAAAATCATTACCATGAGCTGGCTGGAAGGAATGCACCTTAAGGAATTTTTATTAACCAACCCTTCTCAGGAACTTAGAAATACCATCGGTCAAGCGTTGTGGGATTTTTATAATTTCCAGCAACATGAACTAAGGGCAGTTCACGCTGACCCACACCCAGGTAATTTTTTAATTACTCCCGACGGAAAATTGGGGATTATTGATTTTGGTTGTATTAAAGAATTACCAGATGATTTTTACTATCCTTTTTTCTCTACCACATCAACAGATTTAATGGACAATAAGGAAGAAACTATTAAAGCATTTAGAGCTTTAGAAATGATTTTACCCAAAGACAATGAACAGCAGATTGAATTCTATTACCAAAACTATAAGGAAATGATTACCCTATTTGCCAAACCTTATATCAAAGGAGAGTTTGATTTCAGCCAAACAGAGTTTTTTGATGGATTGTATGGTTTTGGAGAAAAAATAGCGAAAATGCCAGAGTTTAAACAGGCCAGAGGCGTGAAGCATTTCATTTATGTAAATAGGACAAATTTTGGTTTATATAATATTTTGCATGAATTAGGAGCGAAGGTGAAAACAGATGCTTTTAAACCTCATGTGCAATTGGAGTTTTAACTTTGATTAATAATAAAGATTTTTCTTTTTGGGTTTTAGTTATCCATCTAACTATTTGAGCTTTGCGTTCTCTGTGGTAAGATTTTATCAACAACAAGTAAGCAATTAGTTTTTTATTTAACCACAGAGTTACAGAGGACACAGAGATTCTGATTTAAATATTTGTTTTATACGATTAGAAGACAAACTAATCATCCAACTCTGTGAACTTTGCGTTCTCTGTGGTAAAATGTATTTTAAACAGCATCAAAAACCAAAGTTAATAAACCGGATAGCAGTAAAAAGCCCACAGCTATGCGAAGCTTAGCCAATACATAGCCGGACTGAGGTATCAAATTTTTATGTATTTTCTTTTCTAAATCATTATCATCTGAAATTAAAGATTCAATATTTTTCATATTGTACTCTTTACACTATATTTGTCAAATCAATCAAAAGCATGGAAACAGTAAGTACCCCTATTAATTATTTACCCATCATTTTACAATTGGTGGTCGCTTTAGGCTTTGTAACCTTTACAATGGTTTTAACCCACATGATTGGGCCTAAAAGAAAAACCACAGATGTGAAATTAACCGCATTTGAATCTGGTATTGAGGTCATCGGAAATGCTCGTCAGCCTTTCTCTATCAAGTATTTTGTAGTAGCTATTATATTTGTGCTTTTTGATGTGGAGGTGATATTTATGTATCCATGGGCGGTAAATTTCCGTGAGTTTGGCTTAAATGGTTTAATTGAAATGTTTATATTTATGGGAACATTGTTATTAGGCTTCATTTACGTGGTGAAAAAGAAAGCCCTAGAGTGGGATTAAAAGTAGAATAATTCTAAATAAGAATAGACCACCTTGAATAGTAATAAACTTAATAAATTTGAGGCTTTAGAAACATCTTTAGCCTTTTTTAGTTTTTACCATAAGGAGATAAATTTTTTATGAGCGATATCAATTTAGTTGAGGCTCCGGCCGGTGTAGAAGGATCAGGTTTTTTTGCCACTTCTTTGGAAAAAGTGATTGGGATGGCTAGGGCAAATTCCCTATGGCCTTTACCTTTTGCAACTTCTTGTTGTGGGATCGAGTTTATGGCTACCATGGGCTCTCATTATGATTTTTCACGTTTCGGTTCAGAACGTCCCTCTTTCTCTCCACGTCAGGCTGATTTACTGATGGTGATGGGAACTATAGCGAAAAAAATGGCTCCTGTTTTAAAGCAGGTTTATATACAAATGGCAGAACCCCGTTGGGTAATTGCCGTTGGTGCCTGTGCTTCAAGCGGTGGTATTTTTGATACTTACTCTGTTTTGCAGGGTATTGATGAAATTATCCCAGTTGATGTTTATGTGCCAGGTTGCCCACCCAGACCAGAAGCCATCATCAATGGATTCAATAAAATTCAGGATTTGGTGAGAAGCGAATCTTTAAGAAGAAGAGATTCTGAAGAATACACAGCATTATTAGCAAAATACGGTATCCAGTAATGGGAAAAATAGCTAATCAAGATATTACAGATAAAATAACTGCAGCTTTTGCTGATAAAATATCTGTGCCAACAGAACCTTATGGTTTATTAACCTTTGAAACTTCTGCTGATGTAATTTCAGATTTATTGGCTTTTCTAAAAAACGATGCAGTCCTTAAGTTTAACTATTTAACAGATATTACTGCTGTGCATTATCCTGAGCGTAAAAATGCTTTGGGGGTGGTTTACCACTTGCATAGTTTAACCAATAATGTGAGGGTGAGGATAAAAGTTTATATCCCTGTTTCAAATCCAACCATTCCAACCGCTACTAATTTGTGGGAAGGTGCAAATTGGATGGAACGCGAAACTTTTGATTTCTTCGGAATTCAATTTACAGGTCACCCTAATTTGGTAAGGATATTAAATGTGGATGATATGACCGTTTTTCCAATGAGAAGAGAATACCAGTTGGAGGATCCGAACAGAGTGGACAAAAAAGATTTTTTCTTTGGACGTTAAGCACAATAAATGAGCAATTTTATAACAGAAATTACCCCCAATCGTCCGGTTTATTATGATAATGATCCGCAAGGAGATTTAACAACCCTAAACTTAGGACCTACCCACCCGGCAACACACGGTGTTTTTCAAAATGTGCTGCAGATGGATGGAGAGCGTATTGTGAGCGGAGTTTCTACCATAGGCTATATCCATAGGGCGTTTGAGAAAATAGCTGAACATAGGCCGTTTTACCAAATCACTACTTTAACAGATCGGATGAACTACTGCTCGTCGCCCATCAATAACATGGGTTGGCACATGACGGTGGAAAAGCTATTGGGTATTGAAATGCCCAAAAGGATAGATTACCTGAGGGTAATTGTAATGGAACTGAGCCGTATTACCGATCACTTAATCTGTAATGGAATTTTAGGAGTTGATACGGGTGCTTTTTCAGGCTTCTTGTATTTGATGGAAGAACGGGAACATATTTACGAAATTTTCGAAGAGATTTGTGGTGCCCGTTTAACAACAAATATTGGTAGAATTGGAGGTTTTGAAAGAGACTTTAATGATATCGCTTTTGCGAAGATTGAGAAGTTCTTAACTAAATTTCCACCGGTATTAAAAGAATTTGAACAACTATTCAATAGAAACAGGATATTTATTGAGCGTACATCTGGTGTTGGAGCAGTTGATCCTGAAACAGCACTAAATTACAGCTGGAGCGGTCCAATTTTAAGGGCAACCGGCGTTGATTATGATGTGCGTGTAAACGAGCCCTATTCTTCTTATCAGGATTTCGATTTTGAAATCCCAGTTGGAACTACAGGAGATGTTTACGATCGTTTTATTTTAAGGAATGAAGAAATGTGGCAGAGCTTAAGAATTATTGAGCAGGCCATGGAGAAATTAAAGAAAGAACCTAAAGGGATTTTCCATGCGGATGTTCCAGAATTTTATCTGCCTCCAAAAGAACAGGTTTACAATAACATGGAAGCCTTAATTTATCACTTTAAAATTGTGATGGGAGAAATTGATACTCCAAAAACTGAAGTTTACCATGCTGTTGAAGGTGGTAACGGAGAGTTAGGGTTTTATTTGATCAATGATGGTGGCAGAACACCTTACCGTTTACACTTCCGCAGGCCAAGTTTCATCAATTATCAGATGTATGCAAATATGAGCCGTGGAATGTTATTGTCTGATGCCATTATCAATATGTCTAGTTTGAACATTATAGCAGGAGAATTAGATGCTTAGCGTAACAGAAACACAAGAGATAGTATTTTCTGCCGACTTATTAAATAAGTGCGGAGATATTGTAAGCCGTTATCCGGATGGAAAACAAAAATCTGCTTTGCTTCCTATTTTACATGAAGTACAAGCAGTTTATGGTTGGTTAAGTCCAGAAGCAATGGACAAAGTTGCCGAATTCTTGGATATTCAGTCTATTGAAGTATATGAAGTAGCTACATTTTACAGCATGTATTTCATGAGACCTCAAGGTAAATTTGTTTTAGAAGTTTGCCGTACCGGACCTTGCTGTTTGGTAGGTGCCGAAAAAATAATGCATTACATTGGTGAGAAATTAGGTGTAAAAGAAGGGGAAGTAACTGCAGATGGTTTATTCAGCTACCGCGGCGTAGAATGTTTAGCAGCTTGTGGTTATGCACCAGTTTTACAGATTGGTCCTGAATATACTTTCTATGAGAATTTAACAACAGATTCTGTAGATCAATTGATTGAGAATTTGAAAAAGAAGATTTAAGAAGTAAGATATTAGAATCAAGATTCAAGACTTAATGATTATCGTTCAATAAACAAGAAATTAAATAAGAAACATTAATAGGATAAAAATAGGTGAATTAGCAGCGTAGAAGATTTAAAATCTTGATACCTGATACTTACATCTAACATCTAATAAACATGGGTCGCAAATTATTACTAGAGCATATCAACGTACCAGGAATCAACACCTTAAAAGTTTACCGAGAAAAAGGGGGCTATAGGGCTGTTGAAAAAGCTATCAAAACCATGTCGACGGATGATGTGGTGGAGGAAGTGAAAAAATCTGGCTTACGTGGCCGTGGTGGAGCAGGTTTCCCAACCGGAATGAAGTGGAGCTTTTTGGCAAAACCAGAAGGAGTTGCTCGTTATTTGGTATGCAATGCAGATGAATCTGAACCAGGAACTTTTAAAGACCGTTATTTAATGACTCATATTCCTCATGCTTTAATTGAGGGAATGATTGTTTCAAGCTATGCGCTTGGCGCTCACACCAGTTACATTTATGTAAGAGGAGAAATGATGCCTCAAATCCGGATTTTAGAAAAGGCAATTGCTGAAGCTAGGGAAGCCGGATTTTTAGGTAAAAATATTTTGGGTTCTGGTTACGACTTAGAACTATACGTACAACCAGGTGGTGGTGCTTATATCTGTGGTGAAGAAACAGCGTTGCTGGAATCTTTGGAAGGAAAAAGAGGAAATCCTAGAATTAAACCTCCATTCCCAGCTATTGCTGGATTATACGGTTGCCCAACTGTGGTAAACAATGTAGAGTCTATTGCAGCGGTAGTTCCAATCATCAATGATGGAGGAGAAGAATATGCTAAAATCGGAATCGGTCGTTCAACTGGTACCAAGTTAATTTCTGCTTCAGGAAACATCAATAAGCCCGGAGTTTATGAAATAGAGCTAGGGGTATCGGTAGAAGATTTCATCTATTCTGATGAATACTGTGGTGGCATTGCAAACGGAAAAAGATTAAAAGCGGTAGTAGCAGGCGGGTCTTCTGTCCCAATTTTACCCGCAAACTTGATACTGAACCTTGTAAATGGAGATCAGCGTTTGATGTCTTATGAATCATTGTCAGAGGGAGGATTTGTTAGCGGAACCATGTTGGGTTCTGGTGGTTTTGTGGTGCTAGATGAAGACCAATGTGTGGTAAGAAATACTTGGAATTTTGCTCGTTTTTATCATCATGAATCTTGCGGACAATGTTCACCTTGCCGTGAAGGAACTGGATGGATGGAAAAAGTACTGCACCGTTTAGAATATGGTCATGGTAAAATGAGCGATATGGATTTATTGGTAGATGTCTCCAAAAAAATTGAAGGGAATACCATTTGTCCATTAGGAGATGCTGCAGCTTGGCCGGTTGCAAGTGCCATCCGTCATTTCAGAGATGAATTTGAATGGCATGTAAGCAATCCTGCATTAGCAGTAAAAGAAAATTATGGTTTAGCAAATTATGCTGATCCGTTGCCGCCCGTTGTAGCTGTAGAGGCATAAAAAGAACAAGTCATGTTGAGTGACAACGAAACAGCTCAAAAACAGGTAGCCCTTCAATATGGTTACTCGATAAGTGAGATGCTTCCTAACGTCAGCATGACGAACTTGATATATAATAAAGAAAACAACATCAAACATTTTAAAAAATTTTAAAATTGGCTGATAAATTTAAAGTTACGATTGACGGAATCCCCACAGAGGTAGAAGCAGGAACTAGCATTCTGAACGCTGCCCGTCAGATTGGTGGAGATATTGTGCCTCCTGCAATGTGCTATTATTCCAAATTGGAAGGTAGCGGAGGAAAGTGCCGTACCTGTTTGGTAAAGGTGAGCAAGGGTTCTGAAAAGGATCCTCGCCCAATGCCTAAATTGGTTGCAAGTTGCCGTACCAATGTAATGGACGGAATGGAAGTGCAAAATATTACCTCTCCGGAAGTGGTAGAAGCCAGAAAAGGTGTAGTAGAGATGCTATTGATTAACCACCCGTTAGATTGCCCGATATGTGATCAGGCAGGAGAGTGCCATTTGCAGGATTTAGGTTATGAGCATGGTGCAGAAGCTACACGTTATGAATTTGACCGTAGAACTTTTGAAAAAATAGACATAGGAGATAAGATTCAACTGCACATGACGCGTTGTATTTTATGCTACCGTTGTGTTTTCGTTGCTGATCAGATTACGGAGAACCGTGTTCACGGAATTTTAAACAGAGGAGATCATTCAGAAATTTCTACCTATATCCAAAAAGCAGTTGACAATGATTTTTCAGGAAATGTAATTGATGTTTGTCCTGTGGGTGCTTTAACTGATAAAACTTTCCGATTTAAAAACAGAGTTTGGTTTACCAAGCCTGTGGAAGCGCACAGAGATTGCCCAACTTGTTCAGGTAAAGTAACTTTGTGGTATAAAGGAGAAGAAGTGTTAAGGGTAACGGCAAGAAAAGATGAATATGGTGAGGCGGAAGAGTTTATCTGTAACACTTGCCGTTTTGATAAAAAAGCAACCAATGATTGGGTGATTGAAGGACCGAGGAAAGTTTCCCATCAATCAGTAATCAACTCTAATCATTATGATAAATTGCAACCAGCACAGGTGGTGAAGAAAAACCTAGAGTTAATGGAAGCAAATAAGGAACAATTCGAAAGAGCAACTAAATTTTAATGGATATAGCATTTTTAATAGAGAAGCTGATTATTGTCACTGTTTTATTTACACTGACTTTAACCATTGCTGCATATTCTACTTGGGCCGAGCGTAAAGTAGCGGCCTGGTTGCAGGATAGGGTTGGTCCGAATAGAGCAGGTATTTTTGGATTGTTGCAACCTTTGGCTGATGGTGGAAAAATGTTTTTCAAAGAAGAAATTATTCCAAGTGGTTCTAATAAATGGTTATTTATAGCTGGACCTTCTTTGGCATTATTGGTTTCTTTTTTAGGAACCGCAGTTATCCCTTTCGGGCAAAATATAGAAATTTTCGGCAGAATAGTGCCTTTGCAGGTTACAGATATTAATGTAGGGATTTTGTACATTTTCGGAGTAGTTTCTTTAGGTGTTTACGGAATTATGATTGGTGGTTGGGCGTCCAATAACAAATATTCTTTAATGGGTGCCATACGTGGAGCTTCTCAAAACATCAGTTATGAGATTGCCATGGGACTTTCTATTATCGCCTTATTGTTGGTTACCAATAGCTTAAGCTTTAAAGAAATTGCTGAACAGCAACATGGCTGGCATTGGAATATTATTTATCAGCCTTTAGGATTCATCATCTTTTTGGTATGTGCTTTCGCAGAAACCAATCGTATGCCTTTCGATTTACCGGAATGTGAAACTGAACTGATCGGTGGTTACAACACAGAATATTCGGCTTTCAAAATGGGAGCTTATATGTTTGCGGAATACATCAATATGTTTGTTTCTTCGGCGGTAATGGCTACTTTATATTTCGGCGGTTACAATTACCCTGGAATGGATGCTGTAAATACGCTACTGGGACCTACTTGGGGCCCATTAATTGGGGTTGCAGTGATGTTCCTTAAAATTATTGCCTTTATCTTTTTCTTTATGTGGGTAAGATGGACCGTTCCGCGTTTCCGTTATGACCAATTGATGGATTTAGGCTGGAAAGTGTTAATTCCGTTGGCAATTGCCAACATTGTAATTACAGCAATTGTAATTACTGTAGTAGATAAATTATAATGATTTCCTCTTTTTTGGAGAGGATTAAGGTGAGGCTATATGGAATCATTAAGTGGTAGAAAAAAAGTATTAGAACAAAAACCGATGAACTTTATGGAGCGGATGTATCTGCCTGCAATATTCAAAGGAATGGCTATTACTTTTATGCACATGTTCAGGAAAAAGGAAACTATTCATTATCCAGAGCAGGAACGTGAGTTCTCTGAAAACTGGAGAGGAATGCATTCTTTAAAAAGAGATGAAAACGGTAAAGAGCGCTGTACAGCTTGTGGCCTTTGTGCATTATCCTGCCCAGCTGAAGCAATTACCATGATCTCCGCGGAGCGTGAAAAAGGAGAGGAACATTTATACCGCGAGGAGAAATATGCAGCAGTTTATGAAATAAACATGTTGCGTTGCATTTTCTGTGGTTTATGTGAAGAAGCTTGCCCTAAAGAAGCCATTTATTTAGATGGACCAATAGTGCCGGCAGATTATCTTCGTAAAGATTTCATTTATGGAAAAGATAAATTAGTGGAAATGCCTATTAATGAGCTGGAAGCATTAAAAGGAGCAATCGTTTAGTTTTAGGTAATATATATCATAAATTTTAATCAAAAATTTTACCTTTGCGCTTCCGAAAAGGTAATTAACTAGCAGACAAATGAGTTTATTTTACTTAGTCGCATTTCTTTCCATCCTATTCTCCTTGCTGGTAATATTTACCAAAAATCCGGTTTATAGTGTGTTATACCTTATCGCTACTTTTTTCACCTTTACCATTCATTATATTTTACTGAATGCTCAGTTTCTGGCAGTGGTAAACTTTATAGTTTACATGGGAGCCATCATGGTACTGTTCCTTTTTGTGTTGATGTTAATGAACTTAAATAAAGAAACAGAGCCAATAAAATCTAAACTGGTCACTATTATAGGGGTAATTGCAGGAGGAAGTTTATTGGTAACTTTAGTAGCCACCATTAATGCCATGCAAACCACGGGCGTAAGTAAATTGCCCAATTCTGATATTGGTTTGGTAGAAAATCTTGGAAAGGTGCTTTTCAGTGAATTCCTTTTGCCATTCGAAATTTCTTCAATCCTATTGCTTACTGCAATGGTTGGAGCCGTATTATTAGCTAAAAAAGATAAAAGAACTCAAAATGGATAATATCGCTTCAACCATTCAGGTAGTTCCACTTAATCATTATATTTTATTAAGTGCAGTCATATTCACCATTGGTGTAATTGGAGTTTTAATTAGAAGAAACGCCATCATTATTTTCATGTCGGTAGAATTGATGTTGAACGCTGTAAACCTTTTATTGGTTGCTTTCTCTGCCTATAGCGGAGATGCTTCTGGTCAGGTTTTCGTATTCTTCATAATGGCTTTGGCCGCTGCAGAAGTAGCGGTTGGGTTGGCCATTATTGTAATGGTTTATAGAAATACCAGCTCTATAGATATCAATGTGTTAAACAGGTTAAAGTGGTAATATTTTTATAAAACTAGATGATAGACTTAGTTTGGTTAATTCCTTTATTTCCTTTTATAGGTTTCCTGATCTGTGGTTTAGGAAGGAACATTCTTCCTAAAACAGCTATTGGAGCCATAGCTAGTTTAGCTATTTTGGCTTCTTTTGCGGTTAGTTTAGGAATATTTTTTGAATTTGATGCCACAGAACCTATAATAGTCACACTATTTGACTGGATCAAGGTTGGCGGAATTCATATTCCTTTCTCTTTTCAGATTGATCAGTTGAGCATTTTAATGCTATTGATTATCACTGGGATAGGATCTTTAATCCATATTTATTCCACAGGATACATGAGTCATGATGCCGGTTTTGGGAAGTTTTTCTCCTACCTCAACCTGTTTGTGTTCTTTATGCTATTGTTGGTGTTGGGATCCAATTATGTGATCATGTTTATCGGTTGGGAAGGCGTTGGTTTGTGTTCCTATTTATTAATCGGTTTCTGGTTTACAAACGGTGCTTTTGCCGATGCGGCCAAGAAAGCTTTCATCATGAACAGAATTGGTGATTTGGGATTCTTATTAGGCGTATTCTTAATCATTTCCACTTTTGGAAGTGTTTCTTTCGCAGAGATTTTCCCTAAAGCGCAATCCATGATATCAGGAGATGCGACATTAACTTTAATTACGATACTTTTATTTATAGGCGCTACAGGTAAATCGGCACAGTTGCCTTTATTCACTTGGTTGCCTGATGCAATGGCTGGTCCAACTCCGGTTTCTGCTTTGATTCATGCGGCCACGATGGTTACTGCAGGTATTTATATGATCGCAAGGTCTAATATTCTATTTACCCTTTCCCCAGTTACCATGAGTGTAATTGCAGTAATAGGTTTAGCTACCGCGATTATTGCAGCAATTATTGCTTTAACTCAAACGGATATTAAAAAAGTATTGGCTTATTCTACTGTATCCCAATTAGGATATATGTTCTTAGGATTAGGTGTGGGTGCTTATACCGGAGCTTTTTTCCACGTACTTACTCACGCTTTCTTTAAAGCATTATTGTTCTTAGGGGCAGGTTCAGTAATCCATGCCATGAGTGATGAACAAGATATGCGTAAAATGGGCGGGTTAAAGAAAAAATTACCCATTACCTTTTTCACCATGCTGATGGGAACCTTGGCCATTTCTGGTTTACCTCCATTTGCAGGATTCTTCTCAAAAGATGAAATTTTAGCTCACGTATTTGAGCACAACAAAATATTATGGATTATCGGGGTATTAGGAGCAATGCTAACCGCATTCTACATGTTCAGAATGATGTTTCTTACTTTCTGGGGAGATTTCCGCGGAACGGAAGAACAAAAACATCATTTACATGAATCCCCAACTTCAATGACCATTCCTCTAATTGTTTTAGCGGTACTTTCTGTTATTGGTGGTTTCATCGGTATTCCAGAAGTATTGGGTGGTGGCCATTGGCTAGCTCATTATTTAGCACCTGTTTTTGAAGGTTCTGGTTCAAGATTAGCAGAACTTTCTTTAGATCACGCTACTGAATGGATTTTAATGGCGGTTTCAGTTGGTGGAGTAATTGTAGCAATTGTTTATGCTTATATTAAATACATTAAAAACAGTCATGTTCCAGTAATGGATCCAGAATCAAGAGGCGCTTTAGCTAAAGTATCTTACCACAAGTTTTATTTTGATGAATTTTACAATGCCATCATTCAAAA
Organism: Pelobium sp.; assembly: GCA_039918235.1. Lineage (GTDB taxonomy): Bacteria > Bacteroidota > Bacteroidia > Sphingobacteriales > Sphingobacteriaceae > Pseudopedobacter. Next base: position 21,107 of record JBDSHZ010000092.1, read on the forward strand.
ACCTTTAGATTGGCTCTCAGGCTTTTTCTTTAAAGTGGTGGATAAGTCGGGTATTGATGGAATAGTGAATGGTTTTGGAAAAGGATCAATAGAAGCCAGTAAGGGATTGAGGTTGTTGCAAACTGGAAATGTAGGTTTCTACATATTTGCAATGGTAATTGGGGTAGTTGCGGCGCTGTTATATAGTTTTGTTAAATTTTAAGATTCTGAATTAAGATATAGATGGATTATTTATTACTCTTATTGTTTTTTCCTCTTATTGGTTCGTTAGCTTGTTTGCTCAATAAAAAGGCAGCAAAACAAACAGCTTTTATAAGCTCATTAATTACGCTTGCTTACACCGTAGTATTATTGACAAAATTTGTTCCTGATGCTAGCCGACAATTTGTGGTAGATTATCCTTGGATCCAGCAATTGGGAATTCATTTCAAAGCCGGTATAGATGGAATTAGTATGATCATGGTTTTATTAACCACAGGTCTTGTTCCATTAATTATTCTTTCTTCCTTTAAAAGGGAATTTAAAAATTCCGCTGCTTTATATGCATTAGTGCTTTTCATGCAGTTTGGGTTATTAATTGTATTTACCGCATTAGATGGTTTCTTATTTTATGTAGGATGGGAAATTGCATTGATTCCGATTTATTTTATCTGTGCCATTTGGGGCGGAGCAGATCGCATCCGTGTAAACATGAAATTCTTCATTTATACTTTTGCCGGTTCATTGTTCATGCTTTTAGGAATCATTTACCTGCATTTACAAACTCCTGGAAACAGTTACGATATTGACGCATTCTATTCGCTGAATTTAGATTCGGCAACGCAAGGCTGGTTATTCTGGTGTTTCTTTATTGCTTTTGCCATTAAGATGCCGATTTTTCCTTTTCATACTTGGCAACCAGATACCTATACAGAAGCTCCTACTATGGGAACCATGTTGCTTGCAGGTATCATGTTGAAAATGGGTATTTATGGAGTAATCAGATGGTTGATTCCCATAGTACCGTTTGGCTTTATACAATGGAAAGAATTGGCAATGATCCTTTCCGTCATTGGAATTGTTTATGCTTCCATTATTGCATTTAAGCAGAAAGACATCAAACGCTTAGTTGCTTATTCATCTATTGCACACGTAGGTTTAATTGCAGCAGGAATCTTCGCATGGAATGTAGAAGGTCTTCAGGGAGCGATGATCCAAATGCTGAATCATGGAATTAACGTGATAGGTTTGTTTTTCATCATGGATATCATCATCAACAGATTAGGAACAAGAGAAATGGACCAAATGGGCGGGATTGCTAAAATAGCTCCGAAGTTTGCCATTGCTTTTTTAATTGTGATTTTAGGGACTGTAGCTCTACCATTAACAAATGGGTTTATTGGAGAATTTTTGTTGCTGAATGCAGTTTATCAATATGGAATATGGTTTGTTGCAATTGCAGGCTTAACCATTATTTTTGGTGCGGTTTACATGTTAAGAATGTACAAGAATGTAATGCAAGGGCAGTTAAGCGAACTGGCCAGCTCATTTAAAGATATCAAAGGTTCAGAAATAGCTGTTTTAACTATTATCTGTACCCTAATTATAGTGATCGGTTTTTATCCAAAACCAATTCTTCACCTTTCAGAAGCTGCGGTAAATGGATTGATCAGTCAGGTAAATAACAAATTAGCATTTTAACTCGAAGAATGAATTCTTTAATAGTCATATCAATTTTAGCCATCGTAGTTCTTTATTTGGGATTATTTAAAGCAAAGAATGCCTTATTACCAGTTACCATTATGGGTTTATTGGGCGCTTTGGTTTTAGCTATTATGGAGTGGAACAGTGGAGCAACTGCAATTTATAGCGGAATGATGCTATTTGATAACTTTGCAGTGGCTTTCTCCAGTTTAACCATCGTCTCCACTATTTTAATTCTTCAGCTGTCAAAGAATTATTTCGAAAAAATCAGTGAAAACGTAGCTGAATATTATACCATTATTCTTTTTGCTTTGGCAGGAATTATTGTTATGGTCTCTTACCACAACTTAGCCATGCTTTTTGTAGGCTTAGAAATCATGTCGGTGAGTTTATATATCCTTGCGGGGATAAAGAAAAGAGATTTTGCATCTAATGAAGCGGCATTAAAGTATTTTTTAATGGGTGCTTTTTCTACAGGATTCTTACTTTTTGGGATCGCTTTAATTTATGGAGCATCGCATTCGTTTGATATGAGTGTAATTGCTCAATACGTAACTGATCGTCCAATTGCTGGAGAAATTGATCCTATGTTTTATGTAGGTATTGTATTAATGATTGTTGGTTTAAGCTTTAAGATTGGCGCTGCTCCTTTTCATTTTTGGACACCCGATGTTTATGAAGGCTCTCCAACTTTGATTACTGCTTTCATGTCTACAGTGGTAAAGACTGCAGGTTTTGCTGCTTTTCTTCGCTTATTCATGATTTGTTTTGCACCATTGGCAGATTTCTGGATGCCAACTTTATTGATCATTACTGTTCTTACTTTATTTATAGGCAACATTACTGCATTGTACCAAACAAATTTTAAAAGAATGCTGGCTTTTTCCAGCATCTCACATGCAGGATACATGCTATTTGCAATTGTTGCATTAGGCAGTACTTCCGTAAATTCTGTTTTTGTATATGCGGCAGCTTATTCTATTGCTTCAATTGTTGCTTTTGGCGTATTGATTTTAGTGAAAGAGCAAACAGGTGGTGAAAACTTTGATAATTTTAACGGTTTAGGGAAGAGAAACCCGTTTTTGGCTTTTGTGCTAACTGTGGCAATGCTTTCATTAGCAGGTATTCCTTTAACAGCAGGCTTCATCGGTAAATTCTTTATGTTCTCTACAGCATTACAAGAATATCACATCTGGTTGGTTATTTTGGCAATTGTAAATGCTGTAATTGGTATTTTCTATTATTTCAGAGTGATTGTAGCCATGTATTTTAAAGAAGCAGAACGCAAGGAATTAACTTCATCCGGCTATTATAATTTTGTGCTTGCCGTATCTGCAATAGCAACAATTGTTTTGGGAGTTTATCCTTCTCTAATCACGGATCTTTTTTAAAATTCACTTAGTTATAAAATTGCAATAATATTTGTAGTTTTATAATGAAACTATGCATGAACTCTGGGAGTACATCACAAAGCTGTCTGATGCACAGCAAATCATTCACAAAGGAGGATTTTATTTAATCTTATTTGTCGTTTTTGCGGAAACTGGCCTATTTTTTGGCTTTTTTCTTCCTGGTGACTATTTGTTGTTTTTAGCGGGAATGTTTGTGGCAACCGGCAGGTTAGATGTGAGCATTTTGGTAATGATTGTAGGCTTAATAATGGCCGCTTTTATAGGAAACTTTGTAGGATATTGGTTTGGGTATAGAACTGGGCCAGTTTTGTATAAAAGAAAAGATTCATTTTTTTTCAAAAAGAAATACCTCAAAGCTGCAGAAGTATACTATAAAAAGCAGGGTGCTTTTGCGCTAATAGTAGGCAGATTTGTACCTATAGTGCGTACTTTTGCACCTATTTTTGCAGGAGTTGTAAAATTAGATATAAAGCGATTTGCTTTTTATAACTTTGCAGGTGCAGTATTATGGATTTCTTCTCTTACCCTTCTCGGATATTTCTTAGGTAAAGAGTTTGAAAAACAGATAGAAGATTATCTTGGTTATATTATTTTGGGTTTTATTTTAATTACAACCATTCCCTTAATAGCAGCATTTTTAAGAAGAAATATTGGTAGAAAAGTAGAAACAGAAACAGAAGAAGATTTAGAAAATGACTAATAATCATCACCCTTGGCACTCCATTTCACCTGGAGAAAATTCGCCACAAACAGTAACTGCAATCATTGAAATCCCTAAAGGATCTAAAGCGAAATATGAAATAGATAAAGACTCAGGCTTGCTAAGGTTAGATAGGATGCTGTTTTCATCAGTAATGTATCCTGCCAATTATGGCTTCATTCCGCAAACTTACTGTGACGATCATGATCCACTAGATATTTTAGTGCTCTGCTCTGCAGATGTTTATCCAATGTCAATGATTGAAGCTAAGGTGATTGGCGTAATGCACATGGTAGATAATGGTGAGCAGGACGACAAAATCATCGCAGTAGCAAAAAACGATATGTCTGTTAATTATATTGAGGATTTAGAAGAATTACCTCCTCATACCATGAAAGAAATTGTTCGTTTCTTTCAGGATTATAAGGCATTAGAAGAGAAAAATGTACAAATTGAGCATCTTTTAGGAAAAAGATATGCTTACAAAGTGATTGAAGAAAGTATAGAGCTTTACAATAAAGTAATTAGAGACAAATAAAAATGGACCCCCATCCCGAAATTAGTGGTTTTAGTATTTTCTTAACCTTATTCTTAGTGGTGCTGAACGGATTTTTCGTTGCAGCAGAATTTGCTATTGTTAAGGTAAGAGGCTCTCAGATAGAGATAAAAGCCAAAACAGGTAGTAAAGTTGCAAAGATTGCAAAGCACATGACTTCTCATTTAGACGGCTATCTGGCCGCTACTCAATTAGGAATCACTTTAGCTTCTCTTGGTTTAGGTTGGGTGGGTGAAGAAGTGATGTCCAATCTGGTCATGAATATTTTTGGCTTTCTTTCTTTGCCTATTGCAGAAAACGTGGCGACTAATATTGGTCATGTGTTGGCCTTTACCATCATTACCATTTTACATATTGTTTTTGGAGAATTAGCACCAAAGACTTTAGCCATACAAAGGCCGGTGGCTACAACCATGGCTATAGCTTTACCTTTGCAATTCTTTTATTTGATATTCAGACCTTTTATTTACGTTTTAAACGGATTTGCGAATATCATCTTGAAGTTGGTTGGTATCAATACCGCAAATGCACATGAGGCGATTCATTCTTCTGAGGAATTACAATACCTATTAGATCAAGGAAAAGAATCGGGTGCGTTAGATAAAGCAGAACACGAACTCATTAAAAATGTATTCGATTTTAATGAACGTGTGGTAAAAAATATCATGGTGCCCCGTACAAAAATTTCTGCAATTGAGCTGGCCGCAACTCAGGAAGAACTGTTGGATACCATCATTTCAGAAGGGTATTCAAGAATTCCTGTTTATGATGAAACCATAGATAAAATTGTGGGAATTGTACATGCTAAAGACATTCTTTCTTTAATTGTAAAGCATGGTCAGTTTAATTTAGTTGATATTTTAAGAAAGCCTCTTTTTGTCCCTGAATCAAAGAAAATTAATGATTTAATGGCCGAGCTGAAATTAAAGCGCATCCAGATTGCCATAGTATTGGATGAGTTTGGAGGAACAGCAGGGATGGTGACTTTAGAAGATATTGTAGAAGAGTTGGTGGGGGATATTCAGGATGAATACGATGAAGAAAAACCATTGGTAGAGAAAGTTTCAGACAATGAATTTATAGTTACCGCATCAGCTTCTGTTTATGATGCCAATGAATTTCTTCCTCATGATTTGCCCGAAGATGAGGATTATGATACCGTAGTTGGTTTGCTGAGTGAAATCTTTGGAAAAATTCCTGAAGTTGGAGAAACGAAAGAATTCAATGGCTATATATTTACCATCCTTAAAAAGATAGATCAAAACATCGAATCTGTAAAATTACAGATGATTATTGAGAAAGAAGACGCAGTAGACGAGCATTAAATGCACCTGTTTTATACCCCTGATATTGCCCACAATACCTATCAATTAGATGAGGAAGAAAGTAAGCATTGTATTAGGGTTTTAAGGCTCAAAACTGGCGATCAGGTTAATTTGATAGACGGCAAAGGAGGACTTTACCTCGCAGAAATCATAGCTGAACATCCAAAAAAAACAATTTTAAAGGTTTTAGAAACCCAAAAAGAGTTTTCTAAGCGTAACCATTACCTGCACATTGCGGTAGCGCCAACAAAAAATATCGATCGCTTTGAGTGGTTTTTAGAGAAAGCTACTGAGATTGGGATTGATGAAATTACACCTATCATTTGTGAACGCTCGGAAAGAAAAGAAATTAAGATTGACCGTTCCAATAAAATCATCACTACGGCAATTAAACAATCTTTAAAGGCCTATCATCCAAAACTCAATCCATACATTTCCTTTAAAGCGTTTATTGCGCTGGCTTCCGCCGATAAAAAATACATTGCCCATTGTGAAGATGGAGAAAAAAGTGACATTTCTTCCAATTTCGTTCCGCATCAAAAATATTTACTGCTCATTGGACCCGAAGGTGACTTTTCTCCAACAGAAATAGAATATGCTTTGGAAAATGGATTTGTTCCCATAACTTTAGGCGAAAGCAGGTTAAGAACAGAAACTGCGGCACTACAGGCATGCTTCGAAATCAATTATTTAAACAGGGGAGAAAGTTGAAAGTTGAAAGTTTACAGTTTAGAGTTGGAGGCAAGAAGTTAAAAGTTGAAAGTTTAAAGTTTAAAGTTGGCGCACTCAGTTTTGTTCTTTCCATCTTTATTCTTTGCTCTTTACTCTTTGTTCTAGCATTTCACAATGCATCTACCTACAAAATCGCCAAAATAAAATATAATGGTGGCGGAGACTGGTATGGCAATAGAACCGCTTTGCCCAATTTGGTCAACTTCTGCAATAAGAATCTGGGCACACAAATCGCTGCAGATGATGTAAATGTTGAGGTAGGCAGTGGAGATTTATTTAATTATCCATTTGTTTATTTAACCGGGCATGGCAATGTTATTTTTACTGATCAGGAAGCTAAGAATCTCCGGAATTATTTAATAGGTGGTGGCTTTCTTCACATCGACGATAATTATGGTTTAGATAAATTTATCAGACCACAGATGAAGAAAGTATTTCCTGAACTAGATTTTGTGGAATTACCTGCCAATCATCCCATTTATCATCAAAAGTTTGATTTCCCTGGTGGCCTGCCCAAAATTCATGAGCATGATGGAAAGAGACCGCAAGGCTTTGCTTTAATTTATAAAGGTAAAGTAGTTTGCTTTTATGATTTTGAATGTGATTTGGGAAATGGTTGGGAAGATTTTGGGACTTATCCTGAAGACACGCAGCAATCAAGGGAAAAAGCATTAAAGATGGGTGCAAACCTTATTCAGTTTGCCTTAACACAATAAGCTATGTATAAGATTAAAGTAAATGGAAAGCATGAATTTGATACAGAATTCAAAGAAGGAACGGTTAAACTTAACGGCGTTATAGAAGAGATTGACAAAGTAGATTTAGGCAACAACCATTTTCACATTCTACATCAGCATAAATCTTACAATGCAGAATTAATAGCGTTTGATAAAGCTGCAAAGAAAATAAAGATCAAAATAAATGCTAATATATACGAGCTTGACATTAAAGATCAATATGATTTATTGCTTAAAAATCTAGGTCTGGAAAATTTGAATGCTAGTAAATTGAAAGAAATAAAAGCGCCTATGCCTGGTTTGGTTTTAAAAATATTAGTAAAGGAGGGAGATGAGGTTAAAAAAGGAGACAGCCTGTTAGTATTAGAAGCTATGAAAATGGAAAATATGATTAAGGCGCCAGCTGATATCCATATTAAGAAAATCAATATCAAACCAGGTGATAAAGTGGAAAAAAATCAATCTTTGATCAATTTAAATTAGATACTTCAATTAAATTTTTGAAGTATGGCGTTTATGCTCACTACTCTATACTGCAAAGCTTTAATCAGACTGATAAATTTTTTTATGTCATATTGATTTCGGTCTAGGAATCGGAAATTAGTATTAACGGTATAATAAATATTTGTTTTCATTTTATGCGGAATCTGGTAGCTCTCCAGAGTAATGGCGCAGCAACTGTAGTATAAACTCTTAATAATTTTTTTCAAGAATTGGCAATAGGCTAATGCGGTTTCGTCATAATTTTGGCTATCTAGTTTTCCATGTTCTTCTTTTGGGCCAAATCTCAAATGTTCTCTGTTGGCGATATCATCACATAGTAATTCGTGACAGAAGGTTCCATTTTCAGCATAAAAATCTTCTAGAAATGCTTTTAGCAAATCGCAGGTTTCTAAACCATGACGTACTATGATGTCATTCACGCTTCGGCAAAAATCTAGACCTATCGCTATCCTAAATCTTGATTCACCAAATTCCTTCTCATACTCTTTTAACTCTTTTTTAAAACTTAGGCTATGTATGTAATCGTGGATGTGCGAGTTGCTGTCGATCAGTATCACGCCGACACCCCACAATGTGTTTCTTAAATTGAATTCGTCTGTAGGTTTAGGGTTTTTCATAATGGTTTACATTAATCTACTTTCTAATATAAGAATTGTGATTAATATTATAAGTATTCTTACTCCTGCTCTTAAGAATACGTTTGGTGTATTATTATAGTTTCAAATAATTAATTTAAGCTTTCAGCTTTTCTTTGCCCTCCGTTTTATTTTCTGCAAATTTGTTCTTCCGATATGATTAAAAAAGAAACGATAGATAAGATTTTAGAAACTGCCTTGGTAGAGGAGGTAGTTGGTGATTTTGTGCATTTAAAAAAGCGTGGTACCAGCATGATTGGTCTCTGCCCTTTTCACAATGAGAAATCGCCGTCTTTTCATGTTTCGCCAAGTAAAGGGATTTTCAAATGCTTTGGTTGCGGTAAAGGTGGCGATTCCGTCAACTTCATCATGGAGCATGAAAAATATTCGTATCCTGAAGCACTTAAATATATTGCCAATAAATACAATATTGAAGTTGAAGAAACTGAAGTAAGTCCAGAATTTAAACAAGAGCAGGATAGAAGAGAAAGCCTGTATATTGTTTCTAACTATGCCGCTAAGTTTTTCGAGAAAAGCATGTGGGAAAGTGAGGAAGGAAAAACAATTGGCTTAAGTTATTTTAAAGAACGAGGTTTCAGGGAAGATATCATCAAGAAATTTGAGTTGGGCTATTCCCCTGATGAATGGTCGGCTTTGCAGGAAGCAGCGGTAGCTGATGGATACCAACAGAATTTTTTAGAAGAAGTAGGCTTACTGATCAAAAACGATCAAGGAAGAATATACGATAGGTTCCGTGGAAGAGTGATGTTTCCTATCCATAATTTTACCGGTAGGGTAATTGGCTTTGGCGGAAGAACTTTAAAAACTGATAAAGCCGTTCCCAAATACGTCAATTCTCCTGAAAGTGACATTTATCATAAGTCAAATGTACTTTATGGACTTTTTCAGGCCAAAAAAGCAATTAGAGATTTAGACAATTGCTATTTGGTAGAAGGTTATGCTGATGTATTATCTGTACAGCAAGCCGGGGTGGAAAATGTAGTTGCTTCGTCAGGAACTTCATTGACCACTGAACAGATCAGGCTGATTGGTAGGTTCACCAAAAGTGTCACCATTTTATATGATGGAGATGCAGCTGGAATTAAAGCTTCTCTCCGTGGTTTAGACATGATTTTGGAAGAAGGATTGGATGTGAAAGTGGTCTTATTTCCAGATGGTCATGATCCAGATTCTTACATTCAACAATTAGGTGCTTCAGCTTTTAAAACGCATGTAGAGAAAAATAAAAAGGATTTCATTTTTTATAAAACAGAGATTCTTTTAAAAGATGCCGGCAACGATCCGATAAAGAAAGCCGGGGTGATTAGAGAAGTGGTAGAAAGCATTGCCAAGATACCAGATGCCATTAAGGCTTCCGTTTTTCTAAGGGAATGTAGCAACCTGCTCCAGATGGAAGAGCGGATTCTGATTTCTGAGCTCAATAAAATGAGATTGTCTAAAGCTAAAAAAGACAACCAGCAGAATTACCGTCCATCAAACGAAGAAGAACCGCCAATTCCTGAAGAATATTTGCAGGTAAAATCAGTACAGACTGATGAATTTCAGGAAAAGGATATGATCAGGGTTTTGTTAACCTATGGTGATCAAATGGTGCATTGGGAAGAAATGACGGATACTTATATTGGACCTTACATCATTACCAATTTAAGTGATGTCTCTTTTTCAAACCCGCTATATGCAAAGGTGATACAATATTACCATGAGGAATTGGATAAAGGATACCTGCCAAAAGAAAAAGATTTTATCCAGCATCCTGATGCGGAGATAGCAAGTATGGCTGTCAATATGATTTCTTCTCCTTATCAGCTGAGTGAAAACTGGTATAATATGCACAACATTACTGTACCAAACGAAAGTGATAAATTAAAAGGAACGGTGATGGGAGCTATTTTTCATTTGAAGAAAAAGAAGATTTCAACCATGATTACGGTAAAGCAGAAAGCTATTCAGGAAGAAAAAGATGAAGCTAACGTTACCATTTTAATGAAAGAATACCTTGATTTAAAAGAGGTGGAAAGATACATTTCTAATTATTTAGGTTCTGTGATTACCAAGTAATGGCTATTCATAATGATGACGGCAAAAAAGGGGAAGCCATAGCCAAAGCTTTTTTGGAAGAGAAAGGTTACGAAATCTTAGATGAAAACTGGACTTTTGGAAAGGCAGAAGTAGATCTCATTGCCTTTAAAAATAAAACCATCATATTTATAGAAGTTAAGGCGAGGTCTGGTAATTACTTTGGAGAACCTGAAGAATTTGTAGACCAAAAAAAACAGCAATTGTTAACAGATGCTGCCGAAGAATACGTTTATGTAATGGATTTTAAAGGAGAAATCCGTTTCGATATCATCGCGATACTTTTTAAAAAAGGATTTGAGTCGTATGAGCTCAAACACATTGAAGACGCATTTTGGAATTATTAAAGCAACTTATATTTAGCGAGTTAATAATTGTTAAAACGCCTTTAAAATGCTAATTATTTAAAGCTTTATTTTACTTTAGCTTATATCAGTCACTTTCATCAAAATGAAATTTTTAAAATTAAAATCAGCAGTTGTTATAGGAGTTATCTTTTTATTGTTTTCTTGTAATGGAGACAAAAAAAGTGCAAATACCTCATCTTCTTTTCTCTCCCCAGAAAGTGGAGAAGTGTTGAAATCTGGGAATGATGTTCAGCTTCATATTTCTTATGCTGATGGTTTGGTAGATTCTGTTCAGTATTTTATAGATACCATTAAATTAAAAACGGCGACTGATACCTCCTCTATAAGTTTCTCCACTAAAGGTTATCCGCTTGGAAGCAGATTAATTACCGCTAAAATTTTTAGAAAAGGAGTAGAGGAAGATGCTACCACAAATATTATTTTAATCAGCGCTAAAACACCGCCAATTTATGGTTATAAAATCATCAAATCTTATCCACATTCCACTGACGTTTACACCGAAGGTTTAGAGTATCACGATGGCTTTTTATATGAAAGTGCCGGTGACTATGGTCATTCAGCTTTATTAAAGGAAACTTTAGATGGTAAGCTTGTTCAAAAACAAGCATTAGATTCTAAATATTTTGGAGAAGGAATCACTGTTGTTGGAGATAAAATTATTCAGCTCACTTATCAAGAAAAAGTAGGTTTAGAGTATGATAAAGCTACTTTTAAATTATTGAGAACTTTTCCTTATAACCACGCCAATGAAGGCTGGGGATTGTATTTTGATGGAAATGTGATTTACAATACGGACGGAACTAACCGTATTTTTATGTTAGATAAAAACACTTATCAATCTAAAGGTTATATAGAAGTTTATGACAACAAAGGCCCAGTTGATTCATTAAATGAACTAGAGCTAATTGATGGAAAGCTTTATGCTAATATTTATCAATCAGAATTGATAGCCATTATTGATCCCAAAACAGGAGAGGTAGAAGCTTATATTAATATGATGGGCTTACCACATGCTCCGGTTGGCGATAGCTCAAATGATGTTTTTAATGGGATTGCTTATGATTCGGTAGGGAAAAGAATTTTTGTTACCGGTAAAAAATGGGATAAACTTTTTCAGATTGAAGTGGTAAAGAAATAAATTAAAATAAATGCTGTAAGCTAAATGCACAAAGCTTAAAGCTAAAAACCTAAAGAGTGATAAAAGAACAAGAAACACCCAGCAATTGCTGAATGTTTCTTGTTTTATGATTAACGATAATAAACTTCGCTCCATCTCAACTCTTTTTCAAAAGTATCAAGCTCCGTCTTAGCGTCAATGCTTACCAATTCTATATCGGCAATCTTAGCGAAATCCCTAAAATATTCCTGGTTCAAATTCTGACTGAAAACGGTATGGTGTGCGCCACCGCCGTAAATCCAAGCGGCACAGGCAGTTTTCATATCCGGTAAAGGCTTCCATAATACTCTTGCAACTGGTAAGTGTGGTAAATCTTCAGTGGGTTCCATTGCTTTTACCTCGTTCAATAAAAGCCTGAAACGGTTTCCCATATCAATTAAAGAAACATTTAAGGCATCACCTGCAGCAACATTAAAAACTAATCTTACCGGATCTGCTTTTCCGCCAATACCTAAAGGATGCACTTCACATTTTGCTTTTCCATCAGCTAAAGAAGCGTCAATTTCTAGCATGTGTGATCCTAAAACCATTGGATTTTTAGGGTCGAAATGATAAGTGTAATCTTCCATAAAAGCATTTCCACCTTTTAAGCCACTGCCCATTACTTTGCAGGCCCTCAATAACGCTGCTGTTTTCCAGTCACCTTCTCCGGCAAAACCGTAGCCCTGTTCCATTAAACGTTGCGCCGCAATTCCAGGCAGTTGCACCATTCCATGTAAATCTTCAAAAGTATCAGTAAAGCCTTTATAATCGCCGTTTTCTAAAAAGGTTTTAATCCCTAGTTCTATTCTGGCTGCTTCCACCAAAGAATTTCTGTCAGCTCCGCCGTCTTTTAAAGAATCAGCTAAATGATAACTGGTTTCATATTCTTTAAGAAGGTCGTTAATTTGGCTTTCGCTGATGCTGTTGATCACCGCTACCAAATCTCCAATACCATGAGTGTTTACAGAAAAGCCGAATTTCAGTTCTGCCTCTACTTTATCACCATCAGTTACGGCAACATAGCGCATATTGTCGCCAAAACGGACAAACTTAGCGCCTTGCCAATCATGCCATCCTGCTGCAGCTCTTGTCCAAGTGCTGATCTGTTGTAAAACTTCTTCATCCTGCCAAAAACCTACCACTACCTTTCTGTTCATCCTCATTCTGGAAACCATGAAACCAAATTCCCTATCGCCATGCGCACTTTGGTTCAGGTTCATAAAGTCCATATCGATACTATCCCAAGGAATATCACGATTGAACTGGGTGTGCAGGTGAAGCATTGGTTTCTGCAGCTGGCTCAACCCTCTAATCCACATTTTAGCTGGTGAAAAAGTATGCATCCAAGTGACAATTCCAATACAGTTTACCGCAACATTGGCTTGTATAATTACTTCATAAATCTCTTCTGGTGTTTTAACAATAGGCTTGTAAATCACTTTCACCGGAATAGCACTTGATTGATTAAGGAAAGAAGCGATTTCCTGAGAATGCTCAGCAACTTTTTTCAAGGTTTCCTCCCCGTACAAGTGTTGAGATCCTGTGATAAACCAAACTTCTAATTCTTTTAAATTTTTCATTTTTTCATTTAATGATTTAATAAATTACTGGCCGTAGTAAGCGCCAGCGCCATGTTTTCTGTCGAAATGTTTTTTGATTAAGGAATCTTTTAACTTAGAAACCTGTGGATTAATCTGTTCGGTTAAAAAAGCCATCTGTGCCAAAGCTTCTAAAACCGCACTGTTATAAACTGCCTTATCCGCATTTTTACCCCAAGTAAAAGGAGCGTGGTTGCCCACTAAAATCATCTCCACTTCTTGATGGTTTAAATTCAATTCTTTAAAATGATTCATGATTTGGAAACCGGTTTCATGCTCATAATTCCCTTGAATCATTTCATCACTCATGGGCGGAGCACAGGGAACATCTACTGTGAGGTGATCTGCATGTGTAGTTCCATAAATTGGAATTGCCCGATGAGTTTGTGCCCAGGCGGTTGCATAAGTACTGTGTGTATGCACAATTCCTCCAATATTTTTCCAATGTTTATACAAAACCGCATGAGTTTTGGTATCTGAAGAAGGCCTTAGTTTTCCTTCTACGGTGTTTCCTTCAAAATCTATAATTACCATATTATCTGGCTTTAAATCTTCATAAGGTACACCGCTGGGTTTAATAGCAAAAACGCCCAAATCATGATCTGCGGCACTTACATTTCCGAAAGTAAAAAGCACTAAGTTTAATTTTGGTAATCTTAAATTACCCTCAAAAGCTTCTTCTTTTAGGTGTTGATATTTGCTCATAATTAATTATTTTTTGTCGAACGATTCTATGAAAGCTCCTGCATCAGTATATTTCTGGTAACGTTTAGCGTATAAATCTACCTTTTCCGGATTAGGTTGATAAACTTTATCAAATCCCTGTCCCATCGCTTCCATGGCATCTTCTACTTTTGGATAAATCCCTGCGACAGTTGCCGCAAACATTCCTGCCCCAATGGCACAGGTTTGTTCAGATTTATGAATCTTAATTGGCATATTCATTACATCAGCCATCATTTGCATAATAAAAGGGGATTTTTTTGCTACTCCTCCTAATCCTATTAATCCTTTAACAGGAATTCCTTGATCATTAAATTGATCTACAATCTTCTTAGCTCCAAAACAGGTAGCTTCTACTAAAGACCTGAACATTCTAACCGCATCACTTCCTAAATTTAAATCTAAGAATGCACCTTTTAAGAGTTGATTGGCATTGGGAGTACGTCGACCGTTTAACCAATCCAAAGCCAGTTCGTCTGTTTCGCTCAATGGAAGCAAGTTCGCTTGCTCGCTTAAAGCAGGAATGATTCGAGCATCAAGTAGCTCAATAATTTTAGCTTCATCAATTCCTTCCACATCAGCTAAAAGATTTTTAACAGGCCACATTAAAACCTGTTTAAACCAAGCATAAGCATCACCAAACGCAGATTGACCGGCTTCCATTCCAAGCATTCCAGGGATGATAGAGCCATCCACCTGTCCGCAAATCCCGCCAACTAATTTTCCGTTTACTTCTTTTATAGGGGCTACCAACATATCGCAGGTGGATGTTCCCATTACTTTACTTAAATAATAAGGTTCAATCTGTCCGCCTACAGCTCCCATGTGGGCATCAAAAGCGCCAATTCCTATTTTTACTGCAGTATTTAAACCTAATTTCTCTGCCCATTCTTCAGAAAGATTTCCTGCTGATTGGTCAGAAGTATAAGTTTTATCAAACATTTTTGTATAATTCTTTAATAGCGGATCTAAAGCCACAAAGAATTCTTCAGGAGGAAAGCCACCAAATTCTTCTGCAAAAAGTGCTTTATGTCCTGCGGAGCATACCCCTCTCTTTAATTTATCGGCATCATTGCCTCCAGTTAAAGAATAAGTAATCCAGTCGCAATGCTCTACCCAAGAATAGCAACTATTACGTACTTGCTCATCTACTCTTAAAATCCTTAACAACTTTGCCCAATACCATTCTGAGGAATAAATTCCACCAACAAATTGCAGATAATTAATGTCAAACTTAGTAGCTAATGCATTAATTTCTGCAGCTTCACCTACAGCGGTATGATCTTTCCAAAGTACAAACATGGCATTTGGATTTTCTTTAAATTCCGGCAATAAAGCTAAAGGAGTACCAGATTTATCTACTGCTATGGGTGTAGATCCTGTAGTATCTACAGAAATTGCCCTCACATTTTTGGAAATTTCAGGCCCTGCTGTTTTTATACATTCCTGTATAGTTTTAGTCATCCCTTCTAAAAAATCTAGCGGATGTTGTCTGAATTGGCTTTTTGAAGGATCACAGTATAAACCTTGTTTCCATCTAGTATAATAGGAAATGGAAGCACTGATTTCTTTGCCGTTTGAGGCGTCT
The DNA here is from genome assembly GCA_039918235.1 of Pelobium sp. Lineage (GTDB taxonomy): Bacteria > Bacteroidota > Bacteroidia > Sphingobacteriales > Sphingobacteriaceae > Pseudopedobacter. Next base: position 36,924 of record JBDSHZ010000092.1, read on the forward strand.
ATAAGAACGGAACGAACAGAATCTGTTCCGAAATCTACCCCTATCACATAGTTAATTTGACGCATACTTAGTTTATTATGTGTCAAAGTAACACTTGTTTTTTGAAGAAAGAAAATAAATATGAAAATAATATTAAATTAAGGAACTAATTTATCAGGATTAGGAATAAGATTTAGAAAGGCTTGAAAATTTTGTTGATAAAGATGGCTATCTAGTTTATAATAAAATGCACCCTTTTTAGAAGAGGATTTATCTTTTTCAGTAAGTTTTAACAAAAGGCCTGTGGAAAGTAATTTTCTGCTGAAATTTCTATTGTCAAATGGAACGCCATAAATTTCTTCATAGAGACTTTGTATCTGTGGGATAGTAAATTTTTCAGGCAGCAATTCAAACAAAATTGGATGTAAAGCTGCTTTGTACCTCAATTTAAGCTTAGCTTGTTGAACCATTTCAGTGTGGTCAAAAATTAATTCAGGCAACTGATCGGATGCGTGCCATTCTGCATGATAATCCTCTATGATCTGTTTCTCATATTTGTGAATGTCAATCAGCGCAAAATAAGCAACACAAATTGTTCTTTCTACAGGGTCCCGATATGGGTTACTAAAAGTAGCCAGTTGCTCCATATAAACGCCGTCTAAGCCGGTAAGTTTATAAAGTATACGATTAGCTGCGTGATCTAAAGTTTCCTTTTGCTGTAAAAACCCCCCCATTAAGCTCCAGTCCCTGACTCTAGGCTCAAACCCACGCTGGATCAGCAAAAGCTTAATGTTTTCACCATCAAAACCAAATATGATACAGTCTATTGCTACTAAAATTCTGGTTTGTCCTTGGTACCTAATCATTGAATTTAAGTGGAAAATGAGGGTAAAATTAATTTTTATAAAAGTTGTTAAAAAATAATTGAAAAAAAAACAAATGTTAATTTGACATTTTAAAAAATACTTTGTTACTTTATACTGTTAATCTGACCAGTTAACAAAAAATTAAATATCAATTATACATTAATTACAATTTTTGGATAAGTTGATTTTAGAATTATCACCAAATTATAAACTTAAATAATATTTATGAAACAAAATTTTGAACAGGAGGGTACTTCTCTCTTTTTAAGTAGAAAGGTGTTTAGTCTACGGCATTGGGTGACATCTTTATTTGTGCTGTTGCTTTTTTGTGTTAACTCTTCATTTGCGCAATCCTTAACTGTGACTGGAACTGTTGTAGATGACCAGGGGCAACCATTAATTGGTGTAAGTGTTCGCTTAAAAGGGTCTACAGTAGGTACTTTGTCTGATATTCAAGGGAGGTACACTTTAAACGCACTTAGTAATGGCACTTTGGTATTTACATATATCGGTTTTAATACCAAGGAGATGCTAATTGAAGGTAAAACTAATATCAACGTAAAAATGCAGTATGGCAGTAACTCACTAAATGAAATAGTAGTAGTGGCTTATGGGGCACAAAAAAAGGCCACCATCTCCGGAGCGATTAGCAATTTAGAAGCAAAAGACATTGTAAGAACTCCAGCAGTTGCGGCTACAAGCGCCTTGGTGGGTAAAATACCAGGGATTACCGCCAGAACAAATGATGCCAGACCCGGTAATGGAGCGACCTTACAAATTAGAAACTTAGGTAATCCTTTATATGTGATTGATGGTGTAACCTATAGTACTTCAAACGGAACAGATGCGTTTGGGTTAAACACTGGTATTTCTGGCGTTGATGCATTTAATCAATTGGGATTGGATGATATTGAAAGTGTAACAGTATTAAAAGACGCCTCAGCATCTATTTATGGCTTAGCCGCAGGAAATGGAGTAATTTTGGTAACCACCAAAAAGGGAAAGAGGAACGAAAAACCGCAAATTTCTATTTCAAGTTATTATGGATTGCAAAATTTCTCCCGCTTTCCCCAGCCAGCAAATGCTGCCCAATATGTAAGGGGTAGATTAGAATCTGAACAAAATCTGGGGAGAAATCCTGCGCTATTGTATACCCCAGAGCAGTTAGCTAAATGGGAAGAAGGTAAAGACCCAGGATATCAAAGTGTAGATTATTTTAAATTTACTACTAGGCCAAATGTTCCTCAGTACTTAATAAGCGCTAATGCATCAGGCGGTTCTGAAAAGTCTACTTATTATTTATCATTAAGTCATATTAATCAGGATGCAATTATAAAAGATTTTAATTTTAACAGAACTAACCTTCAGGCAAATTTATCTACAACCTTAGCTAAGGGCTTTACTATAGGTGCTCAGTTAAGTGGAAGGGTAGAAGATCATCATAATGTTGGCGTTCCAGGATTAGATGATTATTTTAATCCATTATTAAGTATAGGAAGTAATTGGCCTACCGAAACACCTTATGCCAATAATAACCCTCTCTATATCAATCAAACCCATAATGTCAACGTTAACCCGGCAACCTATAGAGACGATATCACAGGTTACATTGATGATATTACAAGAGCTTCCGGAGCAAAATTAAATGCTCAGTATGATTTTGATTTTGGCCTTAGTATTAAAGGACTTTATTCTTACGATTACAGCAATGAGGATTTTGATGGTTTTGAGTATACCTATTCTGCATATATATATGACCCTGTTACAGACACATATAATGACAGGGCTGCCAATGGAACATTGTATGGCAATCAAAACCCTTGGAGAGAAAGGCATAAACGTAATGTGATTTCAAAGTTTGGACAAGTTCAGCTAAACTATAAAAAGCAAATAGGAAATCATAATTTCTCTGTTCTTGCTGCTTATGAAAGAAGAGAAGCTAACAACTCTTTTTTGGCACTACATTCCGTACCGCCAAATAATATCATCACTACACAACTTTTTGCAGACTTAGATTATTTGGGTGATTCTTTTTATGAAGAAGCACATTCTGGTTATGCTGGAAGGCTCAATTATGATTATAAGGGAAAATATTTAGCTGAAGCTGTTTTTAGATACGATGGTTCTTTTCTCTATAGACAGGGGAGCAGATTTGGTTTTTTTCCAGGAATATCTTTAGGGTGGCGTATCTCAGAAGAAAAATTCTTAAAAAATGCATCTAAAAATATAAATGAATTAAAATTAAGATTCTCATTTGGAGAAACAGGAACTGAATTGCAAAACGGTGGAGGCAACTATTATAGCCCTGCAACATTCGATTACTTAGGAGGATACAACACCAACGCAGGAAATGCAGTGTTCAACGGTATTTATTATACTGGAGTAGCTCCAAGAGGGCTACCTACCACAACGTTATCATGGATAAGAAATAGGATGATGAATTTGGGGATTGACTTTAATGTATTTAAACATTTTACTGGTCAGTTTGATGTATTTCAAAGAAAAAGATCTGGATTTCCTGCGGCTCGTTATGACGTAGTTCTTCCAAATGAGGTGGGTTATGGTTTACCATTAGAAAATTTGAATTCTGATATCACTCAAGGATTTGATGGCTTTTTAACCTATAGCAATAAAATTGGTAGTGTTGGCTACTCCATTGGAGGTAATGCTACCATGGGCAGATCAAAAAATGATTATATATATAAACCTCGTTTTGGTAATTCTTACGATGAATATCGTAATAGTACAACTCAAAGATGGCAAAATATAAATTGGGGTCATCATATAATTGGGCGTTTCCAAAATCAGCAAGAAATTAATGATTATCAGGTAAATATTGATGGTCAGGGAAATCGGACGTTACTCCCGGGAGATTTAATCTATGAAGATTTAAATGGTGACGGTATCGTTAACAATTTAGACCAAAAACCTATAGGATATGCTGAAGGGGCATTACCTTATTTTAATTATGGAATTAATGGTCGGGTAAGTTTTAAAGGTGTTTCATTAGCTTTTGATTTTGTTGGCGCAGGAATGCAAACCTATTATAGAGATTATGAATTAAAATATCCATTTCAAAATAATGGCAGTTCTCCAGCCTATATGTTAACAGATCGTTGGCACCGGGCAGATCCATACGATTCGAACAGCGAATGGATTTCAGGTACATATCCTGCTATAAGAAAAGATAATACAACTCTTTCAATCTTTAGGAGTGTTTTAGACGATAATTATAGGAATGATTTTTGGACCACAAATATTCGTTATTTAAGATTGAAAAATCTAGAACTTGGATACACTTTTCCAAAGGCATTTGTAGAAAGATTAAAGATTAACTCACTTAGACTTTATGTTAATGGAACTAATTTATTTTCTATAGATAATGTAAGCAAATTTCAAATTGATCCTGAAATTTCATCTACAAATGGATTGGTTTATCCACAACAGAAAATATATACTTTCGGTTTTAATTTCATTTTATAATATTTTTTATGAAAAATACAGCAAAATTTTTAACGCTATTAATACTCGTAATTGTTTCATCCAATATTTCATGTAAAAAAGATTTTTTGGAGAGGCAGCCGGTAAGTATTGTAACTGATCAGGACTTATGGAAAGATCAAAAATTGATAGTTGGACTGTTAGCTAATTATTATAATCGAATTCCTACAGATATGGGATTAAATGATCAAGCAGGATCACAATGGAGAAACATGGCTGATTACGATGATGCGATGTGGTCTGGTGAATCTAACAATGAATTGAGAAATAATTATATCACCTACAATAAATCCAGGTGGCGTTTATATGATTATGGTTTTATCCGTGATTTAAACCTCGCAATTGACAATGTAGATAAATATGGTAGCGAAACACTTACAGAGCCACAAAGAACACAATTAAAATCAGAATTTAGATTCATTAGAGCATATATGTATTTTGAAATGGTAAAAAGAATGGGAGGAGTTCCATTAGTGACAAGCCAACTGCTGTATGACTATAGTGGTGACCCTACCAAACTTCAAGTTCCTAGAGCAAAGGAATCAGAAGTATATGATTTCATAGGAAGTGAAATGGACGATATTATAAATGTTATAGGTAACGTTGGGAGTTCCGGAAGAGCTAATAAATTTACATGTCTTGCGCTAAAGAGCCGTAGCATGCTATACGCGGCAACCTTGGCTAAATATAATTCTCTTTTAACTCCAAATATAGTTACAGCAGGTAATGAGGTTGGTATTCCTGCTTCAAAAGCAACCGAGTATTTTCAGAAATCTTTAGATGCTTCAAAAGCCATCATTAGCAGTGGAGTATATGAATTGTATAAAGCTAATCCTAATGTTGGCGAGAATTTTTATGAAGCAATTGTTAAAAAAACTAATAACAAAGAAGTTATTTTTGTAAGAGACTTTTTAACAGCGAAGTCTAAAAAACATCTTTTTACCTATGAAAATATCCCCAGGGGTATTAGAGAGGATAATTTAAGTTCATCTTCTGTAACTCCTTCTCTTAATCTTGTAGAAAGTTATGATTATTTAGATGGATCTAGCGGTGAACTAAAAACACGCACTGCAAATAACTCGGATTATATATATTACAATAATACCACTGATATTTTTGCCAACAAAGACGCCAGGTTATATGGTACAATAATTTATCCGGGGGCTTCATTTAAGGGAGTAACTGTTGATATGCAGGCTGGAGTTTTAAATTGGAACTCCAGTACCAGTACTTATCAAATTATTGAATCTTCAGATTTAGGAGGGATTTATAATCCAGCCAATGGAGGAGATGGTAAATTGCTTGTTTCAGCTTCCGGTCCTCATCGTTCAATTCAAGAAGTGTCAAATACAGGCTTTTATTTAAGGAAATTCATAGATTCAGGAGCTGGCACAAGTACAAGAGGTATACAAAGTGATGTATGGTGGATTTGGTTTAGATTAGGCGAAGTTTATTTAAACGCTGCTGAAGCAGCATTTGAGCTAAACCAAACAAGCGATGCTTTAACCTATACCAATGCAATAAGAGAAAGAGCAGGATTTGGCCCTAAAAGCTTTACAAATGGAACCCTAACTCTTGATAAAATTAGAAAAGAAAGAAGAACAGAATTGGCATTTGAGGACCATAGATTGTGGGATTTAAAACGTTGGAGAATTGCAGATAAAGTTTGGACTGGCAATGCTTCAAATCCAGAGGATATGGTTTATGCATTGTATCCATATAGGGTAATAAGACCAGGTGATCCAAGTAAAGATGGGAAGTTCGTATTCATTAAAATGGTAGCTTCCCGTTTCAAATCACCTCGCTTTTTTCAGCAATTTAATTACTATTCTTCTTTTGATCAGGCAGTAATTAACAATAATCCGCTTATTGTTCCAAATCCATTTAACTAATTAGAATATGAAAATCTTAAAGAATATATATTTTTACCTAATCATCTTATTATTTGGTGTAATAGGATGTAAAAAAGATAACTACACCTCGCCTCAATCTGTTCTCACCGGCAGTGTAAATTATCAGGGAACATCAATTGGTTTAAGATCAAATGGTGTACAATTGGAGTTATGGCAACATGGCTATGCATTTTTTAGCAAAATCCCTATCTATGTTAATCAAGATGGCTCTTTTAAAGCAACATTGTTTGATGGTAATTACCTTTTAACAAGACAAAGGGGTATAGGCCCATGGATAGATAATACTGATTCCATTTCTGTGACAGTGAAAGGAAATACGGTTATTGATGTTCCTGTCACCCCTTATTATTTGGTTAAGGATGCTACATTTCAAAAGTCAGGTTCTTCTATTAAGTGTACCATAAATGTGAGTGCAATAACCACATCAAAAGCTTTAGAGACAGTTAAACTCTATTTGTTTAAAACAGCTTTGATTGATGATCAAAATCAAAATGCGAGTAGTTCTATGGCAGGATCGGCTATTACAGATTTAAATCAGCCCCTGAATATGAGTGTCAATATTCCAAGTAGTTTAACCAATGAAGAGGCCATTTATGCCCGTGTTGGTGTTAAAACAGTTGGAGTTACAGAGCTTGCTTACTCAAGCCCTCAAAGAATTTCTCTGAAATAATTTTTGTTACATTTAATGCTTAGAAATAAGTTCACCTTTCAAAATTTATAAATGAAAAAATATTTAATAACACTGGTTTTATTTTTATTAATCATATCATTTAGTAAAGCACAAGATAAGAACACCATATCTTTAGCTGTATCTTCAGAACAAACTCAAATCAACAGGAATATATATGGTCATTTTGCAGAGCATCTAGGACGTTCTATTTACGAAGGTTTCTATGTTGGTGAGGGAAATAAAATCATCCCAAATACCAATGGGGTAAGAAATGATATTATTGATGCCCTAAAAAACTTAAATATCCCTAACCTCCGTTGGCCTGGAGGATGTTTTGCTGATACCTATCACTGGAAAGATGGAATTGGGCCTAAAGAAAAAAGACCTAGCATGGTGAATGTTTGGTGGGGAAATGTGACAGAGAATAACAGTTTTGGCACTCATGATTTTTTGAATATGTGCAAATTATTAGGTGCTGAGCCCTATTTGTCTGGAAATGTAGGAAGTGGGACAGTGCAGGAACTTTCTGATTGGGTGCAGTACACCAATTTTGATGGTAAAAGCCCAATGTCTGATTTAAGAAGAACAAACGGGCAGGATAAACCTTGGAACGTAAAATTTTGGGGAGTAGGGAACGAAGCTTGGGGCTGTGGTGGAAATATGACACCTGAATATTATTCAGATGTATATCGCAAATATACCACTTTCATGAGTAATACTCCTGACGTTAATCTTTTTAAAATTGCGTCTGGAGCGAATAGTGCTGATTACCGTTGGACGGAAACATTAATGAAAAATATTCCTAACCAGATGTTAAACGGAGTGGCAATGCATCACTATTCTGTAATTCAATGGAGTAAAAAAGGACCGGCAGTAAGTTTTACAGAACAGCAATATTTTGCCACATTAAAAAGTGCTTTAGAGATGGAAGAATTGGTGACCAAACATGGTGCTATTATGGATAAATATGATCCTCAAAAGAGAATAGCTTTAGTGGTAGATGAATGGGGAGGATGGTACGATGTAGAGCCGGGAACGAACCCTGGTTTTTTATATCAACAGAATACCATTAGAGATGCCATGATTGCCGGATTGACTTTAAATATCTTTAATAATCATGCTGACCGTGTGAGAATAGCAAATCTGGCTCAATGTGTAAATGTATTGCAAGCAGTAATTTTAACAGATAAGGAGAAGATGATTTTAACACCAACTTATCATGTAATGGAAATGTACAAAGTCCATCAGGATGCAACTTTAATTCCGTTAAAAATTAGCAGCAATGATTATGTTTTAGATGGTCAGAAACTTCCTGCAGTTTCTGCTTCAGCATCAAAGAATAAGGCAGGTATCACCCATATTTCTTTAGTAAATATTGATGCTTCTAAATCTCAGGAGATCGCTATTAATTTAGAAGGAATGAAATTTAATAATGTAACTGGAAGAATATTGGTTTCTGGTAAACTGCAAGATTATAACTCATTTGAAAAACCTAATCAAATTATACCAACAGACTTTAAAGGTGCTAAATTAAAAGGAGATCAATTAAATGTGACAATTCCAGCTCACAGCGTTATCGTTTTAGCATTAAAATAAAGAAAAGATGAACAGGTTAAGAATTTTATTATCGGCATTATTTCTAATCACAACATTCCGTTCATTTGCTCAGGAAAAAGTTAAAGTTGGCAATCCTATTATCAGGGATAAATATACCGCGGATGCTGCTGCAATGGTTTATAAAGATAAAGTTTACCTCTATACGGGACATGATGTAGCAGATAAAGGAGTGAACCGTTATGTGATGAATGATTGGCTTTGCTATTCTTCATCTGATATGGTGAATTGGCAAGAACATCCTGTGCCTTTAAAAACAAGTGATTTTACTTGGGCAAGTGGAGATGCTTGGGCTTCTCAGGTAATTGAACGTGACGGGAAATTTTACTGGTACGTAGCCATCAGTCATGGAAAAATACATGGAAAAGCAATTGGAGTTGCTGTTTCCGACAGTCCAACCGGACCATTTAAAGATGCCATCGGATCGGCTCTAATCACTAACGATATGACCAAGGATAGCAAAATCAGTTGGGATGATATCGACCCAACAGTCATGATTGATGATGATGGACAAGCTTATCTTTTTTGGGGAAATACCAGTTGTTATTACGTTAAACTTAAGAAAAATATGATTGAATTGGATGGACCGATTATGTCTATTAAAGGACTTCCGCATTATACAGAAGCACCTTGGATTCATAAACGCAAAGGATGGTATTATCTGTCTTACGCTTATGGGTTTCCTGAAAAAATAGCCTATGCCATGAGCAGAAGCATCAATGGACCTTGGGAATTTAAAGGGATTTTAAATGAGATAGCAGGGAATAGTAATACCAATCATCAGTCTATTATTAATTTCAAAGGAAAAGATTATTTTATTTATCATAATGGAGCTTTAGTACCAGATGCGGGAAGTTTTCACAGATCTGTTTGTATTGATAGACTTTATTATAACAAAGATGGAACCATGAAGCGGGTAATCATGACCACTGAAGGAGTGGAAGCAGTAAAATAATCAAGAGGAGAATTAAATGAAAATGAAAAATCAAATAAGAAATATTAGTCTAGCGGTTTTCCTTATCTCAGCTTTTGAGGGGAATGCTCAAACCGTTTTTAAAGTACAACCAGAAAATATAAAAGCCACCATACAACCTACTATGTGGGGGGTGTTCTTTGAAGATATTAACCTTGGAGCTGATGGTGGAATTTATGCCGAGCTGGTTAAAAATAGATCTTTTGAATTTTATAAACCTTTAATGGGATGGAAAATTGAAGGAAATAATACTGAAGGAGATATTTTGGTATTAAATCGACAAGAAGCCCATACCTCCAATCCTCGTTTTTTAAGAGTAAAAGTTGATGGTAAAGGCTCAAAAAGTTTGACCAATGAAGGTTTCCGTGGAATGGGAATTAAAGCAGGTTTGAAGTACGATTTTTCATTAATGTACAAACAGCAACAACCAGGAATAAAATTAAAGCTGGAGCTGATTAACGAAAAAGGCGAAGTAATAGGCAGTGGAGATTTATCTCCAAAAAACTCGTCAAATACATGGGAAAAACAGTCAGCAAGTTTTAACGCCTCCGCAACATCAGAAAAAGCAAATTTTAAGATCACTTTTGAAGGAAGCGGCACAATTGATTTAGATATGATTTCTCTATTCCCCTCAGATACCTGGAAAGGAAGACCCGGAGGAATGCGGGCTGATATGGTTCAGCTATTGGCGGATATGAAACCCGGTTTTTTACGCTTCCCCGGCGGATGTATAGTGGAAGGGCGAGAGTTGGAAACCCGTTATCAGTGGAAAAAAACCATTGGTCCTTTAGAAGATAGGGAATTGATTGTTAACAGATGGAATACAGAATTTGCTCATCGCCCAACTCCAGATTATTTTCAAACTTTTGGCTTAGGCTTTTTTGAATATTTCCAGTTGGCAGAAGATATTGGCGCCGAAGCTTTGCCGATTTTAAACTGCGGAATGGCATGCCAGTTTAATACTGCAGAATTAGTGCCTATAGAAGAAATAGATCCTTATGTGCAGGATGCCTTGGATTTAATAGAATTTGCCAATGGTGATGTGACTTCTCAGTGGGGAAAAGTAAGAGCCAATATGGGGCACCCAAAACCTTTTAATTTAAAAATGTTGGGAATAGGGAATGAAAATTGGGGACCTCAGTATTTAGAAAGATTAAAGATTTTTACTAAAGCCATCAAGGCAAAATATCCTGATATTAAATTAGTCAACAGCTCGGGTACAGATCCTGATGGAGAACGTTTTGATTTGTTAAATACTGAACTGCGTAAGATGAATGCAGATATTATAGATGAACACTACTATCGGAAACCAGATTGGTTTTTACAGAATGTTTCAAGATACGATAATTATCCACGAAATGGAACAAAGGTTTTTGCTGGAGAATATGCGGCGCAAAGTGATAAAACAGTAAGTATAAATAACAAGAACAATTTAAATACCGCTATTTCAGAAGCTGCTTTTTTAACAGGATTAGAACGCAATGCGGATGTGGTGGTGATGGCATCTTACGCACCACTTTTTGCCCATATTGATGGATGGCAATGGACACCGGATATGATTTGGGTAGATAATTTACGTTCTTATGGAACGCCGAATTACTATGTTCAGAAATTATATTCGACCAATAAAGGCACTCATGTAGTAGCATTAAATAACAAAGACGGAGCTAAGAATGGAGAAAATGGGATTTATGCGTCTTCAGTAATAGATAAAAATGCTAATGAGCTAATTTTAAAGATCATCAACACTACAGATAAATCTCAGGACGCCAATTTTGAAGTCGAAGGGAAGAAAGAGTTGCAACCAACGGGTATAAAAACGGTGCTTACCTCCGCTAGTCCAAATGATGTAAATTCCTTTACCGCACCTAAGGAAATATTCCCACAGGAAATGCCTATTAAAGTAAAGAAGAAAATGATTTCCACTAATTTGGAAGCCAATTCTATGACAGTGATTCGTATTAAAATGACCTAAAATGAAAAGATTAATTGCTTTAATGTTACTTTTTTTTATTGTCTCCATTGTTAATGCTCAGGAGCTGAAAGAAGATATTTCTGTTCATGATCCAGTAATGATCAAACAAAATGAAACCTATTATCTGTTTTGCACAGGCAGAGGAATTGCAGTGTGGTCATCAACAGATAGGAAGTATTGGAAAGCGGAAGAGCCGGTATTTAATGAAGCACCGGAATGGGCGGTGAAAGCTATTCCAGGTTTTAGAAATCATATTTGGGCTCCAGATATATCCTATTACAAAGGGCTTTATTACCTTTATTATTCTGTTTCTGCTTTTGGTAAAAACACCTCCGCCATTGGTTTAGCCACCAATAAAACTTTAAATCCCACCGATCCTGAATTTCAGTGGATTGATCATGGAGAAATTATCCAATCAGTACCGGGGAAAACAAATTTTAATGCTATTGATCCTAATTTAATAACAGATAAAAAAGGAAATCCTTATTTGGCTTTTGGCTCGTTCTGGGATGGTTTAAAACTTGCGAAACTTAGTAAAGACCGTTTGCATGTAGCACAAAATCTAAATGAACTGCCTACTATTGCAAGTAGAAAAAAGGATCCAAAAATAAAAGGTAATATGCCATCTACAGAAGGTAATCCGGTAAGTGCCGGAGGAAATGCCATTGAAGCTCCATTTGTATTTAGGAAAAATGGATGGTTTTATTTATTTGCATCCATAGATTACTGTTGCAAAGGTCCAGCAAGCACTTATAAAATGATAGTTGGGAGAGCTAAAAATATTTCTGGACCTTATTTGGATAAAGAAGGGAATTCAATGGCTACAGGCGGAGGAAGCTTATTACTGGAAGGAAACGACAAATGGTATGGCGTTGGCCACAATGCCGTTTGCACATTTGATGGCGATGACTACCTGATCTTCCATGGTTATGATGCTTCAGATAAAGGAATATCGAAATTAAGAATAGAAAAGCTGAGATGGGACAGTAATAAATGGCCTGTAGTGAATTGAAATAATAAAAAGACTAAATTTAAAAACCAATGACCTTTATTAAATAAATATGAAAAAAAATCTCATTACCGGCATCAGTCTCTTATTGGCTGTAGCAGTCAGCAGTTGTAATAATCAACAGGCAAGCGATAAAAGTTCAGATTCTATGACAGTAAGAATTCCTGATACCGCCAACTATAACAAAATGCTAGATGGCAAACAGGTGAAATTATACACCTTAACCAATCAGAACCAAATGAAAGTTGCCATCACCAATTTAGGAGGTAGGATAGTAAGTATCATTGTTCCAAACAAAGATGGTAAAATGGTGGATGTTGCTTTAGGATATGATAAAGTAGAAAGCTATCAGAAACAAGGAGAACCGTTTTTTGGAGCCATTATAGGAAGGTATGGCAACCGTATAGGGAAAGGAAAATTTGCTTTAGATGGTAAAGAATATGCTTTGGAACTGAACGATGGTGTAAATACCTTACACGGAGGAAAAAGCGGTTTTTACAATAAAGTTTGGGAAGCAACTCAACCAAACGATTCTACTTTGATGCTTTCTTACAATTCGCCTGATGGGGAAGGTGGTTATCCTGGAAATGTGAAGGTGAATGTTACTTATACCATTACCTCAACAAACGGAATAAAAATGGATTACGATGCCCAATCAGATGAAAAAACGGTATTGAATTTAACAAATCACGCTTACTTTAATTTAAGTGGAGAAGGAGATTCTACTATTTTAGATCATGTATTGATGGTTGATGCAGATGCCATTACTCCGGTTGATAATACTTTAATTCCAACGGGAGAAATGATGGATGTGAGCTTAACACCGTTTGATTTTAGAAAACCAACTGCAATTGGCGATAGAATAAACGAAGAAAATGAACAGCTGAAAAGCGGAAAAGGCTATGACCATAATTTTGTATTGAACAAAAAAGGAGGGATGCAAAAGGTTGCCACAGTTTACAGTCCTAAAACAGGAATTGAATTAGCTATCATAACAGAAGAACCAGGTTTACAGTTCTACAGTGGTAACTTTTTAACTGGTGCTGATAAAGACGGAAAAGGTGGAAAAGCATATCCATTACGTTCTGCATTCTGTTTAGAAACACAGCATTTTCCTGATTCTCCAAACAAACCAAATTTTCCTTCAACGGTTTTAAATGCTGGAGATACCTATCATACTACAACTATTTACCAGTTTTCAACTAAGAAATAATTATAAAACACATTAAAAGCCTTCATCTATATTGTTTTAGATGAAGGCTTTTGTATTGATTGTTGATTTTTCTAGAAGATTTTTTTAATTTCACTAGAAAAAGTCCTGATAAATAAAGCAGATTTAATTGACTCTAGCGGAATCCTAAACCAGTTGGGATTATTTGGTTTAATAACAGATGATAAGCTAAAAAATATTTAAAATGATATTAAACACTTTCTAATACAAAATCACCGCTAATACCTAATTTGCTATGTACAGCTTTTAAAAAAGGCACATCAGGTTTAAAAAAGTAAGAACACATTGGGATGCAGCACAGGAAAAGTGGTTTGTCTCCATTGTGGATGTATTAGCTATACTTACCGAAAGTGAAAACCCACAGGTTTACTGGCGGGTGATGAAAAAGCGTCTTCTAGCTGAGGGAAATGAAACCGTTACAAATTGTAACGGTTTGAAAATGCTTGCAACCGATGGGAAAATGAGAATGACCGATGTTGCAGATACAGAACAGCTATTCAGATTAATTCAAAGTATTCCTTCCCCCAAAGCTGAACCTTTTAAGTTATGGTTGGCAAAAGTTGCTTCGGAAAGATTAGATGAAATGCAGGACCCTGAATTGAGTATTGATAGGGCATTGGAAAATTATATGAGATTGGGTTATTCTGAAAACTGGATTAATCAACGTTTGAAAAGCATTGAAATAAGAAAGGAGTTAACAGATGAGTGCCTGCCTGCCGCAGGCAAAAAAAAACGAGGATTAAAAGAAGGGCAACAGTTTGCAACACTTACGGATATTATTACAAAGGCATGGAGTGATCAAACCACTAAAGAATATAAAATGCTGAAGGTTTTAAAAAAAGAAAATTTGCGGGATAATATGACTAATACAGAACTCATCTTAAATATGCTTGCAGAAGCATCTACAAAAGATATTTCTGTGGCAACAAATCCTGAAAATTTTGAGGAAAGTAAAAGAGTAGCCAAACAAGGCGGTAATGTTGCAAAAGTGGCCTTAAAGGAATTGGAAGCCAGAACCGGAAAAAAAGTAGTAACTCAACTAAATGCAAAAGATGCTCTTAATGCGTTATCAGTAAAAGAAAATAACAATAGAAAAAAGGATTAAAAAACAATAAACCTTCCTTTAAAAAATATCAGATTTACATCACCCTCAATCACCAAATGGCAAAAACCAGAAATACAATTCCAATACAAGATATCTCCCTTAAAGAACGTCTTTCGGCATTAAAAAACTTGCCTAACTTCTTTAGGTTGGTTTGGCAAAGCAGTCCGAGCAAAACACTTATTAGTTTTACCTTAAGAATTTTGCGCTCGGCAATGCCTGTTACGTTGCTATATGTAGGTAAATTAATTATTGATCATGTTGTAGCATTAAGCACCAATAGCCCAAATGGTAATTTGCAGGAATTATGGAAATTGGTGGTCTTAGAATTTGCTTTAGCATTACTCACCGATGGACTGAATAGGATGATCAACCTTACAGATAGTTTATTGGGCGATCAGTTTTCCAATTACACTTCCATGCGCATTATGAAGCATGCGGCAACGCTTGATCTGGACCAATTTGAGGATTCTGTTTTTTACGATAAATTGGAGCGGGCCAGACAGCAAACGGTTGGGAGAACGGTTTTGCTTTCGCAGGTGATGAGCCAAGTACAGGATTTTATTTCCATGGCTTTTCTACTCACCGCACTCATTGCCTTTAATCCCTGGTTGATTTTACTTTTAATACTTGCTATTATCCCATCATTTTTGGGTGAATCCTACTTCAATAGTAAAAATTATGCACTTTCCAGAAGCCAGACCCCGGAACGTAGGGAGCTGGATTACTTACGATATTTGGGTGCCAGCGATGAAACTGCAAAGGAAGTGAAGATTTTTGGACTGGCTGATTTTATCATTGCCCGTTTCAAAACACTTTCTGATAAATTTTATAGCGACAATAGTAAACTTGCTGTCCGCAGGTCACTATGGGGAACCTTTTTTTCTATTTTAGGTACGCTTGGCTATTATGCAGCCTACGGATTTATCATTTATGATACTGTAATGGGCAAATCATCCGTAGGTAGTCTTACTTTTTTGGCGGGCTCTTTCCGTCAGTTGAGTGGATTAATGGAAACCATGCTTTCGCGATTTACCATGGTTTCTCAGGGGGCTATTTACCTTAACGATTTCATCGATTTTTTTGAGATCAAACCAAAAATTACTAAACCACAAAACGCATTACCTTTTCCAAATCCCATAAAAACAGGATTTGTATTTGAAGATGTAGGCTTTCAGTACCACAATTCAGATAGATGGGCAAACAGAAATTTGAGCTTTAAACTTAAACCGGGAGAGAAACTGGCTTTAGTAGGCGAAAACGGAGCAGGAAAGACAACGCTGGTCAAACTTTTAGCCAGGTTATACGACCCAACAGAAGGACGGATTTTATTAGATGGAAGAGATTTAAAAGAATATGACTTGGATGATCTCAGGCACAATATGGGAATTATTTTTCAGGATTACATTCGTTATCAAATGACTTTTCATCAGAATATTGCGGTTGGGAATATTAAAGAAATAGACAATGAAGAGCTGGTTAGAAAAGCGGCAAGCGAAAGTTTGGCAGATCAATTGGCCTTGAAATTTCCAGATGCTTACCAACAATGGCTGGGCAGAAGATTTAATGATGGTGTAGAACTTTCTGGCGGCGAATGGCAAAAAGTAGCTTTAGCCAGAGCATATATGAAGGATGCACAGGTTTTAATATTGGATGAGCCAACGGCCGCATTGGATGCGAGAGCAGAGTATGAAGTTTTTCAACGTTTTGCAGCACTTACCAAAGGAAAATCTGCGGTTTTAATTTCACACCGGTTTTCTACCGCCCGCCTTGCAGATAGGATATTAGTTTTAGAAAACGGAACATTGCTGGAATCAGGAACGCACCAACAACTATTGAAAGCTGAAGGCAAATATGCTGAACTTTTCAACTTGCAGGCAAAGGGATATCAGTAGGCTATTTAAACTTTTGCGCTAACGATTGAAGCGACATCCCCGCCATTTGTCGGGCAGGCTTTTTTGCTAGCCTGAACGGAGCGAAGGCTAGCAAAAAAGATATAGCGTAAAGCGCAGCCTGTCCCGATTTTTCATCGGGATTAAAGTGCCCAAATAATGTTAAACCTTTCTCCAGTCTTTATACAAATTGATCAATCCATTGGTAGAACTGTCATGAGAACTTACAGCATCGTCAGCTTGTAGTTCAGGTAAGATTTTGCCGGCCAATTGCTTGCCTAGTTCTACTCCCCATTGGTCAAAACTGAAGATATTCCAGATCACGCCTTGTACAAAAATCTTATGTTCATACATGGCTAATAATGATCCCAATACTTTTGGCGTAATTTTCTTCACTAAAATTGAATTGGTTGGTCGGTTGCCTTCAAAAACTTTAAAAGGAGCAATCTTTTCTCTTTGCTCCTTGCTCTTTGCTCCTAACTCTGCAATCACTTCTTCCTCGGTTTTACCATTCATTAAAGCTTCAGTTTGTGCGAAAAAGTTGGAGAGTAACATTTTATGGTGCTCGCCGATAGGATTATGAGATTGTGCGGGGGCAATAAAATCACATGGGATTAATTTAGTGCCTTGATGAATGAGCTGGTAAAAAGCATGCTGACCATTTGTGCCAGGTTCTCCCCAAATGATTGGTCCGGTTTGGTAATTTACCACCTCTCCATTTCTATCCACATGTTTTCCGTTACTTTCCATATCTCCTTGTTGGAAATAAGCCGCAAAGCGGTGCATATATTGGTCGTAAGGTAAAATAGCTTCTGTTTCTGCTTCAAAAAAGTTATTGTACCAAACGCCAAGGAGCGCTAAAATGACCGGTACATTCTGTTCAAATTCTGTTTCTCTAAAATGGTTGTCCATTTCATGAGCTCCTAACAAAAGATCTTCAAAGTTTTCAAATCCAATTGACAATGCGATAGGCATCCCAATGGCGCTCCACAAAGAATATCTTCCACCTACCCAATCCCAAAACTCAAACATGTTTTCGGTATCAATGCCAAATTTGCCAACTCCATCTGCATTGGTAGATAGCGCTGCAAAATGTTTGGCAACATCAGTATCTTTTGCACCGCTTTCTAAAAACCAGTCTCTTGCAGAGTGTGCATTGCTCATGGTTTCTTGCGTAGTAAAGGTTTTAGATGCAACCAAAAACAAAGTCGTTTCCGGATCAACTTTTTTCAGTGTTTCAACAATATGTGTCCCATCAACATTGGAGACAAAATGAAGGGTTAAATGATTTTTATAGCTTTTTAAAGCTTCAGTCACCATTACAGGTCCTAAATCAGAACCTCCAATACCAATGTTCACCACATGGGTAATTGCTTTGCCAGTATAACCTTTCCAAGCACCTGAAATAATATTTTCAGAGAATTTCTTCATCTTGGCTAAAACTGCGTTTACATCCGGCATTACATCTTTGCCCTCAAATAATACTGGGCTATTGCTGCGGTTTCTTAAAGCGGTATGTAAAACGGCTCTATCTTCTGTTTCGTTTATTTTTTCTCCATTAAACATGGAGTTGATGGCGTTTTCTAAGTCACATTCTTTAGCCAATTGCATTAATAAAGCCATGGTTTCGTCATTCACACGGTTTTTGGAATAGTCTAAGAAGATATCGTTGAAAAGGACTGAAAATTTATTAAAACGTTCAGGATCTTTTTCAAAAAGCTGTTGCATATGGATAGGAGCAATTTCTGCCAAATGGTTGCTTAAATATTCGTATGACTTGGTTTGTGTGAAATTGATTTTTGAAAGCATGGTTATTTTGTTTTTTGTAAAGATAAAATTTTAGAGGTTTAACTGTAATATTATACAATAAGAATACAAAAACTAGGCTAGAATATATAATTATTCGATATTTTGACCTTCAATCATTAAATTGCAAATGCTAAAATTTAAAATATGATCAAGAGATTAATAATTGCCTTGTTGTTGGTAGCGAGCACTCAGCTTTATGCCCAAAACAAAGTTGATGATGTAAAAACTTTTACCCTTAAAAATGGGATGAAGTTTTTGGTTTTGGAAGACAATTCTATCCCAAATGCAAATATGTATTTGTTCTATCATGTAGGGTCTAGAAATGAGCATCCCGGAATAACCGGACTGTCACACTTTTTTGAGCACATGATGTTTAACGGTGCAAAAAAATACGGTCCCAAAATGTTTGACCGTACCATGGAATTTAATGGTGGCGCAAACAATGCCTATACTACAGAGAATGTTACAGTTTACACCGATTGGTTTCCTGCAAACGCCATGGAAACCATGTTTGATTTAGAATCAGACAGAATTGAGAATTTAAGCATTGATCCAAAATATGTGGATTCTGAAAGAGAAGTAGTACTTTCTGAGCGCAGTACTGGTTTAGAGAATTCTCCGTGGAGAACTTTGGGAGAACAGGTTAGCGCAACAGCTTTTCAGGAACACCCTTATCACTGGAGTGTAATTGGATACGAAGAGGATATTAAAAACTGGACGAAGGAAGATCTGGAATTATACTTTAAAACTTATTATGCACCAAATAACTGTACAGTTGTGATCTCAGGAAATGTAAAGTTAGCAGAAGTGAAACGTTTGGCCGAGAAATACATGGCGCCAATTCCAGCACAAAAACCTGGTCCTGCGGTGCATTTGGTAGAACCTAAACAAACGGGAGAGCGAAGAATAACCGTACAGAAAGAAGTGAGTTCTCCTTATATGATGATTGCTTACCATGTTCCAGATGCTAAGGATAAAGATTATTATGCTTTGGATATTTTAAATTCTGTGCTCACTAGCGGAAATTCTTCAAGACTTTATTCTTCTTTGGTAGATGAAAAGCAATTGGCAACTTCCATTTTTTCAGGTTACGAAGAAAGTTTTGATCCCACTTTATTCCAGATTTATGTAACTGCAAACAAAGGAAAATCAACGGATGAAATTGAGAAAGCGGTTTATTCCGAATTAGATAAGATTGCTAAAGAAGGAATTACCGAAAAAGAACTGCAGAAAATCAAAAACCAAAAGCTGATGAAATTTTATAGTGCTGTTGAAACTATTGATGGAAAATCGAATAGTTTAGGAACTTACGAACTGTTTTTTGGTGATTATAAAAAAATGTTTACCGCACCAGATGAATATGCGAAAGTAAGTTTGGATGATGTAAAAAGAGTAGCTAACCAATATTTTAAAAAATCTAACAGAACGGTGGGGATTTTAAAAGCTAACGTAGAAGATTAAAAAGTAAAAAGTTTAAAGTAATAGGTAGTAAGTTATAAGTAGTACGTGTGAAAGGTACTCAATACTAAAATCTCAATACTCATATCTAAAAATAAATGAAAAAAATAATATCAATGATGATGTTGGCTATACTAATTGTAGTGGCATCTCAGCATCAATCAAAAGCGCAAGCCTCTTTTAAAGTGCCGGCTTATGAAAAATTTACCTTAAAAAATGGCCTAACAGTATATTTGATGGAGCAACATGAAGTGCCTACCATCAGTATTTCTGCGGTTATACCTGCTGGCGCTATTTATGATGGCGACAAAAACGGATTGGCTTCTTTTACAGCTGATGGCTTACAATACGGAACAAAAAGTTATACCAAATCACAGATTGAGGAACAGCTTGATTTCTTGGGCGCTTCTTTAAATACCTATGCCAATAAGGAATCGGCTGGTTTAACATCAAAATTTGCAAAAGCAGATCAAGACAAAGTATTGCCTATTGTGAAAGAAGTATTGCTTTCTCCAGTGTTTAACAAGGAGGAATTTGAAAAAGAAAAGGCAAGAGGGTTACAGCAGTTGGAGCGGGCAAAGGAAAGCCCAAGAAATGTAATCGCCAATTATTGGGATCATTTTATTTATGGAGAACACCCTTATGCCAATCCGGCTTCTGGGAAACCAAGTACTTTGAAAAATATCACTACCGCAGATCTGAAATCTTTTTATGATCAGAATTATACACCAAACGGTTCGGCCATTGCGATAGTTGGAGATTTTAATTCCAAAATGATGAAGGATAAAATTTCCAAATTATTTGGAGAGTGGAAAGAAGGAAGCGGGAACAGTATGAAAATTACTACTCCAGAAGCTTTGCCTGCCAAATCACGAGTGCTTTTGGTAAATAAGGAAGATGCTAGAGAAACCACCATGTATATTGGAGGAAAAGGAATCAGCAGAAATAATCCTGATTATGTGGCAATACAAGTAGTAAACACGGTTTTAGGCGGAAGATTTACTTCTTGGTTAAATGACGAGTTGCGTGTAAATTCTGGATTGACCTACGGTGCAAGTAGCCGTTTTTCTCCTCTTAAAAATGCTGGTACTTTTTTCGTCACTACTTTTACGGCAACCAAAACTACCGAGCCAACTATTGATAAAACACTGGAAGTATTAAAGAAAATAAGAGAAAAGGGAATTGATGAGGAGACGTTAACATCGGCAAAAAATTATGTGAATGGCCAGTTTCCTCCAGATTATGAAACATCTGGACAGTTAGCCGAATTATTGACCCAAATGTTCTGGTATGGTTTTGATGAATCTTATATCAACAATTTCCAGGCAAATGTTGCTGGTTTAACTGCTGATAAGGCCAAAGAAATTGTATCCAAGTATTTTCCTGCTGATAATTTACAGTTCCTGTTTATCGGGAAAGCAGCAGCTATCAAATCTATTGTAGAAAAGTATGGACCGGTTACGGTAAAAGAAATTAATACAGATGGATTTTAATTTTTGATTTAAATCGATTTGAAAGCCTTCAATTTAATTGAGGGCTTTTTTTAGCCACTAATGCACTAATTTAAAAAATTTGAATCCGTAAGCATTAGTGTAATTCATGGCAAAAAATTCTATGACTTACAAATTTTTTAAACAATTCAAAAAATCTTCTCTATCAATCAATCTAGCTCCTAAACTTTCCAAATGCTCGGTATAAACTTGGCAGTCTATTAAATCAATCACTACATTTTGGCAAAGCCAGATCAATGCGGTTTTAGAGGCATTACTTACTGTAGCAAACATAGATTCTCCACAGAAAACTTTGTTGATTAAAACACCATACAGCCCGCCAACCAATTCATTATTTTCCCAAACTTCAATAGAATGTGCAAAGCCAGATTGATGGAGTTGAATGTAGGCTTCTTGCATTCCGTTGGTAATCCAAGTACCATCCTGTCCATCCCGTTTTGCATCGGCGCAAGCCTTAATTACTTTTTCAAATGCGGTATCAAAAGTGATTTTGAATTTTGAGCTGTTCAGCACCTGGCGCATGCTTTTACTGATTTTTACTTCCTTAGGATACAGCACAAAACGCTCAGGCGGACTGTACCATAGAATAGGAGTATCATCATTAAACCAAGGGAAAATTCCGCTTTGATAGGCTAACAACAAACGTTCTTGTGAAAGATCTCCTTCAATAGCCAATAAGCCGTCTTCTTCTGCCAAAGCTGGATCAGGGAAAATAAGCTCATCGGTTAACCTGAATATCATGAAAAAATTTTAAATCTTATTTAAACCTTTTGAATTTATGAAAGTCATAAATGTAGCTAGTCTGAAAAGAGAAGCTTGAAAATACATGATGATGATTGATTTTGGTTTTTGACTTGGACCGCTCTTCTTTTAGAAGGGCGGTTTTTTTATACTAATTCAATCTGCGCATTAATTGCTCTTCTACTTTATTGAAAAATTCTAAAGGCTTCAGCTGTCGCCAGTTCATATCGTCTAATTCGCCACCAAAATTAATATAGTAGTCTATATTGTTCGATTTAAATTCATCAATTACATGTTCTCTAAAATTTATTCCGGCAATCCAGCCATCTTCTACTTCCTGAAACCATTCTTCATAGTAGCAGTCGTCGGAGGAATGAAAGTTGAGTACATTTTCACCAATCAGCAAAAATTTAGTAATTCCTTCATTCATGATGGATTCCAAAATTTCCCGCTTCATCAACATGATATCATTGTCTATGGCATCATTCCACTCACCAATAAGCTCTATAATGGCGTATCCTAAATCGTAATCAACAAAAATAACTTTTAAATAAAGGGTATGAGAACCAAAGAAATCCCATTGGGGGTGAATCAGGAAATTGTAGATCTGTTTGTCATAGTTAAACTCGTTATACTGAGTTTCAAAAAAGGGAGAACGGTCATCTTCTGATGCGATATAATCATCCCTCCATTTATAATAGGGTTCTATCTCATGCATATTATTGTAAAGTTGCCATAAAAGCCTCTACCGCTTTTCTTACGCTGCCGTGTTTCGCTAATAAAGTAGAAGCAGCTGTCTCCTCTATCCCGGTTTCTTTCATGATCATTTTTGTGCCTCTGTGAACCAATTTAGTATTGGTTAACTGCATATCTACCATTTTGTTTCCTTTTACTCTTCCTAATTTGATCATTACGGTAGTACTGATCATGTTAAGTACGAGTTTTTGGGCAGTTCCGGCTTTCATTCTTGTAGAGCCTGTCAAGTATTCTGGTCCTACAATAACTTCGACAGGGAATTTTGAATTTTCAGCGATGGGACTATCTGTGTTGCAAACAATGCAACCCGTGATGATGCCCATTTCATTGGCTTTTTTTAAACCAGCAACTACATAAGGAGTTTTTCCAGATGCAGCAATACCTATTAAAGCATCTTTTTCAGTGATTTTAAACTTGAGAAGATCCTTCCAAGCTTGTTCTATATCGTCTTCTGCATTCTCTACTGCTTTTCTAATAGCGGTATCTCCACCAGCTATAATGCCCAATACTAAATCAAAGGGAACACCAAAGGTTGGAGGACATTCTGAAGCATCTAAAATGCCTAATCTTCCACTAGTGCCTGCACCAATATAAAATAGTCGACCTCCTTTTTCCATCTTTTCCCAAATGGCAGATGCCAGCAGCTCAATCTGAGGAATAGCCTTTTCTACAGCTAAGGGAACTGTTTTGTCTTCTTTGTTGATGTTTTGCAAAACCTCCAGAACTGATTTTTTTTCTAAGTTATGGTACAGTGAATCTTGCTCAGTAACCTCGGTCATATTTTGTGATTATCATGTAAAATTGGTAAAATATCTACAGCAAAAAAAAGAAAATTTTAAAAATCCGCACTTTCGTGAATATTTTGTTCGTAAACGGCTAAAAAACGCATAAAATATTTTCAGATTATCGCAAATGGGGAATTAATATTTAGTTATTTTGTTGTGATGTCTGAGTCGAGGAATAATTCCGTAAAATACTTTGTAACTACGCTAATCGCCCTATTGTTTGGGGCAATTTTAGGTGCTACCTATCAGCAACACCTAGCGGATGGAAGTGGTGATGGTTTTCCATCTTTTTCTTTGCAGGGAAATGAAAAGTTAGACCGGATTTTAAAAGTGGTAAAGAATAATTACGTAGACTCTGTAAACACAGATTCTTTGCAGGACTTAGCCATAGACGATATTTTAAGTAATTTAGATCCTCACTCTGTTTACCTTCCGCCGGTGCAGGCTAAAAATTTGAATGAAAGTTTAGAGGGTAATTTTGATGGAATTGGCATTGAATATTTTATTCTTAACGATACTTTATTTGTGACCCATGTAAGGGAAGAAGGCCCTTCTTTTAAAGCGGGTTTATTAAAAGGCGATAAGATTGTTTCAGTAAACGGACAACTTTTAGGAAGTAAAGACTTGCTTACAGATAATATTGTAAATAAATTAAGAGGTAAAAGAGGAAGCAAAGTTGAAGTTTCGGTTTTAAGGAAAGGTTTATTAGCTCCAAAGCAGTTCGAGATTGTTCGAGATAGGATTGTGGTAAGCAGTATTGATGCGGCTTTTATTGTAAATAAGGAAATAGGTTTTATAAAGATCAGTAAGTTTGGCGCAAACACAGGCGAAGATTTTATTCACGAGCTTTCTATTTTGAAGCAGAAAGGAATGAAAAGCCTGATTTTGGACTTGCGAGGAAATGGTGGAGGCTATTTAAATGCAGCTACAGAAATTGCTGATCAATTTTTGCCCGACGGAAAGTTAATTGTTTATACACAAGGCTTACACGAACCACGTACGGATTATAATGCCACTAGCGACGGAATTTTTGAAAGCGGTAAATTGGTGATTTTGATAGATGAAGGTACAGCTTCTGCAAGCGAGATTGTTACCGGAGCAATGCAGGATTTAGACCGGGCTACCATTATTGGACGACGTTCTTTTGGAAAAGGATTGGTACAGGAACAATTTGGTTTTGGCGATGGTTCAGCAATGAATTTGACCATTGCTAGATATTACACTCCTTCCGGAAGATCTATACAGAAATCTTACAGTAAAGGAGCGGATGCTTACAGAGAAGAGATTAATAATAGGTACGAGCGGGGAGAATATACTTCTTTAGATAGCGCTTTAACTGATTCAGCATTTAGTGTAAACCATCAAAAATTTAAAACTAGCAAAGGAAAGGTTGTTTATGCTGGTGGTGGGATTATGCCAGATATTTTTGTTCCATTAGATACTTCTAAACTGACTCCATTCTACCAGAAGGTACTAAGACAAGGTTTAATTCCTGATTATGTGTATTCTAAATTGGTTAACAATGTGAATAGCAGTGCCTATAAAAATGCTGATGATTTTGTACAAAGATACCAAGTGAGTGACCTGGAAATGAAGAAATTTATTACTTACTGTAAGTTAAAAAAACTGAACGTAAGAGATCAAGATGTTCAGATTTCTAAACCTTTTTTGGTGAACCAAATGAAAGCATTACTGGCAAGATATTATTTTAATGAGGAAGGTTTTTATAGGGTTTTTAACCAGAATGATGATTTTGTAAAAAAAGCATTGGAAGCTTTTAAGAATTAGGGATTTTGTTTTTTATTTTCGAGATACGATAACAGAAGCCTCTTCAGTTTTGCTAGACTGTTCAACCATTTCCATAATCTCCATCATTTCTTCCTTTGTTAAATTTCTCCATTTCCCAACCGGAAGTTTACCAATGGTTACATTCATAATTCTAGTACGCTTCAATTTGGTCACTTCATAATGAAGGTATTCGCACATTCTCCTAATTTGACGGTTTAAGCCTTGTGTTAAAATAATTTTGAAGACATAATCACTTTCCTTTTTAATAAAACATTTGGCAGTTACGGTATCTAAAACAGGAACTCCGTTTCCCATTTTTCTGATAAATTCAGGAGTAATGGGTTTATTTACGGTAACAATGTATTCCTTTTCATGTTGATTTCCTGCCCTCAGTATTTTGTTTACAATATTTCCGTCGCTGGTTAAAAAAATCAAACCTTCTGAAGGTTTATCTAACCTTCCTATCGGGAATATCCGTTTAGGGTGGCGAATAAAATCAATGATATTTCCTTTTACATGACTTTCTGTAGTACAGGTAATTCCTCTTGGTTTGTTAAAGGCAATATAAATCGATTCGTCCTGATTTTTAAATTTGATACGCCTGCCATCTACCCTAACATCATCTTGATGGGTCACCCGGTCGCCTAAAACTCCGGTTTTACCGTTTATAGTCACCCGGCCTTCTTCAATCACCCGGTCTGCTTCTCTTCTTGAACAAAATCCGGTATCACTGATTGCTTTATTAAGTCGGAGTGTATCTGTTGACATGACAGTAACAAATTTTAGAACGGACTTTTTAAGTCCTTAAAAGATGGCAATTGCTGATCTTTTGCAGATACAATTGCTTCGCTTGTTGGGATTTTCCAATCTATTGCTAAGTCTTTATCATCCCACATTGCCCCAATTTCCGAATCTTTATGATACAGATTAGTGCATTTATAGCTAAATAATGTTTCATCTTCTAAAGTTACAAAGCCATGTAGAAAGCCTGGAGGAACCCATACCATTTTGAAGTTTTCAGCAGTGAGCTCAATACAGAAATGTTGCCCATAGGTTGGCGATTTTTTTCTGATATCAACTGCAACATCTAAAACTTTCCCTTTGATCACTCTTACCAATTTACCTTGGGCATGAGGATTTGCCTGAGCATGTAAGCCTCTTAATGTG
This sequence comes from Pelobium sp., assembly GCA_039918235.1. Taxonomy (GTDB): domain Bacteria; phylum Bacteroidota; class Bacteroidia; order Sphingobacteriales; family Sphingobacteriaceae; genus Pseudopedobacter. The sequence continues at coordinate 63,664 of JBDSHZ010000092.1, forward strand.
CCTTTTTGAGAAAAGGATTGGTTATCCTGAACAAATTCTAGCTTTATGCCTGCTGCTATAAAAGCTTTTTGGTTGTAGCTCTCGAAAAAATACCCTCTTTCATCTCTCCATATTTTTGGTTCGATAATCAATAAATCTTTGATTGGGCTTTCTAAAATATTCATGATGATTGCTAAAAGATTTTAAACAGATTCTAATACACTTCTGAATGCGACAAATTTACCTTCAAATTTTTGTTTAAAATCTTCCTGAAGTTTTGGAGAATATTTATTGCGATAATCAGCCAAATTTTCTGCTTTGTCTGTAATATATTGTGCGCAGTAGGTTATTCCCTCATTCTGAGGCTCTGTTAAATGCAATAGATTACAAGAAGAGAATTTGCCCGTTGCCATTACCTCTGGCATGTGGATTTGGTGCATAAAATCCAGATATTCTTCTTGAATACTTTCTTCTATGATGGTAGTTACGTTATAGATAATCATTGGTGTCAAAGTTAATCATCATCAATCATTATAAAGCATCCCCCCTTAAGTTTCTAAATCTTTTTCTGGCTTCTATTACATATAAACTACCTGGGAATTGTGCTATGAGTTGCTCATATAGTTTTTGTGCATTTGCCTTATCATTTAATTTATCTTCTTCTAAAGTGGCCAAGGTAAATAAAGCATCATCGGCCCAAATGCTAAAACCAAAGTTTGAAATAATATCCTGAAGTGAAATAACAGCTTGATCAATATTGTTCTGTTTTAAATAAATCTTCGATTTCATCATCAAGATGTCGTCTGCCAAATCATTTGTGGGAAATAGCGTATTCACACTGTCTAAGGTGATTAGTGCGGTTGCAAATTGATTTTTAAATTGCAGTAAATCTGCTTTAGCATAAATTTTTAAAGCATTTCCTGTGGTGTCAGCAGCTAAATTATCTTGAATCAATAAACTTAAATCTAAGGCATCATTTGCAATTAACTGTGAAGTAGAAGCTTTTAAAACATCCAATTGTGCTTTTGCCCAGCCAAAATCTCCGTTATAAAAAGAAAGTTTGGCATTTTTAAATTTAGCTTCTTGCCCTAAAGGCTCATTGGCGAAAGATTTTTCAACCTGTCCGTATAATAAAGCCGCTTCCCATTTGTTATTATTCAGCACATAAATATCTGCCAAATCAAGTTTAACTTCACCAATAGTTTGTGGTTTTACACCATTAAAATCTATAATTTCCTCTAAAAGCTGTTGCGCTTGGTCCAATTGGTTTAGGTATAAAGCTTTTAAATTAGCCAATTGCCTAATGGCAAATACCGTTTGGTTATTCTTCCCAAATTCTGCCAATAGTTTTTCATAATCCTCAACTAAAGAGGCTATTTCCTGCTGTGTATATTGCCCGTCTAAAATCTGTTGATTCTTACTCCTTAATAAGGCAACCCTTGCTGAGATATAATAAGGACTGTTTGATCCCTTAGAAATAAGATATTCATAAGCTTTATTGGCGGGGTCATAGGCTTTATTGTCTAAGAATAAATTGGCCAAGTTGAAAACCCTACTGCCATTATCATTCATCCTTCTATCAAGCGCAATAATTTGGAGGAGTGCTAAATCAAATTGTTGCTGCTGTAGGTATTGCCAAGCTAAAAGATCAATAAAGTTCGCATTTTGAGGGTCTTTCTGAATTTTTTTAAGCAATTGTGATTTCAGCTCATTATAATCTTCACTAGTTTCAAAAGTACGGCTCAAATTACTTTTAGCCATAGCCATAAATTCAGGTTGAATTTCTATCAATTTTAAAATTTCTGTAGTTAAGCCGTCTTTTATTTTTTTGTAACGATAGAGATTAATCAATTCATAGATGAAGATATCGTCTGATTTTAAAATTTTACGGCCATTTAAGAAAGCTTTTATCGCATAATCATAATTGCCTGTAGCGTAAAAAGAAGTAGCAATTTCAGAAATCATATTCTGGTTTGCAGGCATGTTCTGCACAATGGAATCAAATATTTTATCTGAAGCGTTGAGGTCACCTTTTTCCAGGTAAAGCTGGCCGAGATCTATCTTATATCTTTGGTCTTCCTTTATTTTCTTGTTAATGAGCTTTTCAGCTTCATCATATTTTTTTAGTTTTTGTAAAGTATTTAAATAGTTATCATAATATAGGTTGCTACCATTTTTTGTTTGATATAACTTTTCATAAATAACCAATGCTTTATCATATTCACCATTCCTGTAAAACTGCTCCGCAAGAATCACCTCATTTTCCACCTGTGCAAATGCAGGCTTAACGCTCAGTAGAATTATAATGAGCAGAAATAAATGAACAGTTTTTTTCATTGATCTTAAAATTAAAAAAATTAAGCTTAGTGCAGTAAGAATTTATATAAGTTTGTGAAAGAGCTTGTATTTTAAATGTTACTGTTTTTGTGAAGCCTTATTGTACATAATTATTTATTTTGGATAAATAATTATTAATAGCCATTTAGACTAGTTCCTAAAACGAAAGATTCTGTAATTTATAAAGACATAATTTAATGACGGATTTGTGTAAAAGATATATTTACGTATTACTGTGCGCTTTATTGTTTAGCTGTACAGGAGGTACTGAAGTAAAGGAAATAAGCGTGGAGACTTTTTTTAAAGATCCTCAAAAATCTATTTTCCATATTTCACCAGATGGAAAATACCTTTCTTACCTTCAGCCTTATGAAGGTAAATTAAATCTCTTTGTACAATCTATTGAAGGGAATGAGGTAAAACAGATCACTACTTTTGCCGATAAAGGGATTAAATATTATTTCTGGGCTGGTAATGATAAGCTTTTTTACATGAAAGATATAGACGCTGAAGACAATTATCAGGTTTTTACAGTAAATAAAGATGGCAGTGAAACACTGCAAATTAATACCAGCCCAAAAACAAGAGTGGAAGTTATTGATCAGATTAAAAGCGACAATAACTTTATCCTGATTGCAATGAATGAAAGAGTTCCTGAATATTTTGATGTGTATAAGTTGAATATCAAAACTGGGAAAAAGATAATGATGATCAAAAATCCAGGTAATATTATAGAATGGATTTCTGATAACGAAGGGAATATTAAACTGGCTGTAGGAAGCGATGGTGTAAATGAGACTTTATATTATAGAACCGATAATAAATCTGTTTTTAAGCCTGTAATCACTAATAATTTTAAAACTACTTTGCAACCATTTGGCTTTACTGGAGAGAAACAGCACATTTATGCCTTATCAAATTTAAATAGGGATAAACTAGCACTGGTTGATTTTGATTGTGAAACCGGAAAAGAAACTAAAGTGATTTATGAAAACCCTAATGCGGATATTTCTGATGTGGTGTATTCTAAATCCTTAAAGAAACTGGCTTACCTCACCTATGAAATATCAAAACGGGAAATTTATTTTTTAGATGATAAGGTGAAAGCAATGTATGAGGATATCCGTTCTCAGTTACCGTTGCAAGAGGTGAAAATCATAGATAAAGATAATTCTGAGACTTCTTACATTTTAAAAACATATACTGATAAAGATCCGGGTGCTTATTATATCTATCACCTTGAGAATAAAAAGCTGGTGAAACTAGCAGATTTAAATTCGGATATTGATCCTGAGAACATGTGTGAGATGAAGCCTGTGAAGTATAAAAGCAGAGATGGACTTACCATCCACGGTTATTTAACTTTGCCAAAAGGTAAAAATGAAAAAAACTTACCTTGTATTATTTTTCCTCATTCTGGCCCTTCTAATAGAAATGTATGGGGTTATGCTGCAGAAGTACAATACCTGGCGAACAAAGGGTTTGCAGTGTTCCAAATGAATTTTAGAGGTTCTACGGGATATGGAAAAGCTTTTCAAACTGCAGGATACAAACAATGGGGAGGCAACATGCAGCATGATATTACAGATGGGGTAAAATGGCTGATAGAACAAAAGACTGTTAACCCTAATAAAATTGCAATATTTGGATATGGGTTTGGAGGTTATGCTGCTTTAAACCAATCTATTTACCATCCAGAATTATATAAATGTGCCGCTTCGTATTCAGGTTTTATTAATCTTTTTACTTATTTAAAAGGCTTTCCAGCTTATTTTAAGCCTTACCAACAGATGATGAACGAGATAGTTGGAAACCCTGAAACTGATGTTGATTATTTAAAATCAGCTTCGCCAATTTTTCAGATTGATAAAATTAAAACACCATTATTAATCGCTCAGGGCGGAAAAGATTCTAGAGTGAATGTTAATGAAACCAATCAGTTTGTAAAAGAACTTAGGAAAAAAGGGCTCAACATAAATTATATTTTAAAAGATAACGAAAATCACTTGTACCGAGACCCTGTCAACAGGGCTGAGTTTTATCAGAAATTGGGCAACTTTTTAGACAAGAATCTTAATACTGACAAGTTTTAATGGAGTTGCAAAAAAACAGCTACCGAAAAAATTTCATGCTGATCATTTCCTTTATGGTATTGATTTCGGTTTCGCTGGTTTTAGCCTTAATTCTTGGGTATAGCTTAACAAAGAAATACATAGAAAATGAATTTAGCTCAATTAAAATTGATGTTTTAGAGGAAACTGTTGCGCCTTACAATAATTTTTTCCAAAATAAAATTCCTGAAATTTCATTTTATCAAGGTTTTCTAGATTCCCTATCTGCAGTAAAATATGTTGATACTGTTTTTAAAAAATATCCTTTTGTAGAGAAAGCTCTTTTTTATGATGCCCAGATTAGCAATCACAGCGTGGATGATGGGCTAAGAATTGGTAGGTTTTCCATCGGTTTGAAAAATATTTATCGGTTTGGAAGAAAAGTGCCTAAGGATTCAATCATTGTATTTAAAAATGATAAACCTGGTACATTATCTTTGAGTAGCAGTGACGAGTTTAATAAAATAGGGCTAAAGTTTGCTGGTTATATAGAAACGGCAGATACTACTAAAACACTTACGAACGATCAAATTTTCAAGATCTTCTATAGCATAGTGCCAAACAAGATCAGCTACATGAACATCCCTAGAAGAGAGGATATTAAGATTTATCAGGATTTGATGTTCAAGAAGACTGAACAGTCCCCTTTATTTGAGCAGGATGTTTTTTCATTTGAACTGAATCCTTATAAACTTTTGGTGAGAAACACCCATAAAGATTTGTATCAAACCATCAGTATTCGCCCACTTTCTTATGATCCTATATTAGAGAATCCAAATCTGGTTACCACAGAAATTCCATTGCCGGGAGCTTTTTCTGACTTTAAGATATACTTTAGCAGTGATAAAACTTTTCTAAATAGCGAAGTAAATCACCGCTTTTTACCTATTGCCATAGGCGTTTTTGCCGTTTATCTGATATTGGCACTTATTACGTTGCTGATTTATAGAAACCTGAATGTGAATCAGAAGCTTTTCAGCCTTCAGTATGATTTTATAAATAACTTTACTCATGAGTTTAAAACACCTGTTTCTGTGATTAAAATTGCAGGTAGCAATATCATGAATGCAAAAGAATTGAGCGATTTAGAGCGAGCCAGATACGGGAAAATTTTAGATGAAGAAGCTGATAAACTAAATGATTTAATGAATAAATTGCTTTCCTTTACACAGATAGAGAATAAGGCAATCACTGTAAAAAAGCAGGAGATTAATCTGGAGGTATTTTCTCAGAATATGATAGATGCTTTCCAGTTAAAATACCCTGATTATGAAATAGAACTTCATATTACTGATTTGGAGACTTTTAACACTGATCTTGTTTTACTAAGTAGCATGTTTCATAACTTAATAGAAAATGCTTACAAATATGCGAATCAAGGAAACAAGGAATTGATCATTTCTATCTATAAATTAAAGAAGAATATTGTTTTCTCCTTTAAGGATAAAGGAATTGGGATTGAAGCAAACGAGCTAGATAATATTTTTAAGAAATTTTATAGGATACAGAGTAGATATAACCAGCAGGGAAGTGTAGGTTTAGGCTTGGCATTTTGTAAAGAACTGGCTAATTTTATGGAAGGGAGTATTACCGTAAAAAGTAAGATAGGCAAAGGTTCAGAGTTTGAAGTAATACTGCCATTTGATAATTGAGATATGCAAAAAGAAACAAAAGTTGCAATTGTAGAGGATGATGAAAACATTAGGTTTTTAGTTACCCATCGTTTAGAAAAGGAAGGTTATAAAATTGTTGAAACCGGAGACGGAGCTGAAGCAGTAGACCTTATTTTAAAAGAACAGCCAAACATTGTATTGTTAGATTGGATGTTGCCTGGGAAGGAAGGTTCGGAAATTTGTACGGAGCTAAGGGCAAAGGGATTTGAAAATATCGTGATCATGATGACTGCAAAATCTCAGGATTTAGATAAAATTGATGCCTTTAACTTTGGCGTTTCTGATTATGTAACCAAACCTTTCAATATGGAAGTTTTAGTAGCCATGTTAGATAGCAAAGTGAAATATGTGGTTCATGATAAGGAAGAGAACAATAAGTTTGGAGATATGGAGCATCATCCTAATATACATTCTTTGCTGAAAAACAATAAGAAGATAGAATTAACAATCTTGGAAAACCGTATTTTATTGTATTTCTTAAACAATAAAAATAAAGTGATTAGTCGAGACGATTTGATGATGGAAGTTTGGGGTTATAACTCTGATGTGAATACCAGAACTTTAGACATGCACATTGTGAGGTTGAGAAAAAAAATAGAAACCAATGCAGACAGACCTGATTTTTTACAAACCGTAAGAGGAGTAGGCTATCGTTTTAATGAAGATTAATTTTGTAATATTTTTCATCTTTATATTCTTTCTGCCTTATTTAGTAAGGGCTCAAGACAATTTCTTAAATACATACGACCATAAAAAACTGGAAGGGCAAACCTTGAAAGTTTATTCTGAAACTGGATTGGTCTCACTGACAGCCTTAAAACCAAATATAATTAAGGTAAGTTTTCTAAAAAGTGATGCTTTAAATAATAAGGATCTTATTAAAGGAGAAGAAGTATTTGTAAGAGTCACTCAAAATCTAGATGATATTTTTATGCAGACAGATTCATTATTGATCATCATTAGTAAGATAGATTTCTCTATAAAATTTGAAAAGAGCAATGAAGAAATTTATGTGATCAATGATTTCTCAATGGAAAAAAACAGTAAGCGTTATTTCCAATTTGCAGTTCCTAAACCACTAGAGATGAGAATTAAAATAAACAAAAGAAAAATTACATCTGATAGTTTAGGATTTGGTGTTTTCTTTAAAGGATTAAAAAAGACATGTTTTATTAATCCTAATAATGGAATGATTGATGTTTCATTATCGGTTAAGAAACTGGATTATTTATTTGTAGCAGGAAATAGCGATAGCTTAAAAAATGCTTCAAAATATTTCTTTAAAAACTAAGCTTTTTTTTGATGTTTTGTATTTTATCTTTATTCCTTTCTCTAAAATATTTCTTTTAAGAAAGATATTTCCCTACAATAGGCATTCGCCTGCCCATTCCAAAAGCTTTAGGAGAAACACGCAAAGTTGGCGGAGTCTGGTAGCGTTTAAATTCGGCTTTATTAACCAATTTAAGAATACGGTTTACCAGAGCCTCATCATAGCCATCAGAGATAATTGCTTTTGAACTTTTCTTCATTTCAATGTATTCAAATAGAATTTTATCCAAAATATCATAGTCTGGTAATGAATCTGAATCTTTTTGATCTGGTCTTAATTCTGCAGATGGAGCTTTCTTAATGGTGTTTAATGGTATAATTTCCCGTTCACGATTGACATAATCAGCTAACTGGTAAACTTGTGTTTTATAACAGTCGCCAATAACAGAAATTGCACCGCACATATCGCCATATAGCGTTCCATAACCTACAGCAGCCTCACTTTTATTACTCGTATTTAATAAAATATAGCCAAATTTGTTAGACATCGCCATCAGGATCACTCCTCTGGAACGGGCCTGTAAATTCTCTTCTGTAATATTTGCTTCCAATCCTTTAAACGCTTCCGAAAGAGTTTGCTCAAAAGCATCAGCTACATCTTTAATAGGAATCATGGTACTTTTGCAACCAATATTTTTAACCAGATCTTCTGCATCTTTTATAGAATGGTCTGAAGAATATTTAGAAGGCATTAAAACAGCCATCACATTTTCTGGACCTAAAGCTTCACAGGCAAGTGCACAAACCAATGCAGAGTCAATTCCTCCAGACAATCCTAAAACTGCTTTACTAAAACCTGATTTTTTAAAGTAATCTTTAATCCCTAAAATTAATGCTTGATAAACCTGCTCAGTATCAGTTTGTCTTTTATTTTCTTTGTTTAAAACAATAGCGCTTTGGATCTGCTCCACATCAAAAACCTGAACATCTTCTTCAAAATAACTGAATTCAGAAACTAAGTCTCCCGCTTTATCAAAAACCAAGGAACCACCATCAAAAATTAGCTCAGTTTGTGCACCTACATGGTTTACATAAAATAAAGGCAAATTGTATTTATGGCAATTCTGAGAGAGCACAAAAATCCGCTCTTCGTCATGATTATAAGCAAAAGGAGAAGCCGCAATATTGATCATAAAATCAGGATCTTCTTGCATCAGTACATCCATGGGACAGGTTTTGTACAGTGGATTGTCGCCTAAATTCCATAAGTCTTCACAAATGGTTAGCGCAATTTTATGTCCTTTGTAATGCACACATTTAAACTCTTGAGCAGGTTCAAAATAGCGGTACTCATCAAACACATCATAAGTAGGTAATAAAGTTTTATGCACTTCGGCTTTTATCTCTTTTTCATACAGCAGAAATGCTGCGTTAAACAAATCTTTTCCTTCAAAAACAGGGTTTCGAGCAGGAGAGCCAACCAGCACCCCAATGGTATCAGCATGTTGTTTTATCTCGTTGATGGCTTCGTAACATTTATCAATAAAATCGTTGAACTCCACAAAATCACGCGCCGGGTAACCGCAAACGCACATCTCGCTAAAAACAATTAAATCTGCCTGCTGTTGTTTAGCTTCTTCAATAGCTGCAATAATCTTTTGTGTATTCTTTTCAAAGTTGCCGATGTGATAATTCTGTTGTGCAAGTACGATTTTCATAATTCAAAATTTCTATAAAAAATTACAATAACACAAAGTTATTGCCTTAATGTAATTTGCCCTTAAAGTACTATCAATGAATAAGATTTGTGTGATTATATTTTTATTGCTCTTTTCAGTTTCGTGTAAGAATAAGAAGATACCGAACGTGTCGAACATTAAAGTTGACCTTGCATTACAAAGGTTTGAAAACGACTTTTTTTCTATAGATACCGCTAACGCAAATCAGTCTCTTAAGCAGCTTAATAAAAAGT
>JBDSHZ010000093.1:0-7449 GCA_039918235.1 Pelobium sp.
TAAAGTCTAAAGGGAAAGCATCAGGATTCCCTTGTAGGTAACCGATGCATAGTTTACGCAGGTGACGGTTCAAACGTCTGGTGGGGATGGTTTTGATCAGGCCGTGAAAAGCATCATACAAACGCCTACTGATGATTGCTGATTCATCAAATACCGCCAGTGTTTCGGTGTATTGCTGCTGGGTCAAAGCAACCCGCTTTTCAGGATGCGCTTCCATAAAAAGTAACCAGCCTGCTTCCATCATCTTGTTCAATGGCGCCACCCAGTCCATAGTGGCCCCATCTTCAAGCGCATCTGCTATACTCATGGTGTCCAAAGCATGTTCTGCTAAGTCTTTCAATTTCTCTTTCCATCCGTCAAAGGTGGCATAAGCAAAAAAAGCTTTCACCGCATTCATGGGGTAATGAACCTCTCTGGCACTCAGCCACTGCACCCGGCCATAAAAGCTGTTCAATACCCAATCGCGATAAATCACCGCTTGCCTTGTTAGCTCCAGTTCCTCTGCCGAACCATTGGCAGGCAATGCTATTTCCAGCACTCCATATGCTTCCTCAAAATGCGCTAATAATAGCCGGCAACATTCCATTCCCCTCAGTAGGCTTTGGACTAACTGGGGCACCATGCCGGGCGATTGCAAATAATTCCATGCTTTTTTGCTCATTGATGCCTTTAGCAATTCCCATATTTCCTGCTGATATTCACTTATGCTGCAGGCATCAAACAGTTGTTCCAATACCAACATTGGGTTTTCCATTTCTTCGGGACTTAAATTGATATATTGTTCTTCCATGATTAAGAGGTTTTTGTTTACCCAAAATTCTATATAACAGGCCATGTACCGAACCACCGTAAATTGTATTTTACATTCGGCTAGTTGTTTTGTACATTTACTGAAAAGCAATACATTTATACCATGACAGAAACCTTACACATCGGCAGAAAAATATCCCGCATCCGCGAGCTAAGAGGCATGAAACAGGAAGCTTTGGCGCTAGAGTTAGGCATCTCTCAACAGGCAATTTCTAAACTGGAGCAAAGTGAGAAAGTGGAAGAAGAGGTATTGGAAAAGATTGCTAAAGCTTTAGGGGTGACGGCTGAGGGGATTGCTAAATTTAATGAAGAAGCCGTCTTTAATATTATTGGTAATAGTTATCATGACTCTTCAAGTTCAGTACAATATGCATGCACATTTAATCCTATTGATAAACTGATAGAAGTTTACGAAGAGAACAAGAAATTGTATGAACAGTTGTTGGCTAGCGAAAAGGAAAAAGTGGAGATTTTGAAGAATAAATAATATCTATAGCAAATCATTTGTAAAGCTGGCAAATGCCGGCTTTTTTTATGCTCTAAAAATTACTTAAATAAAGAAGGCGAGTTGCCCCGCCTTAAATGTTTTCACAACGGAATAATCCTTATTGTGATTTGCTTTCATTACAAATGTAAAAATTATTTTCTTAATACAAATACGGAAAACCGTAAACAAGAAATATTTTTTCTTATTAATTTTATTTTAAGGAAATGTCAAAAATTAATTTGTAAAATTAAAAAGTGCCAAACATTGAATAAATGAAAGCAAATCACAACCAACTAACAATCTTAAAATAGTTGGAGGGTTCAATGTTTGACACTAACATCTTAGTTAAACTTAAAATAGAAATGAGTAAATTAAGTTTCTAAAGCTCTAATGTGGCTTGATTCATAATCTTAAATCAGATATCGATACAAACATAGTATTTAATTTTTATTGTTAGTTGTGTTTCGATATATTTGTTAATAACTTTAAATAACACTCTCATCATGAAAACAATTTTAGGACTTGATTTAGGAACGAATAGTATTGGTTGGGCATTAATAGAAGTTGATGAACTTAACGTACCTGTTAAGATTATTGCAATGGGATCACGCATTATCCCTTTAGATGCGGATGCAAGAGACCAATTTCAAAAAGGTCAGGCAATTTCTAAAAACAAGGATAGAACTACAGCTAGGACACAAAGGAAAGGTTATGATAGAAAACAATTAAAAAAATCAGATGATTTTAAGTATAGTCTAAAAAAACTTCTAGAAAATCTAAATATATTCCCAGATGAAGAGCTATTAAAATTACCATCTCTTGATTTATGGAAAATCAGAAGCAATGCTGTATTAAAAAACAGTAAAATTACTCCAGATCAGCTAGGGAGGATATTTTATATGCTCAACCAAAAAAGAGGCTATAAATCTGCAAGAAGTGAAGCAAATGCAGATAAAAAAGATACCGATTATGTAGAAGAAGTAAAAGGGAGATACACATTATTAAAAGAAAAAAAACAAACTATAGGACAATACTTTTATGATGAATTAAAAATAGCTCAAGATAACAATACATATTTCAGAGTTAAAGAGAAAGTATATCCTAGAGAGGCTTATATAGAAGAGTTTGATGCTATTATTAATGCTCAAAAATCAAAACATTCATTTCTTACCGTGGAAGTTATACATTCTTTAAGAAATGAAATTATTTATTATCAACGGAAATTAAAATCTCAGAAAGGATTGGTGAATTTTTGTGAGTTTGAAAGCTTTGAAACTACATATTTTGATAAAAAAACTCAGCAAAACAAAACAATTATAACAGGTCCAAAAGTTGCACCTAGAACTTCGCCTCTTTTCCAGCTTTCTAAGATTTGGGAAGTGGTAAATAATATTTCTTTAAAAGTCAAAAATCCAGAAGGGAGCAAATACAAATGGGGAGATAGAATACCTACAATTGAAGAAAAACAAATAATTGCTGATTATCTTTCTATTAATGAAAACTTAAGTTTTCCAGAATTACTTAAAATTTTAGAATTAAAAAAAGAACAAGTATATGCTAATAAGCAAATTTTAAAAGGGATTCAGGGAAATACCACTTATGTAGTCATCCATAAAATTATTGGTGATAGCGACTTATTACAATTTAACACCTATACTATTCCATCAAAACATTTAGCCATTTTAGTAGATAAAAAAACAGGTGAGATTTTGGATGAAAGAGATAGTATTGAAATAGATTCTGCTTTAGAAAAAGAACCCCTGTATCAACTATGGCATACTATCTATTCTATAAAAGAGCTAGATGAATGTAGAAATGCTTTGATAAAACGCTTTAACCTGAGCGAAGAATTTGCCGAAAAACTATCTCGTATTGATTTTAATAAACAAGCATTTGGCAACAAATCAAATAAAGCGATGCGTAAAATGTTGCCATATTTAATGTTAGGATATAATCAATCAGATGCAGAAAGCTTTGCTGGATATAATCGTAGGTTAACTAAAGAAGAGAAATCAAAAAATGTGTTGGATGACTCTTTACAACTTTTAGCCAAAAATAGTCTTAGACAACCAGTTGTAGAAAAAATTCTAAACCAAATGATAAATGTAGTAAATGCAATTATCGCAAAACATGGTAAACCAAGTGAAATTAGAGTAGAACTTGCTAGAGAATTAAAACAAAGTAAAGATGAACGTGAAAATTCTGATAAACAAAATGGATTTAACAAAAAATTAAATGAATTAGTGGCAACTAAACTTACAGAGCTAGGGTTGCCAACTACAAAACGTTACATCCAAAAATATAAATTTATTTTCCCCGCAAAAGATAAAAACTGGAAAGAAGCACAGGTAGTTAATCAATGCATCTATTGTGGGCAGCCGTTTAACCTCACCGAAGCTTTAAGTGGAGATAATTTTGATATTGACCATATTGTGCCTAAGTCATTACTATTTGATGATTCTCAAACTAATAAAGTTTTGGTTCATAGAAGTTGTAATTCTAATAAATTAGACTTAACGGCGTATGATTATATTTCCAGAAAAGGAAACGATTCTTTAAATCAATACATAGCCAGAGTAGATGATTGGTTTAAACGTGGAATAATTTCTTATGGAAAAATGCAACGCTTAAAAGTTTCATTTGAAGAGTATCAAGAACGTAAAAAATCAAATAAAGAAACAGAAGCCGATAAAAAAATATGGGAAAATTTTATAGACAGGCAATTACGCGAAACCGCTTTTATATCTAAAAAAGCAAGAGAAATTCTAGAAAAAGTTTGCTACAATGTAACAAGCACCGAAGGTAAAGTCACAGCAAAACTACGTGAACTTTGGGGTTGGGATGATGTATTAATGAACTTACAATTATCTAAATACAAAGAAATAGGTCAAACACAAATTAAAAAATGGACAAGTGACCACGGAAATAGAACCCACCAAAAAGAAGAAATAAGAAATTGGACTAAACGAGATGACCATCGCCACCATGCCATTGATGCTTTAGTTATAGCTTGTACTCAACAAGGCTTTATTCAGCGAATAAATACATTAAGTTCCAGTGAAACTAAAGATGAGATGCAAAGAGAAATTGAAGCTGCAAAGAAAAAATATGGTGACAATTTTGATGAGAAAATATTAGCTGAAAAGAACGAAATTGTAATTGGGCACAAAATCAAAAACAACAAACTCAATAATTATTTGATCTCCCAAAGGCCTGAAAGATTTATCACTAAGTATATTGAACAAGAAGCAGACAAAATACTTGTTTCGTTTAAAGCGGGTAAAAAAGCAGCTACTATAAGCAAGTTTAAAGCTACTGGTAAAAATATAGAAACTGGAGTAATTGTGCCTAGAGGAGCTTTACACGAGCAATTTGTTTATGGAAAAATAAAAACTATTTCAAAAGACTTTAAAACAAATTCATTTATCAAATATCCTATCAAGTATATCTTTGAAAATCCCGATTTAATTGCAGAGCCAATTATTAAAACGAAAGTTCAGGAAAGACTAATTGAATTTAATTTAGATATTAACAAATCCATCGATTCTTTAAAAAAATCTCCAATATATCTTGATTTAAATAAGAAAGTTTTACTTACCGCTTCACATTGCTATAAAGAAGAGTTTGTGATAAAGTACAAAATCTCAGATCTAAAAAAAGATGATGTTAAATATATTATCGATGAAAAAATTAAGCAGATAGTAAAAGCTAGGTTAGACCTGCATAGTGGAAAAGAAAAAGAAGCGTTTAAGGATACATTATGGTTTAATAAAACTAAGCAAATACCTATTTTAACTGTTAGATGCTTTACCGGTCTTTCAGCAGTAGAAGCTATTAAGAAAGATGAAAGTGGAAAAGAAATTGGTTTTGCAAAAACAGGTAATAATCATCATATAGCTATATATAAAGATATTATAGGAAAACAAGTACAACATTTATGCACTTTCTGGCATGCTGTAGAACGTAAGAAATATAAAATACCATATATAATAAATAATACCAACACTATTTGGAACGATTTATTAGACAAAGATTTACCACAGTCTTTTTTAGACAAACTTCCTGAGGATAACTTAGAATTACAATTTAGTTTGCAACAAAATGAAATGTTTATTTTAGGATTAACAAAAGCAGAATTTGATGAGGCTGTTGATTTGAATAATAAAGCACTAATAAGTAAAAACTTGTATTTAGTATGGAGTTTATCTGAAAACAATTATTGGTTTAGGCATCATTTAGAAACAAAAAACTCTGACTTAAAGAACACTGAAGGTGCTAAAGAAAGTAAAAGATTGTATAATATCCGAAGTATTGGTGCATTGAACAACTTGAATGCAATTAAAGTTCGACTCAATCATTTAGGAGAAATAGTAAAAGTTGGAGAATATTAAAAATGGAAGCACTTCAAATTGGGCAATATTATCATATTTACAACCATGCAAATGGAGATGATAACCTATTTAGAGAAGCTAAAAATTATCCATTTTTCTTAACGAAGTATCACCTGCATATTGATCCGATTGCGGAGACCATCGCCTGGTGCCTGATGCCGAATCATTTTCATCTGCTGGTGCGGATAAAAGACGAAGTAGTTTTAAAACAAGATTTTCCAAAGTTTGGAACTTTGGAAAATCTGGATAACGAAGAAAAAGAACGACGTCTTTCTTACCTCCTTTCTAAGCAGTTTTCCAATTTATTTAGTTCTTATTCGCAATCGTTTAATAAAGTTTATCAGCGAAGAGGATCGTTATTCCTCAAAAACTTCAAAAGAAAGGAAATTGACAGTACAGATTATCTATTACAACTGATTATTTACATACACCTTAATCCCATTAAGCATGGTTTTACCAAGCAATTAGAAGATTGGGAATGGACATCTTATCCTAGTTTCTTTACCGCCTCTCCACTACTTGCAAGTGAGTTATTCGATACAAAGATAGGTTACGAAAAAGCGCATGAGGATAAATGCCATCTCTTTCAAGAATATTTAAACATCGAAAATCAAATCTTAAATACTTAGCGGATGATTAAACGAACACTCTACTTCTCCAATCCGGCTTACCTCAACTTAAAAGACCAACAATTGCAGATTGATCTGCCTCACCTAAAGGTTTTAGGAGTAGAAGAATCCAAGAAGTCTATAGCCATAGAAGATATCGGTATCGTTATTTTGGACAACCAGCAGATTACCATCACCCATGCTTGTATGGTTGCATTGTTAGAAAATAATGTGGCATTAATTACCTGCGATAAAAGCCATCTACCTACAGGTCTTTTGCTTCCATTAGATGGCAACCATACCCAAAGCGAAAAATTCCGCTATCAGATTGATGCTTCCCTCCCCTTAAAAAAGCAACTATGGCAACAAACCATTCAGCAAAAAATATTAAACCAGGCGGCGGTATTGTTTGAGCGTGGCATTCCCTGCGAAAACATGATCCATTGGGCAAAAGCGGTTAAAAGTGGTGATCCTGATAATTACGAAGGCAGGGCCGCCGCTTATTACTGGAAAAATGTATTCCCTAAAAAAATAGAATTCTTTAGAGGAAGAGAAGGCGACCCACCAAATAACTTATTGAACTACGGATATGCCATTTTGAGAGCAATAGTGGCGAGAGCTTTAGTTTCATCGGGATTATTACCTACACTGGGCATCCATCATCGGAATAAATATAATGCCTATTGCCTAGCAGATGATGTAATGGAGCCTTACCGGCCATTTGTTGATCAGATTGTTTTGAAAATTATTGATAAGGGCGAAAACTTTTTGGAATTGAGTTCGGCTATCAAATCTCAGCTATTATCTATTGCGAGTGTGGATGTCAGTTTTGAACGAGGCACCAGCCCTTTAATGGTGGGTGTGCAATATACTACCGCATCTTTGGCTAAATGTTATGAGGGTGGGATGCGAAAAATCAATTATCCATTAATGAAGGATTTTGATTTAAAGAAAGCCGTGAAATATAAAGCTGAAGAAAACCATATCAGTATTGCTGCAGAAGAAGCAGAAAATTATAAAAATATAAATGAGGACGATGAACTTCCCTTTTAAAAATGCGCTTAAACCAATATCGGATTTTGTGGGTACTTGTATTTTTTGACCTCCCTACAGAAACAAAGAAACAGAGGCAGGTGGCAAGCAAATTCAGAAA
>JBDSHZ010000094.1:0-40335 GCA_039918235.1 Pelobium sp.
AATTGCATTTTTACTTTTCCATGGCTTTACTTCGCCTGTATTTTTAAATTAACACTAGCCTTTTATCTTAACAAGATATTAATCTATTTGCTCTTTTAAGATAATCTGTCGGATATAATTTTGAAAAAAATTAGATCCGACAGAAAATGTTTAAAAAACTACAAAACCCAAATTTTTATTTAATGCTATTCATCCTACTATTAACAGTAGAGATGAGTTATAGCCAACAAATCACGATTGCTGGTAAAGTAACTGATAAAAACGGCATGGCATTACCAGGCGTTAGCGTTTCTGTTAAGAAAGTTTATACGGCTACCGATAATGACGGTCAGTTTAGAATACTTTTACCCACAATTACAGCTGGAGAGCTAATTGAATTTAGATATATTGGCTTTAAAGATCAATCGGTAAAATATACCAACGGTACGCCATTAAAAGTTGTTTTAGAAGAAGAAATCAATAACTTAAATGAAGTTGTTGTTACTGCACTAAATATTAAAAGAGATCAAAAATCTCTTGGTTACGCAACACAAAATATCTCGTCAGAACAGCTTAATGATGCCCATAGCAATAATTGGGCAAGTGCCTTATCTGGTAAGGTAGCTGGCTTAAGTTTGTTGTCCTCAGGCTCTGGTCCATTAAATTCAACCAGAATTGTTTTAAGAGGTATCAACTCTTTAAATCCAGACGGAAATCAAGCTTTAGTGGTTATAGACGGTATTCCAGTAGGAGGTGGTTTGGTTTCAGCTGGCACAAACAGTGCGTATGCCGCTGGTACTGGTGGTGATATTCCTGTAGATTTTGGAAATGGCATTTCGGATATAAACCCAGATGATATTGAAAGTATTTCCGTTTTAAAAGGAGCTAGCGCTGCTGCACTTTATGGAAGCAGAGCCGCTAACGGTGCAATAATGATCACTACAAAATCAGGTGCCCGTAATACTAAAGGTATTGGAATCACTGTAAATTCTAACAGCAGTTTTAATGATGTGTTGAAATGGCCTGATTTCCAACACGAATACGGACAAGGAACTGGAACAGCTATTAAACCCGCAAGTGAATTGTATTATTCTTACGGAGCATCTGCTGATGGAGCGAATACAGGTGGAACAAGCAGTGCATTTGGACCAAAATTTAATGGACAAAATTATTTTCAGTACGATCCAATCACACAGACACAATCTGTAGAACGCAGACCATGGGTGCCCTATAAAGATAACGTTACTGGTTTTTTTAGAACTGGCTACACACTTACCAATAGTGTAGCATTAGAAGGTGGAAATGAAAAAGGATCTGCCAGAGCATCTATCACCCAAACCAAAAATGAATGGTTAATGCCAAATACAGGTTTTGAAAGATTAACTGCTGCCATAAGTTTAAATTATGCCATTTCTGATAAGTTGAAGTTAAATTCAAAAGTAAATTATACCAATAAAAAAAGTGACAACTTACCTGGAACGGGATACAATAACCAATCTATTTCTTATTTCATGATATTTCAAAATCCTAATGTTGATTTAGATTGGTACAGAGATAAGTGGAAAACAGGACAGGTAAATGTTGACCAAATACACCCATTCAGTTCTTTTATAGATAACCCCTTTTTAATTGCCGAGGATATGATCAACTCGGTTAATAGTGATAAAACAGTAGGTAATATATCAGCAACTTATGAGATAAGCCCCAAACTTAATTTGATGATTAGATCAGGTTTGGATATGAACACTGAGAATAGGGGAACAGAACGTCCGTTTAGTACTGCAAATTACCAACGTGGCTATTATCGCCAACAAAATTTAAATTATTATGAACTAAATTCAGATGCCCTATTAAGTTATAAAACAGATTTTGGCACCTCTTTTAAGTTTAATACGGCTATTGGTGCCAATAACTTAAAGAGACGAACAACCTCTTCAACAGGTTCAACCGTAGGTTTAATTATCCCCGGAGAATTTAAGTTAAGCAATGGAATTAGCTCTCCGGTTTTAATAATAAACAATAGCAATAAAACTGTTAACAGTATTTACGGATTAGCAACACTGTCCTTTAAAGAAAAAATTTACATAGACATCACTGGACGTAATGATTGGAGCAGCACTTTACCAAAACAAAATTTTAGCTTCTTCTATCCATCAGTGAATACCAGTTTTATTTTAACTGATATTTTTAAACTCCCAAAGAAAATTTCATTTGCAAAGTTAAGGTTATCAGTGAGTCAGGTTGGTAATGATACCGAGCCTTATTTAACTAGTAAATATTATGGGCAGAGCGAGTTTTCAGGTTCAGCATCAACGCCAACAACTTTGTTTAATATAGATTTTAAGCCAGAAATCACTACAAGTTATGAAGGTGGTTTCAACTTCAGCTTATTTAACGGCCGTTTAGGTTCAGATGTAACTTATTACAGAAACTTCACTAAAGATCAAATCTTAAGAGTTCCCTTAGATTATTCAACCGGATTTAGCAGTGCCGTTTTAAATGCCGGTAAAGTTAGGAACATAGGTGTAGAAGTTTCTATAAATGCAAATCCTATCAAGACTAAATTTTTCAAATGGAATACGACTATTAACTGGGCTAAAAATCAAAATAGCGTATTGGAATTGGCTGATGGAATTGGAGATAGACAGGATATTGGTTATGGAGGTAACGCAACTATCCAAGCGAGAGTGGGTGGAACAACAGGCGATATCTATGGTTTTGGTTTCGTTCGCGCTCCTGATGGTCAAATTATTTATAATGATAATGGAACAACCGCCAGAGGGCCAGAAATTCAGTATATTGGTAATGCTTACGCAGATTGGCGTGGGGGTATCAGTAATGAGTTTTCTTATAAAAACTTTAGGTTCAATTTCCTGATTGATGGCCAATATGGCGGAATGATTTACTCACAAACTCATCATAAAATGAGCGAGCAAGGCAAGCTGAAGGAAACTTTACCCGGCAGAGAAGAAGGTTTTGTAATAGGAAAAGGTGTAGTTTTAAATACCGATGGCACTTATTCTCCAAACACTACTAAGCTTTCGCCCGCATCTTACTATGCTGATTATTTCAGAAGAGCGAATGTAGAAGCAAACAGTTTTGATGCCTCGTTTGTAAAATTAAGAGAAGTAAGATTTGAGTATAGCATTCCTAAAGCTATAGTTTCTAGAATCAAACTTAACCAAGTTACGCTTGGATTATATGGAAGAGACCTAGCCATGATTACCAATTTCCCTATGTTTGATCCAGAAACTGCTGCATTAAACGGCTCTACCTTATTGCCAGGAGTGGAAATTGGACAATTGCCTTCTCAACGTACTTTCGGTTTAAATCTTACCATTAAATTATAAAATCATGTTATCCAAAAAATATATTTTAATCACTATCTTTTCTCTTTGTATCCTCAATTTCTCCTGTACCAAAGATTTTGAAGAAATTAATACTGACCAAAATAAAATTAGCCAAATTTCGCCAGGCTCATTATTAAACCCCATTATTTACGATGTCACAAGCTTCAACACTTTAAGAGCAGATGCTTTTACATTTGATATTATGCAGGTAGGTTTGCCTTATCCAAGTGTCGCAGGGGGGGTACACCGTTATGATATTGCCGAAAGTGCAGGTAATTCAACTTGGAATACTTATTACCGTTTATTAAGCAATGTTAAAGAGATGCTAACTGCTTCTGAAAATGCAAAAGATGTAAACTACCAAGCAATAGCTTTAACATTAAACGCTTGGATTTATAGTAACCTATCAGATTGCTTTGGAGATATTCCTATGGAAGAGGCATCAAGAGGTGAAGAAGGAATATTTAAACCAAAATTCAATACACAGCAAGAAGTTTATACAAAAATATTGGCCGATTTAGAGAAAGCAAATACTTTGTACGATACAACAAAACCAATGATCTATGCTACTGATATTTTGTTTGCCAACAATGTAACAGCTTGGAGAAAGTTTACAAATTCATTAAGATTAAGATTACTATTACGTGTTTCTAAAAGAACTGAAATAGGTTCATTTGCTAAAATGGCAACCATATTTAATGACCCTGTAGCAAATCCGATATTTACAACCTTAAATGACGGAGCCGTTTTAAAATTAAACGGTATTACACCTACTGTTTCTCCTTGGGGAAGAGCAATAGATTTTACCACATTTAGAGCTACCGGTGGGTTTTTCTTGGACAACTTAAATGCTTTTAACGATCCCAGAAGAGCTAAATGGAATTCTTTTTCTAGAACAACAGCCGGTATATCTACCAATACTTACCAAGGTATTCCAAGTGGTTATTCTCCAAATGATCCTGCACCAAATTTCCAACCATCAAACTTTAATATTGCTTTAGTAACAGCACCCATGATTTGTTTGGTAATGACCTACTCCGAAGTGGAATTTATCAGGGCAGAACTGGCACAAAAAGGAATAATTACAGCTGATGCAAAAACAGCGTATGAAAAAGGAGTAAAAGCTGCTGTTGAACAATGGGGGGCAGTTCTACCTGCTGATTATTTTACCAACGCCACAACTGCAATATCAACCAGTTATAACGGGACTTTGCAACGCATCATGTTACAAAAATATTATGCTTTGTTTTTTAATGATTACCAGCAATGGTTTGAATATAGAAGAACGGGCTTCCCCGTTTTGCCCAAAAATGCAGGAATGTTAAACAATCAAATTGTACCAGTAAGATTCAGGTTTCCAACCACAGTATCTTCTAATAACAGGGATAATTATTTAAAAGCAATTGCGAATATGGGGCCTGATGACATTAACACCAAACTTTGGTGGGAAAAGTAATCATTTATCCTATTTAAAAAATCTATTCCATTGGAATGCACAATACCGATTTAGTTTGGTTTAATTTTAATCTTTTAATGATCATAAAAAGGCAATTTCTTTATTGGAATTGCCTTTTATCGTTGTTATTTGAACAATTAACTCATTTAATCCTCAAAAAATTAGGTGCTGTTTGGTTTAGGAAGGTTCGCATTATTATCGCACTTTTACTTTTCCATGGCTTTACTAATTTATGCACCACGTTTTAATTCCAGAATTGATTATGCTTTCCGGCATATTTTTGAAAACATTTTAGGGGTGAGTATTGCCTTCACCAAAAATAAGGAAGAGTTTCTCCAATTTGAAGACGCAAAAATTGTTTATTCCATTGAAGACGAGACAAGAGGCCTAAATTTTAAGGCGCATCCTTTTATATTTGAACAAAACATTAAAGCTCAAAATTTGGCTTTCGCCGATTGGGAAGAGCTAAAAATCCCGTTTCCCGTTAATCATTCGGTTTTTACGTTTGATGTTTTTGCTGCAACTTTTTATTTATTGAGCAGGTACGAAGAGTACGTTATTAAAGAAAGAGACGAGCAAAATAGGTTTGAAGGAAAATCTTCATTGGCATTTCAGTCTGGTTTTTTAACCAGGCCAATGATTGATGAATGGACGTACATGATTGCTGATCAAATAAAAAAGGAATTTCCGGATTTTAGAATTTCACCCAGAAAATTTCACTTTCAGCCTACACTGAATATTGATCAACCTTATTTTTACCTAACAGATGCTTACTTCAAACAAAAAGTTAAAAAAATAAAACATCAACTAAAAACAGATCCTTTTGACATTTATGAGCAGGTTGGCATTTGGGATCATCAATTTGGTTTAAACACACTCTATTTTTTCTTGGTGGGCAATCAGCATGAAAATGATGTAGCTCCTTCATCAGAAAATGAGCTATTTAAAGAACTGATCAAAAAAGTAGCTGAACAACACCCTGTCGGGATTCATCTTTCTTATTTTTCAAATTCGAATCCCAGTGAGATGAGAAAAGAGCGAAATCTGCTCATCAAGATGAGTCAGAGAAAAATCAGTTTGAGCAGACAAAATTATTTGATGCTGAGCTTTCCTAAAACCTATCGCGATTTAATTTTTTCTGGCATTAAAGAGGATTATACTTTAGCTTACGCAGATTTACCAGGTTTCAGAGCTTCAACCTGTACTCCTTTTCATTGGTACGATTTGGAAAAGGAATCCATTACCGATTTATTGATCCATCCAATCGCCTTTATGGACCAAACCTTAAAAAAATATATGCGTCTTGATCCAGATGAAGCAATACAGCTTGTATCAACACTTATTGAAAATGTAAAAAAAGTAAATGGAACCTTCATAAGTATTTGGAGTAACGATTCTGTTAGTGATTTTGGAATATGGAAAGAGTGGAAAACCGTGTATTTGGAGATGCTAAAAAAAGGGAGTGCCTTGTAAATGGATGAATCCATTAGCATATAAAAAATCCGACATAGCCCACGGTTTAAATCGTGGGCTATGGTTTAAAACGTGGGCTATGGTTTGCAATATTCTCAATAATCATTTCAATGGTTTATCTTTATTCTAAATTAAAAATATGCCTCACTCTTTCAATAAAATATGGATTCACACAATTTGGGCAACTAAAAATAGAGCGCCATTAATTGACCTCAGTATTGAAAAGAAACGCTATGATTTTATTCATGTCCAATTAAAGGATTTAGGTTGTCCTGTAAGAATAATTAATGGAATGCCAGATCATTTACATTGCTTATTTTTATTAAATCCACAAAAATCTATTGCTGAGATTGTTAAACAAATAAAAGGCAGTTCTTCTCACTCTATTAATGAACAGAGTTTAATTGCTAATAAGTTTTCTTGGCAAACTGGATATGCG
This sequence comes from Pelobium sp., assembly GCA_039918235.1. Lineage (GTDB taxonomy): Bacteria > Bacteroidota > Bacteroidia > Sphingobacteriales > Sphingobacteriaceae > Pseudopedobacter. The sequence goes on from JBDSHZ010000094.1 coordinate 6,698, forward strand.
GCTTATTCAGTAAGTGAATCAGGCGTAGAAAAAGTTTATGATTACATTAAAAATCAGAAAACACATCATTCAAAAAAAACATTTGAGCAGGAATATAATCCCTTTCTAAATTTATATGGCTTTCATGAATAATTTTTATAATTCCATAAATTGATGAATCCATTGAAATAATTGACAAATTACATAGCCCACAATTTAAACCGTGGGCTATGTTTGACATAAATGTGTAATAACCATTTCAATGGTTTAAATAATAAATCCCTAATTCTAAATTTAAATAAAATGATGTTTCTACTCAACAAAACTGACAGCATCGCTAACCATTATTTAGCAGAAATGAGAGATGCCAATCTTCAGCAGGACAGCATGCGTTTCAGAAGAAACCTGGAAAGAATGGGTGAAATATTAGCCTATGAAATCAGTAAAAAATTAGGTTATGAAGAGTTTGAAATTCAGACTCCTTTAGGTTTAGCCAACATCAATATGGTTAAACAGATGCCGGTTTTGGCAACCATTTTAAGAGCAGGCCTTCCATTGCACCAAGGTTTATTAAATATTTTTGATCAATCAGAATCCGCATTTATTGCTGCTTACCGTAAGACTAAAAAATCAGGCGATTTCGTCATTCAGATGGAATACGTCTCTACTCCTGATTTAGATGGAAGAACCGTCATTATTTCTGACCCTATGCTGGCTACAGGAAGAAGTATGGTGCTATGCTGTAAAGAATTAATGGCCAATTATAAAATAAAAGCCCTGCATATTGTTGCCGTAATTGCCAGTCAGGAAGGTGTAGAACATGTTAAAGCCAATCTCCCTAAAGCCAATCTTTGGCTGGGTGCGATAGATGAAGAAATGACCACCAAAGCTTATATTGTCCCTGGCTTAGGAGATGCGGGAGACCTGGCGTATGGAGAGAAAGTTTGATGTCAGTTATCGGTTGACAGTTGGGAGTTAACAGTTCTAAGTTGAAGGTTTAATGGTTGTTAGTTTTCAGATATGAATTATATTGAACTTGAGGTTTGGAAAGAAGCTAGGGTATTAGTAAAAACCATTTATAAGCTAACAAAATCTTTCCCTGATACAGAAAAATTTGGACTTAATCACAAATTCAAAGAGCGGTTGTTTCAGTTCCGTCAAATATTGCAGAAGGTTGTGGAAGACAAGGCAGAAAAGATTCCATTCGTTTCTTTTATATTGCCAGAGGTTCTCTATATGAATTAGAAACTCAATTATTTTTATCTTTTGATTTAAACTACTTAGATAAAACAGCGTTAGATGATGGACTAATAACCTTACAACAGGTTAGAAAGCTTTTAAGTGGCTTCATTAAGTATTATGAATCTTTGTTAGATAAATAACTGTAAACTGAAAACCCTCAACTGATAACCGTTAACTGAAAACCAAGAACTGTTACCTGACAACCAAAAACTAACAACTGATAACTGACAACTATAAACTGAACACCAAAAACCGAATGAAACATTACCAACACATCTTCTTCGACCTTGACCATACCTTGTGGGATTTTGATAAGAATGCCGAGGAAACTTTAACCGAATTGTACCTTACCTACAAGCTTTGTGATTTAGGCCTAAATTCATGTGATACTTTTATTGAAACTTACACAGCTAATAATCATCGCCTGTGGGCGGATTATCATTTGGGGAACATCACTAAAGAAGCCTTGAGAGAAACACGCTTTAAGAAAACTTTTTTAGATTTAGGTTTAACGGAAGATGTTATTCCTTTTCAATTTGAGGATGATTATGTCAACATCTGTCCTACAAAAAACAATCTCTTTCCCTATACGCATGAAACATTAACTTATCTGCAACAGAAATATACGTTGCATTTAATATCCAATGGCTTTAAAGAATCTACAGAATATAAGGTGAAGAATACCGGACTTAGCCCCTACTTTCAAAATGTAATTATTTCTGAGGTAGTCGGCATCAACAAGCCAGATAAAGCTATTTTTCAACACGCGGTAGATCAAGCAAATACCACTGCAGTAGAAAGCATCATGATTGGCGACAGTATTGAAGCAGACATTAGAGGTGCTTTAGGTTTTGGGATGGACGCCATTTATTTCAATCCTAATTTTGCGGAAAAGCCAAAAGATGTGCACAGACAGATTCATCATTTAAAAGAATTGATTGATTTATTATGAGCGTTTTAGCAAATAAAAAAAAGATATTGACTTCTTTAAACTTCTATGAGGATTTTTTGAAGACCATTAATGAGGAAGAATTTTCATTGACCCCACCATCCGGCGGTTGGTCTTATTCTGAAGTTTATTCCCATATTTTGGGGTCAAACATCATGTCTTTCATTTCGATAGAAAAATGCCTTAACAAAACTGTAGCAGTTAAAACGCATAAAGAAGATTGGAAAGTTAGATTGATCATGTTTTTAGGTCGGTTCCCACCAGGAAAAATTACAGCACCAACAGCTATTGCTGCATTGGTAAAGAAAATCACCAAAGAAGAAGCTTCTAATTTGTTGATCAAAATCAGGAAAAGAATAGCGGAAATAAATCCCAACTTCAAAAATTTTGATCCCAATTATAAAATGAAACATCCAAGGATGGGTTATATCAACGCTAAATATTGGTTGAGGTTTATCTTAATCCATACCAAGCACCATGAAAAGCAACTCCTAAGAATTGCAAAAGATTTTAAAAATCATTAAAAATGCTTTTCTAAATTTTAGATAAAACAGATTAAAATCATCATCTACGCGTTTTAATCATTAATGATAAAATGTAAAAATCACTGCTTTAGATAGTTTTAAATCAGGTTTTTAGATCCAAATAATTAAGGTGCAATTTTTTTATGCTTTAACCTGTAAATTTGTATCTTGCGCCCTCTAAAAATAAAATATTTCTTACAATATGGGTATCATGGGTTTTTTGCGTAACCGAGCAGGTGTGATCATTGTGATCGCTATCGGTTTTGCAATTGTGGCGTTTTTATTAAGTGACGCAATAAGAAGTGGACAAGGTTTTATTTCTGATTCTAATAACGAAGTTGGAAAAGTTGCTGGTGAAGCAGTTTCTTACAAAGAATTTAATGAAAAAGTAGATCAGAATTCTCAGCAGTTTAAACAACAGATGGGAAGTCTAAATTCACAAATGACTGCTTATGTAGTTGAGAATACTTGGAATCAGACTGTTTCTGGTATTATATTAAAAAAACAAACTGAAAAACTGGGTTTAACAGTTGGTGGTGATGAATTAACTGACCTTATTTTTAATAATCCAACTGATCAAATTAAACAAATTTTCACCAATCAGCAAACTGGTCAATTTGATAGAGCAACAGCACTTAACTCCAGAAAAAGTGCGGATACAGATCCAAGCGGTCAATTAAAAGCGCAATGGGTTGCTTTGGAAGATAACGTACAGCAACAAAGAATCAATGAAAAGTATATTGCTTTAGTAAAAAATGGGATTTATGTAAACTCATTAGATGCTAAAGATGATTATACCAACAGAAATAAATTGGTAAACTTTGAATATGTGTATCAGGATTATGCATCTGTACCAGATGCCGAAGTAAAAGTAACTGATGCTGATTACAAAGAATATTACGAAAAGAATAAATATAAATTCAAGAACGCTACAGAAACCAGAACATTTGAATATGTAGCATTTGATGCTGCTCCTTCTGCTCAAGATACTTTAAATACCAAATCAAAAATTGATAAAATAGCGGAAGGTTTAAGAGTTTCAACTAACGATTCTTTATTTGTAGCCATTAATGCGGATACTAAAACACCTTTAGTTTATCAGAAAAAAGGTTCTTTAGACCCTGCTTTAGATTCAGTGATGTTCAGTGCTGCAAAAGGATATGTTTACGGTCCTTATTTAGCTAATGGCGCCTATAAAGTAGCTAAATTAATTGATAGCAGGATCAGTCCTGATTCTGTAAAAGCAAGTCATATCTTAATCAATCCGGCTGCAGAAGGCGGATTGGATAAAGCAGTTTCAAAAGCTGATTCATTAAAGAAACTGATTCAGAACGGTGCAGATTTTGGAAAATTAGCTGCTCAATACGGAACTGATGGCTCTAAAGAAAAAGGTGGCGATTTGGGTACTTTCACAAGAGGTGCCATGATTCCAGCTTTTGAAGAGGCGGTATTTAACGGTTCAACTGGTCAAGTTTTAACGGTAACCACTCAGTTTGGAGTTCATGTGATCAGGATTGACAAGCAAATCGGCTCCTCAAAAGTGGCCAAGGTTGCCATTGTAGATAAAGTCCTAGCATCCAGCTCTGCTACTGAAAATGCAGCTTATCAAAAAGCGCAAAGCTTTTTAAGTAACGTTAGTGACCAAAAAGCTTTTGAAGAAGCTGCTCAAAAACAAGGGTTAAATAAATTAGTTGGAACAGATGTTGGGCCAATTCAATCTTCCCTTCCTGGTTTAGACGATGCCCGTCCATTAATTAAATGGGCATATAAAGCCGACAAAGGTGATATTTCTGATGAAATTTTTAATGTTGGAGACAAGTATGTGGTTGCTGTATTAACAGCTATTAAACCAGAAGGTACCTTATCTTTAGATGATGTTAAAAAGCAGATTGAACCAGATGTAAAAAGGGCTGTGCAAGCGAAAGTATTAAAAGAGAAGTTTGAAAAGTCAATGTCTGGCACTACAAACCTCAACCAATTGGCACAAAAAGTTGCTGCCCCTGTTAACCAAGTAGAAAATATAGTTTTTGCCAATCCGGTAATTCCTGGTGTAGCACAAGAAAACAAAGTGATTGGTGCCATCTTTGGTTCTCAACCTAACAAAATTTCAAAAGTTATTGAAGGCGATAGAGGAATTTATGTTTATACTGTAAAAAGTTTCTCTAATCCAGCACCTTTAACCAATGTGCTAAAAGTAAAGGAACAGATGGAACAAACTATATCACAACAAGTTGACGGTGCAGTTTTTGATGTTTTACGTAAAAAAGCAGACATAAAAGATAATAGGTCAAAATTCTATTAACAGATTAAATACTTAATTTTGAAACCGAAGGATGCAATTATCCTTCGGTTTTTTAGTTTTAAGCGTATGGATATTCAGGAAAACATTGTGAACAAGGTTGCGCAAAGCGGATTGATTTCGTTTGACCTAGCTGATTTACATCCTAAAGAAGAAAGAGTTCTTTATGATATTAAAGACAATCTTTTTCATGGCATCATATTAAAAGAAAAAGACTTTAGGGAATTTCTTAAAGTACATGATTGGGAGCAATATAAAGGGAAAAATGTTGCAATCATTTGTTCTGCTGATGCCATTGTACCCACTTGGGCTTATATGCTCATTGCTTCTAAATTGGCTAATAATGCTCATTTCTTTGTCTTCGGTGATCTGGATTTGTTAGAAACAACTTTGTATTTAAATAAATTAGACCAATTGAATGTGGAGCAGTACAAAGATCAAAGATTAGTGATAAAAGGCTGTGGAGATATAGAAATTCCTACAGCGGCTTTTATGGCCATCACCGCAAAATTGATTCCCATTGCCAAGAGCGTCATGTACGGAGAACCTTGCTCTACCGTACCTGTATATAAACGCAAAGATTAATTTGGTGCGTTAATTGTTTAATGAATACTTATGAAAAAGATGTATGTTATAGTTTTTATGTTGGTTTTTTGGTTTGGAAGTGCTCTTGCTCAGGATTTGCCATACTTGAAAAACTCAACGTTTGGTGCAGGGGAGACGATTAAATATAAGTTAAAATACGGTTTTATCACTGCGGCAGAAGCTACCATACAGGTTACCGAAACAGATGTTAAATTTAATGGCAGACCTACCTATCATTTGGTGGTGCAAGGTGGTACATCTGGTACATTTGATATTTTTTATAAAGTAAGGAACCGTTATGATTCCTATATCGATAGGAAAACATTTACCCCCTATTTATATACTGAGAATATCAGGGAATCTAAATACAAACGAAATGATAAAGCTAGGTTTTATCAGGATGAGCAAAAAGTCACCGCAAAAAAGGGGACATTTAAGTCTCCTGTAGAACAGACATTTGATTTAGTATCTGCTTATTATTTTGCTAGAAATTTAGACCTTACCGGAGTGAAAACCGGAGATAAATTCACCATAAATTATTTTTTAGATGATGAAATTAGCCCTTTAACCATTGAGTATGTGGGGAAAGAAACCATTAAAACTAGTTTAGGAAGAATCAGTTGCTTAAAATTTAGCCCTTCTATAAAACCCGGACGTGTGTTCAAAAAAGACAGCAAACTTTATTTATGGATTTCTGATGATGCCAATAGAATCCCCGTAAGGGCAGAAGCAGAAGTACTGGTTGGATCAGTTACCATGGAAATTAATGCAGCATCAGGATTAAAACAACCCATTCAAGCTTCCAGATAATTTTTTTCTCTTTCAAATTTATAATTAGCTTTATAAGCAAATATGAAGCATTTACAAAATCACGCCGATTTTAAACTAGGAATCATCGGACAGGGCTATGTTGGTTTACCTTTAGCCGCTGCTTTTGGACAACATTTTCAAACCATCGGTTTTGATATTGATGAAGAAAGAATTCAAGAACTTAGAATAGGAACGGACAAAACTTTACAGCTTACTCTGGAGGAAATAAAAAATTCACCTTATTTATCTTTTTCGTCCATTGAAGAAGAAATCAAAAGTTGCAATGTTTATATCATTACAGTCCCTACTCCTATCAATAAATACAAGGCACCAGATCTTTCCTATCTAATGGTAGCAACAGAAATGATTGCCAGAATTTTAAAAAACGGGGACTTGGTCATCTATGAATCAACCGTTTATCCGGGATGTACTGAAGAAGAATGTATTCCTTTACTAGAAAAATTGAGCACTTTAAAATGCAACTCCGATTTTTTTGTCGGTTACTCTCCGGAGAGAATCAATCCAGGAGATAAAATCAATACTTTAAAGAAAATATGTAAAGTAACTTCAGGATCTAACCAACAAACTGCCAACAAAGTGGATGATCTTTATCAAACCATCATTAGTGCAGGCACACACAAAGCGCCAAGTATAAAAGTTGCAGAAGCTTCAAAAGCCATAGAAAATGCACAAAGAGACCTTAACATTTCATTTGTAAATGAGCTTGCGCTGATTTTTGACAAACTAGGAATAGACACCAATGATGTGATTGAAGCGGCAGCTACCAAATGGAATTTCTTAAAGTTTAAACCGGGTTTAGTCGGAGGACACTGCATCGGTGTTGACCCTTATTATTTAGCCTATAAAGCGGAATCCGTGGGCTATCATCCTCAGGTTATTTTATCTGGAAGAAGGGTAAATGACAATATGGGAATGTTTGTGGCTAACAAGCTGATTAAACTAATGCTTAAGCAAGACCATAAGATTGCGAAAAGCAATGTCCTCATTTTAGGCTTTACATTTAAAGAAAACTGCCCAGACATCAGAAATACGAGAGTAATAGATATTTATAAAGAATTGATTCAGTTTGATTTAAATGTTGATATTCATGATCCATGGGCACTAGTTGAGCAAGTGAAAAAAGAATATGAGATAGATTTGATTAAATCAATCGATTACAAAAAGTACCAAGCTGTGGTAGTAGCGGTAGCACATGATCAGTTTTTAGAATTAGACTTTAACCTGTTTAAAATAAACAATGCGGTAATTTTCGACACTAAATCTGTTATAGACAGAAAGTTCGTTGATGCCAGATTATAGTCTTAAATCTTTTTCACCCAAAAAGCATTAAAAAGTAATCTACCCCCATAATCATCCGCTCTATAAAAATCATATACCTAATATTAGGTATATTCATCAATTTCTAATGAATTTTGCTGATCTGTATTATCTTTGCGATTCATAAATCCTTTAATAAGAAAGCTATCATTGATATAGTTAATCTAATTAAAGATTTTTTTAATAATTGATAAAAACACTTTTATACCTGTTACAATGGATGTTGGATAAGGAAAGAAATAAGATGATATAAATGAAGAATTTATTAAAATGAAACAGGAAAAAATAATGATTGAAGTAGGTGGACATCTTGTTTCAGAAGAACTGATCAAAGAAAACTTTATTTGTAATTTAGAAAAATGCAAAGGCGCTTGTTGTATCGAAGGTGATGCAGGTGCGCCATTGGCTAAAGAGGAAGTGGAAATCCTGAAAGAGATTTATCCTATTGTTAAACCTTACATGACTGCAAAAGGGATTGAAACTATTGAAAAAATGGGAACTTCAGTCAAAGACTTAGACGATGATTTAACCACCCCTTGTGTAGATGGAAATAAGGAATGCGCTTATGTAATTTGGGAGAATGGCATTACAAAATGTGCGATTGAAAAGGCTTATGAAGATGGGAAAATAGATTGGCAAAAGCCCATCTCCTGTCATTTATATCCTATCCGCTTGACAGAATATCCTGAATTTGATATGTTACATTATGATAGGTGGAGCATTTGTAGCCCCGCCTGTAGCTTTGGTGATGAACATCAAGTGAAAGTTTATCAGTTTTTAAAAGGTCCTTTAATCAGGAAATATGGTAAAGATTGGTACAATGAATTAGAAGAAAATATACATGCTTTAAATCAGCCATAATTTTTTAGATTTGCATTCTCAAAATAAAAATATTATTAACCCATTAAAATAAAGAGTTGAAAGGAATTATTTTAGCAGGAGGATCGGGAACCAGACTACATCCATTAACTTTAGCGGTAAGTAAGCAAATGATGCCGGTTTATGATAAACCCATGATTTATTACCCCCTTTCTACTTTAATGCTCGCAGGTATCAATGAAATCCTAATTATTTCTACCCCACATGATTTACCCGGGTTTCAGAAATTATTAGGCGATGGGGAAAATATGGGTTGCAAATTTTCCTATGCAGTTCAACCTTCTCCAGACGGTTTAGCACAAGCTTTTATTATTGGAGCCGAATTTATCGGTAAGGATGCGGTAGCATTAGTATTAGGCGACAATATCTTTTTTGGAGATGGAATGGCCAAACTCATGCAATCCAACACAAATCCAGAAGGAGGTGTAGTTTTCGCCTATCCAGTTCAAGATCCAGAAAGATATGGAGTGGTGGAGTTTGATGAAAATAAGAAAGCTATTTCGATAGAAGAAAAACCTGCCCATCCAAAATCTAACTATGCAGTACCTGGTTTATATTTTTACAATAATTCCGTTGTAGCTATCGCTAAAAACATCAAACCATCCCCTAGAGGAGAATTAGAAATTACTGATATCAATAGGGTATATCTTGAAGAAAATAAGCTAGAAGTAGGCTTATTGAGCAGAGGAACGGCTTGGCTAGATACTGGCACTTTTGAATCCTTAATGCAAGCAGGCCAGTTTGTTCAGGTAATAGAGGATAGACAGGGATTAAAAATTGGCTGTATTGAAGAAATAGCATACAGAATGAACTTCATAGGTGAAGATCAGCTTCGTGACTTAGGGAAACCATTAATTAAAAGTGGTTACGGAAAATATTTAATTGATATTGCAGACAAAAAAATACTATAAATGAGTAAAGTTGCCCTTATTACAGGAATCACCGGCCAAGACGGTGCATACTTAGCAGAATTCTTATTAAAAAAAGGTTATGAAGTGCATGGTTTAAAAAGAAGAACTTCTCTTTTCAATACCGATAGAATTGATCACTTATACCAAGACCAACATGAAAAAGGAGTTAAATTAACCTTGCATTATGGAGATTTAACAGATTCCACCAATTTGATCCGCTTAATTCAGGAAATTCAGCCGGAAGAAATCTATAATTTGGCGGCGATGAGCCATGTAAAAGTGAGCTTTGATACGCCTGAATATACTGCCAATGCAGATGGTATTGGGACTTTAAGAATTTTAGAGGCAGTAAGATTATTGGGTTTAACCAAAAAAACTAGAATTTATCAAGCTTCCACCTCTGAATTGTATGGTTTAGTACAAGCGGTGCCACAATCGGAAACTACACCTTTTTATCCTCGCTCTCCTTATGCTGTGGCTAAAATGTATGCGTATTGGATTACTGTAAATTATAGGGAAGCTTATGGCATGTTTGCCTGTAATGGGATTCTATTCAATCATGAAAGCCCAATCAGAGGGGAAACTTTCGTAACCCGTAAAATCACCAGAGCAGCTGCTAAAATAGCAATGGGATTACAAGGGTGTTTATATTTAGGAAACCTATCTTCTCAAAGAGATTGGGGGCATGCTAAAGATTATATCGAAGCCATGTGGTTAATCTTACAACAAGAAAAACCAGAAGATTTCGTTATTGCAACTGGAGTGACGACTACCGTTCGTGAATTCATCAGGATGAGTTTTGAAGAATTGGGCATCACTTTAGAATTTTCAGGTAAAGATGAAAACGAAAAAGGGGTAATCATTGATGTAGACCAAGAAAAAGCAAAGGAACTAGGCTTAAATATGGAGAGCCTGAAATTAGGCCAAACAGTGGTTAAAGTAGATCCAAAGTATTACCGCCCTACAGAAGTAGAATTATTATTAGGAGACCCTACCAAATCTAAAGAAAAATTAGGCTGGACACTAAAATATGATCTGCCTGCATTAGTGAAAGATATGATTCAATCAGATTTACACCTCACTAAAAAAGATCAATATTTAAAAGACGGTGGCTACCAAACTATGAATTATTTTGAGTAGAAATTTGACAGTATGAATTGGTATGTTTTATACACTAAGTCAAGATACGAGAAATCAGTAGCTCATAAACTTAACCAATCAGGATTTGAAGTTTACTGTCCTGTTTTAAAAACCAAAAAAAAGTGGAGTGATAGATGGAAGTGGGTAGAAGAACCACTTTTTCGTTCTTATTGTTTTGTTTACATTGAGGATACTGATAGAGATAAAGTATTCTCTGTATCCGGAGTAGTCCGTTACCTATACCATTGTGGAAAGCCTGCGATTATTCGTAACAAAGAAATGAATCAACTTAAAAACTGGTTGATGGAATATGATCATGAAAGTATAGAGGTTAAAGGATTAAATATCAGTGACAAGATCATATTTAAATCAGGTGCCTTTATTGATCAAAAAGCAGAAGTATTAGATAGTGGGGGTAACTTTGCAATCCTTTATTTAGAAAGTATGGGTTTGCAGGTAAAAGTTGACCTGAGAAAGAATATAGTAGAGAAATTAAATATTTCTTAGTTAAAACTCCTATAAATTAAACACCTCAAGGCACAATGATTTGTGACTGAAAGGGCGGAGCCATGCTAAATCGTGAAAAAATCGTTTAATTTCACAGCAGTAATTAAAAAAGAATCCTGATGAATACACCGTTCGGTATATCGAATTATTTCGAATAGTAAAATCGAAATTTTTAGTATCCCTTATAAAGAAGACAAAAGGATAGCTTTATATTAATTTCTTAAAATCAATGAACTTTATCATTAAATTCGCATTCAAACTAGCTAAATATAACTTTGCTAACCAATATAAAAATTTCGGTAATGACGGATGTCAACACCTAGCGTTAAAAACTCCAAGAATGACTATTCCAAAATACTATATTCTCCTATTGTTTTCCTTGCTTTTATTAGGAGGGCTGAATGCGCATGCGCAGTCTACAAACAGTGCAGGGAATTTGAGTGCGGCTTATCAACAGGCAAAATTGAAGGGAATTAGTAACCAGGAGTTTTTTTTATTAGCCAAACAACAAGGTTATAAAGATTCAGACATCCAATCTGCTATCAATTCTGGAGGGGGTATGTCCCAAGGCAGTTCACCAATGAACGGTGGCGATCAAAATAATTCTTCTTATACCCAAAGACAAACGGTTCAATTAGGAGGAGAAAATACTTTTCTTTCTGGTGACTCCTCTTCCGCCATCAATGAATATGAGAAGAAGATTTTTGGCTACGAGGTGTTCAATAATAAGTCGATTAATTTTACCCCTAACCTGAATATGGCTACCCCTAGAGATTACATTGTAGGGCCAGGTGATCAACTCGTGATTCAAATTTATGGTATTGCGCAAGATAACTTTACGCTAGCCGTAAGTCCAGAGGGAAAAATTAATATCCCAAACGTGGGTGTTTTACAAGTGGGTTCATTGAGCATCGATGCCGCAAAAGCAGCCATTCAGCAAAAATTAGCCACTCGCTATGCCGGCCTATCAGGCTCCAATCCTTCCACTTCTGTGATGGTGACCATCGGAAACATCAGAAGCATTAAAATCAATATGGTGGGGGAGCTTAAAACTCCAGGAACCTATCAACTGCCCTCTTTTGCTACTGTATTTAACGCATTGTACATGGCAGGTGGCCCTTCCACTAAAGGAAGTTTTAGAAAGGTCCAAGTATTCAGAGCAAACCGTTTATTAACTGAAATTGACCTTTATGAATTCCTTACCAAAGGCATCACCAAAAAGAACATCCGTTTAGAAGACAATGACGTTATTCTCGTACCGGCTTATACCAAAAGGATCGAACTAAAAGGCGAAGTCAGAAGAGAAGGCTTATATGAGCCACTAGAAAAAGAGTCGCTCAGTCAAATCATCTCCATTGCCGGTGGTTTTACGAAAAAGGCCTATGAAAAAAATGTATCTGTGCAGCGCTACACCGACAAGCAACAGGAACTTTTAACCGTAGAAGAGTCTAAATTCGGTCAATTCGACTTTAAAGATGGCGATGTGGTACTGGTTGGGAAAGTACTAGACCGTTTCGCGAATAGGGTTCAAGCAGTAGGTGCCATTAATTTTAATGGAGATTATGAATTGACAGAAGGGATGAAACTCAATGACCTGATCCAACAAGCGGGAGGATTAAAAGCCGATGCTTTGTTAGAAAGAGCTACTTTATATCGGACATTGCCTAACCTAGAACAACAAATCATCGCCATAGATTTAGCAAAAGCAATGGCTGGTGATCCAGCATATAATATCCCATTGCAGCGGGAAGATTATTTGAGCGTGTCGAGTATCTATGATTCGCGTAGGTTATATTATGTGAAGCTAGAAGGAGAAGTAAATAATACAGGTGTATTCCCTTTTGCAGAAGACATGACCGTAAAAGACCTGATTTTAAAAGCTGGGGGCTTTAAAGAAGCCGCCAGTGCCAATGGAATAGAAATCATCCGCAGGAATAAAGACGATATCAATTCGATAGCAACAGTCATCAAATTAGATATCGATAAAAACTTTCTTTTCGAGGATAAAAGCAAAACCCTGAAATTAGCACCATTCGACCTAGTTTTCGTGAGAACGCAGGCACAGTTGAGACCTTACCAATATGCTTATGTAAACGGGGAAGCCCAAAGAACAGGATCTTTTGTATTGGATAAACCAAATGTACTGGTATCAGAATTATTAGAAAGGGCGGGAGGAGCAGCCCAATCAGGAGATTTAAAAGGAGCTGTTTTACTAAGGCGAACCATTTTTTATAAAGACGCTTCTGCTAGGCAACAATATTTGAATGAATTAAGAGAAATCAAATCCAAGGTAACGGATTCCACAGCCATAGGAAACACCGAATCTAACCAAGTTTTATTGAACCAAATAGACAAAGAAATCAATCGGGTGGACTATGAATTGAATGGGAAATCTAAAAAAGATACCTCTGGCATTTTTTCTCCTAAAGACAATATTTCTTTAGAAGAAAAGAATAATGATGAAACTAAGAAGGAACTATTGAACATCAAAGAACTGCGCAACAACCTGCAGGTCTCCATGATTACCAACCTCAATAATGTGACCATCAACAACAATAGATACGAATTTGTGAGTATCAATTTAGATAAAATCCAAGACCCCAATACCAGAACAACCTATGATATCCGATTAAAAGATGGAGATATTTTGTTTATACCCCCCTTTGATGAAACAGTGAGAGTGGGCGGTGAAGTCTTGTATCCAGTAGCGGTGAAGTTTAATGAAAGCCGCTCCTTTAAAGATTATGTAAATGGGGCAGGGGGATTTAAGCAAGAGGCCTTACGTAAAAGAAGCTATTTAATTGAGAGTAATGGTGCAGTGCACAGTACAAAAAATTTATTGGGTTTCATTAGGTCTTATCCTAAAGTCACTGAGGGTTCACAGATTATTATTCCTAAAGATACGAGAGTAAAAAGTACTTTTAGTATTGACAGGGTATTGGGTTTAGTGGCGAGCTTAGTAACAACTTATGTATTGGTTTCTACTTTGATTAAATAGTAATGAGCAAACCAGACAATCTATATTCACTGCTCAAAAATGAGGAGATTACGTTAAAGGATTTAGCATCTGTAATCCAAGTTGCTGTTAAATCAAAAATTAAGATAGTAGCGGGGATATTTATTTTATTTATCCTGCTGGGCTTTTTGGATTACTCACTTTCACCTGTAGAGTATGAATCAGAAGCTACAGTATTAATTGAGTCTAATATGAATACCTCGAATCAGGTGAGTGCCATTGCAACTTTACTAGGCGGAAGCTCAACAAAAGGGAGTTCAAGTGATGGTGCTGTGGGGCCAGGGATGTATGGACAAATAGTCACTACGCAGGCCTTTCTAAATGCATTGGTCATCTCTAAAATTCCAACGGATGCCAGCGGAAAAGACTCCACTACCTTAGAGCAATATTTTGCAGATGGTGCTCCATTAACTTTTTCTCAAAAGATTCTACATTTACCCTCCTACGCAAAAAATATTTTTACTAATCGAGCACCTATAAAACCTATAGAAATTATCCCCCTACCCCAAAAAATAGACACCACAAAAGTAGTACAAAACGAAATCAGTGCCGAGATGTTTTTTTCTAGCAAAGTTCCACCATTGGTACAATTGGAAGGATTAAGAGCAAATGTGATAGGGATAGTCAAACAAAGGATAAAAGTAGCGGTTTCAGATAATTCAGCATTGGTAAGTGTCAAACTGCCAGACTCTTTTTTGGCTGCTGCAGTCAATAAACTCCTTTTACAACAGCTGATTGATTATGTTACCGCATACAATACCATTAAACAGCGAACCAACATCGCCTTCTTGGAAAAGCGTTACCAAGAAACGAAAGCTGATTATACCTCCAAACAACAGCGCTTGGCTGGGGTGAAAGATAATAGTTACGGTTTGTTTTTACAATCCTCTCAAAGCCGGCAAGAAATGCTAGCTAACGAATTGGGCATTGCCTATAATATTTATAACCAGTTCGCGGTACAACTAGAAGAGGCTAAAATAAATTTGAAGAAAGAGACTCCATTATTCACGGTAATGGAACCGATTAGTTTACCCTCTCCTCAGGTAGAACCTGTATTATTTACAAAGGTGATTAAATACATCTTATACTCCTTTATTTTATCCATACTGTTAATTGGCTATAGCATTCTTATTCCTAAGAAAAATTAATGATCGAAAATAGTAATACAAAAAACCAGGAACCTTCTGACTGGGATTTAGTCATAGAGCCTAAAAATTCATTGTTCAAACTTAATTTAAAACAGGTTTGGCGATACCGAGATTTACTTTTACTATTTGTGCGAAGGGACTTTGTGTCTTTTTATAAGCAGACCATTCTGGGTCCAATTTGGTTTTTGATTCAGCCTCTTTTTACCATGGGCATGTACTTATTTGTATTTGGAGAATTGGCGGGTATTTCCACCGATGGATTGCCTCAGCCACTATTTTATTTAATTGGAATTGCAGCTTGGTCTTATTTTTCCGATTGTGTCACTAAAACTTCAACAGTATTTAAAGAAAACAGCAGCATATTTGGGAAGGTTTACTTTCCCCGCTTAATCATGCCGCTAAGTATCGTGGTCTCTAATCTTGTTCGTTTTGGCATACAGTTATTATTAATTGCTGTAGCTATGCTCTATTTCTACCTCACTGGCGCACACTTTAATGTTACTCTTTATATTCTATTAATCCCCATATTAGTTGTATTAATGGCATTATTAGGCTTAGGATTAGGAATGATTGTTTCCGCTTTAACCACCAAATACCGAGATCTGGCACTTTTGATAAATTTTGGCATTCAATTGCTCATGTATGGCACAACCGTAATTTATCCGCTATCCAGTTTGACAGGAAATATGAAAACCATTATTTCCTTAAATCCGATGACCACTATTATTGAAGGGATGCGTTTGGGTTTAGTTGGTAAAGGTAGTTTTCAATGGACAGACTTGCTCTATACCCTTATAGTTTCAGTTAGTATTGCGTTAGTAGGGACATTGATATTTAATAAAGTAGAAAAGAATTTTGTAGATACAATTTAATGAGTGAAGTAATTAAAGTCGAAAATCTTTCTAAGGCCTATCAATTAGGACAATTTAGTACGGGGACCATTGCACAAGATTTAAACCGTTGGTGGGCACTTACCCGTGGAAAAGAAGATCCTTTTCTAATGATTGGGGAAAGTAATGATCGTTCAATAAAAGGAACAAGCGACATTGTGTGGAGTTTGAAGGATATTAACTTCTCAATAAATCAAGGCGATACGGTTGGAATCATTGGTAAAAATGGTGCCGGAAAAAGTACCCTATTAAAACTGCTCTCTCAGGTATCAGGACCAACAACAGGTTCCATTAAAGTAAAAGGGAGAATTGCGAGTTTATTAGAGGTGGGTACAGGCTTTCATCCTGAATTAACAGGGCGTGAGAATATATTTCTTAACGGAGCCATCCTCGGGATGCGTAAAAAAGAAATCTTAAGAAAATTTGAGGAGATTGTTGACTTCTCAGGAGTAGAAAGATATATTGATACCCCAGTAAAAAGATATTCCTCTGGGATGTATGTTCGCTTGGCTTTTGCGGTGGCGGCTCATCTAGAGTCTGAGATATTAATAGTTGATGAAGTACTTGCTGTAGGAGATGCAGAATTTCAGAAAAAGTGTTTAGGGAAAATGAACGACATTAGTAGTTCAGATGGGCGGACCATACTTTTTGTGAGCCATAATCTTGCAGCTATAGAAAATCTTTGTAAAAGTTCAATTTTGCTTGAAAATGGGCAAATTGTAAAAACTGGACTTACCAAAAGCGTAATTGATCAATATTTATTTAACAAAAAAAGCTTAAATGCAGGAATTGGCTTATCCCACAGAACAGACCGTAAAGGAAATGGAAAAGTACAGTTTAAAAAAATTGAATTCACAGATGCTAAAGGATCTTTGATAAATCAATTAAGATCGGGAGAAGATTATAACTTGATTTTAACACTTGAAATGCTCGAAAACATAAATTTGAACGACTTAATTGTTGCAATTGGGATAGACAATAACAAAGCCACCCGTATCACATTGTTAAGTAACGAGATAACCAATCAACTCGCCGTCAATAAAATAAAAGATAATCTTATAACTGTGAACATTTCAATTAAAAATCTTCCTTTAAATTCAGGATTTTATCAATTTACATTATTTGCAAAAGACAGTTTTGCGATCCTTGATTGGATAGAAGATGCAACATCAATCATGATTGAACAAGGAGATTTTTTCAAAACAGGGAAACTCATCCCTAGTGAACAAGGAGATATTTTAGTTAATCATTCATACATAAATTAATGATAAGAAGATTCATCAAATCAGTAAAGGTATTTTTAAATCCAAACGCCTATCAGTTAAGTTCTGGGGCTTTAAACATTTTGGAAGAAAATCATGGTCATTTTAAAAGTTTAAAGTCAAAAAGTTGTGTAAATTCAAACGATGAGCCAATTCCTTGGTTCACTTACCCAGCCATAGAATATATTTCTCAATTGAATTTAACTGAGAAAAATATCTTGGAATGGGGTAGTGGCAACTCGTCCTTATTTTTTTCTAAAATATCAAAAACAATAACCTCGATTGAAGACAATGAGGATTGGTACAATAAGGTAAGTCATAATAAAAGACCTAATCATGAGATTATTCTTTCCAATGCAGATAATTATGCCAGTATACCCCTTACATTAGGAAAAAAATTCGACATCATAATTATAGATGGAATTAGAAGAGATGAATGTGCAAAAGTAGCATTAGAAGTTCTTGAAGAAGGTGGATTGATCATATATGATAACTCTGATAGAGATCCAGAAGTTTGTGGTTTTTTAAGAAATGCTGATCTTATTCAGGTTGATATGCATGGATTTGGTCCTATTAATAATTACACTTGGACAACTAGTTATTTCTTTTCAAGAAAGTTTAATTTTCAGCCAATAGATAATCAACCCCGTCTATCAATTGGCGGTGGATTTTAATATTTATGAACACTACAAAGGAGAAAATACTTCAAAATCTGGTCAAACTTTTACCGAAGGCATTAGTCAGATATATATCAGCAAAAAGTATTGAGAAAGAGACAATAGGATTGAATGAATCTTATTCTCAAGAAGGCGAAGATTTAGTAATTAATAGATTCTTTGGAAAAAGAGCTCCTGGATTTTTTGTAGACATAGGTGCTCACCATCCCTATTGGTACTCAAATACTTATAAATTTTATAAAATGGGATGGTGTGGAATTAATATAGACGCATTACCTGGAACCAAAGCACTTTTTGATAAATTACGACCCAATGATATAAATATTGAAACTCCAATATCTAATTATGAAGATGAAGAGTTAGTATATTATATGTTTAATGACCCAGCCCTTAATACCTTTGTTGAGGCTGAAGCCAATCTTAAAGATGGACTTAATCATTATAGAGTAATAGATAAAATTAAGATGAAGACGCAACGTTTGTCTACTATTTTAAAAGAATTTCTTCCTCTAAACGTTACCATAGACTTTATGTCTATAGATGTTGAAGGCTTAGATTTACAAGTTCTAGAGTCTAATGATTGGGAATTGTTCAGACCAAAAATAATATTAGTTGAAGAATTGCGAATTGATTTTCAAAATGATGGTGTGAGCGCAGTTCATGATTTTTTGTCTAAAAGAAATTACAAATTATTTGCTAAGACAATTAATACATCTTTTTTTTATTGTGACATTTAAAAATGTTGCTCTAATTAAATTCTTTGTGCATAACATACTGTAAACCCCTAGAATTAAATGAGAAAAGAAATAAGATGATTACTAAGAAGATGATATATGCACCAATTGCATTGTTTGTATTTAATAGGGCAGATCATACTGAAGAGACCATTAACGCACTGCTAAAAAATGAGGAATCTGCAGTATCAGACTTAATCATATATTCAGATGCGGCAAAGAACATCCAGCAAGAGCCTGCTGTCAAAGCCGTACGGGACTACATCAGTAAAATAAAAGGATTTAAGAAAATTACCATTATAGAGCAGGAAAATAATTTAGGGCTCAGCACATCAATCATAAAGGGAGTTACATCCATAGTTAATAAATATGGAAAAATAATCGTTCTGGAGGATGATTTAATTGTGGGCCCCTACTTTCTGGATTTTATGAACAGGTCTTTAGCTCAATACGAACATAATGATCGGGTAGCCAGTATTCATGGCTATATCTATCCTGTTACAACCCAAGTACCCGAAGTGTTTTTTTTAAAAGGAGCAGATTGTTGGGGATGGGCCACTTGGAAAAGAGCATGGGATATATTTGAGCCTGATGGTTTAAAATTGATAGCAAGGCTAAAAAAAATGAACCTACAAAATGAGTTTGATTTTGATGGAACTTACTCCTATTATCAAATGCTATTAGACCAAAGCAATGGGCTCAATCAATCATGGGCCGTGAGGTGGTATGCATCCGCGTTCCTAAAAGATATGTTGACCCTTTATCCTGGAAGGTCTCAAGTACAAAATATTGGATTAGACAATTCCGGAACGCATTGTAGCGCCACAGAAATCTACAACACGGTAATTACCACTAAACGTGTTGATAATATCTATGCTGAAATTAAAGTAAATAAAGATGCCCGTGAAGCCTTCAAATTATTTTTTAAAAATTTGCAGACATCAACTTCTAATATAACATTAATGCAGAAATTCAAAAATTTATTGCGACCTGCTTACAAACTGATTAAAAATATTTAATTATTAAAATTTAAGCTTAAAATTTCGTCAAAGAAATTAAATGTTGAATTTTAGAAGGGTTAGGCCCTTCTATTTGTTTCCAATAAAGCGTTTTGGCAGAGCATTATTTAAAGACTTATAATATAGATGTCGACAAAATCTTATATACCCATATATCTGAGGCAATTCATTACACTAAGTTGAGTTTGCATATATTCTATTATCATTCAAATGAAGATATTGAGAGAGTAATGGAAGTTATGATTAGATTTTAAGCAATATGAGAATATTTCTAATAGATTCTACTACATCAGGTCATCATTTAACTTATCTCCGATTGTTCGTTAAAGCATTTAATGAATTGAAACACGAGGTAATAGTAATTTCACCAGCTACTTATGATGAAATTGTTCAGGATAATTTGGAAGGAGGTGATATTAAGCTAAAGGTTCATACGATTGTGGAAAAATTGCCGGATTTTCAAGGTTCAGGCATTTTAGAATTTAGAAAACATATCAGATATATTTGGATTTGGTTTAAAAAAATTGTAGATAAAACTATTCAGATAACTGATGTGCAGCCAGACCTGGTTTTTTTTTCTACAATAGATCCTTTTATTGGTCCTTACACTTCAAAATACGAGATTGATATTATCTTTCCATATCGATGGTCTGGTTTATACATGAAGCCACAAAATATTGTAATAAAATGGCAATATAGTTTTTTAAGAAAGTCATTATTAAATCCAAATCATTTGTTAAGATCACGCAGATGTAATACGATAGGAATATTTGTAAAGCCATTAGCTGAGAATCTATATAATGTAATTAAAAAGCCAGTAATTACATTCCCAGATATTGTAGACAATGTAGCACCAGATCTAAAATTTCATATTATAAATAAAATTGTGGATAAAGCCAATGGAAGAACTATAGTTTCATTAGTTGGCTCATTAGATAAACGTAAAGGAATCATTAATTTATTAATGGCAGCTGAAAGGCTTCCAAAAGATAAATTTTTCTTTGTTTTCGCTGGTCAATTATCTAAATCCTCATTTTCAGAAAGCGAACTTTTTTTAATAGATAATAGTAAGCTCTCTAATGCCTACTTTTATTTTGAAAGAATTGATGACGAACCAAAATTTAACGCACTTATCTCAATTTCTAATATCATATACGCAGCATATATAGATTTCCAGTTTAGTAGTAATTTGATAGGAAAGGCTGCATTATATTACAAGCCATTATTAACCACCTCAGGGACATATATGGCGGATTTGGTTGAAAAATACAAATTAGGTGAAATTGTAAATTCAACAGATGTTGAAGATATTTATAATAAACTTCTCAATATGCAATCAGTAGACTATGTTTTTAATTATCAATCTAGTAATAGATGTAATAGTTATAATGAGGAAAACAGCTATCCTGTGTTTCGTGAAAAGTTAAAACAACTCCTTAGATTTAATTAGAATTCTTATATCATTTGTATGGTTTTACAAATTACGTCCTCCAATGAATTATAAAATGATAAATAAGTGATTAACTTCACTAAACATAGCCAATTCAAGTAACAGTTTTAGTAAAAATAATATTGGATTTTAAAATAAAAAGAGGCACAATGAGGTTATTAATTTATATTCGCCTCATTCTTTCAGAAATGACAACAACAGAATTTAGCTAAAATTTTTCTTGCATATTCTAATAAATTAGAATATGCAACTGGAATTAACTTATTGTGCAACACTTAAAAATCTTAAAAAAGAATATCTCATAAAGAATGGCAAAGATTAAAAATATCATCAAAGCTATTGTTCCTCCAATACTATACGCTACCATACAAAATTTTAGGAAATTTGATAGAACCGGAATAACTTGGTCTGGTGATTTTAAGACATGGGATGATGCTGAAGCAGAATGTACCGGTTATGATACTGATCTGATTTTAGAAGAATGTAAAAACTCTATGTTGAAAATAAAATCTGGTGAGGCCGTATATGAAAGAGATAGCGTTTTATTTGATGAAATTCATTATAATTGGGGTTTAGTTGCTGGCCTGCAAAAAGCAGCCATGGAGAATAATGGTGAATTATGTGTGTTAGATTTTGGAGGAAGTCTCGGCAGTTCATTTTATCAGAATAGAGACTTTTTGAATTTGAATAAAAAACTTACCTGGTGTATTGTAGAACAGGAAAACTTTGTAAAATGTGGTAAAGAAAACTTTGAGACAGAAGAATTGAAGTTTTATTACGATATAGAAGAATGTCTGAGAACTAATAAGCCAAATGTTATTTTACTAGGAAGTGTTTTGCAATATTTGCAAGATCCATATGAGTGGTTAGAGAGGCTTATAGAATTAAACATTTCCTATATAATTATAGACAGAACCGCCTTCATAGATGTTGCATCAGACTTACTAACCATTCAAACTGTTCCCGATTCCATTTATAAAGCTAGTTATCCAGCATGGTTTTTTTCAATAGCTAAATTTGATCATGCAATTCGGAAATATCAAAAAATTGCTAATTTTGACAGCGGATATACACCGCCTATGGTTATAAACAACAAAGTTTCCGCCAAATGGAGCGGATTAATATTAAGAAAATGAAATATTTAAATATTGGGTGTGGTAATTTCTATTCCAAAAAGGATATCTGGACTAATCTTGACTTCGCTTCAAATGACAAATATGTGATAGAACATAATCTATTACAGGGAGTCCCTTTTGATGACCGATCATTTGACTTTGTATATCATTCACACGTCTTAGAACATTTTTCAAAAAATGATGGCTTAAAACTATTGCAGGAATGCTTTCGAGTATTAAATTCTGGTGGGATTTTACGCATAGCGATACCAGACTTGGAGCGTATTGCTAGAAATTATATACTCTGGTTAGACAAAGGAATCCAAAATCCAGATGATGATGTTGTACGAGCCAATTATAATTGGATGTTGCTTGAAATGTATGATCAAACGGTAAGAAATACCCCAGGTGGGCAAATGGCTCAGTATCTATTTCAGGATAAGATCATCAACGAAGATTTTGTTTACGAAAGAATAGGCTATGAAGGAAAGTCAATTCGTGAAAACTATCTTAAGAATCTTCAGAATAAGGATAAACTTACTCCTCAAATTAAAAAATCTATAAGAACAACAATAAGAACAATAAGAACAATAATTAGCCTTAGATGGCTTATTAGCAAATCAGAATCTGATTATAACACTATTGGAAGATTTAGATTGGGTGGAGAAATCCATCAATGGATGTATGACAGGTATTCCCTATCTCATCTATTGACAAAAATAGGATTTACTGATATTAAAATTACTGATGCTTGCAATAGTTATTTGGCGGATTGGAATGATTATCAGCTGGATGCCACACAAGGCGTAACTAGGAAACCTGATTCCCTGTTTATTGAGGTTAAAAAACCCTAATAAAATTTACCAACTTTTTTATAAAAATATCAATCCAAAAAATTGGTTTTTACATGCCTTTGAAAACCATTATCAAGAATTTGAATTACATATTTTTATAAACTTAATCCCCCTTTAAAGAAATTAGGCGATGCATAAGATAGAACAAAGTCATGCTGTTAATTGTAGAAAGTGTTCTTAGCCGATGAAATCCTAAAATTTCATGATACTATAAGGAATATTGGCAAAAATAAGATTCACTTGTATATATGAACTAAACCCACTTATAATTTAATATAAAGCAAATTCTATGCTTAATTTTTGCACTCTATTTGACGCTAACTACATACACTATGGATTGGCATTACATCAATCTTTAACCAAAAAGTGTGATGCTTTCCATCTTTATATTTATGCATTTGACACCAAATGCTATGATTATTTCAGAAAGACAAATCTCCCAAATCTAACTGTCGTCAAATTGGAAGATTTTGAGGATCCTGAACTACTCAGAATTAAACCGACACGTACCAAAGGTGAATATTGCTGGACGTGTACACCGTCAATTATATTATATAGTATTGATAAATTTCAACTAGATAGCTGCATCTATGTGGACGCTGACATTTGTTTTTACAATGATCCACAGGTACTAGTAGATGAAATGCAGGAAGCATCGGTTTTAATTACGGAGCATAGATATTCGCCTTCCTATAATCTCTCTATAGAAAGTGGTAAATACTGTGTTCAATTTATGGTTTTTAAAAATGATGAGAAAGGCAAAATAGTATTAAACTGGTGGCGTGAGCGTTGTATTGAATGGTGCTATGCAAGACATGAAGACGGGAAATTTGGGGATCAAAAATACCTGGATGACTGGTTGACAAGATTTGAAGGTGTGCATTCTTTGAAGCATTTGGGAGGAGGTGTAGCTCCTTGGAATATTGAACAGTATGATTTTATGCTAGAAGATGGCATTTTAAAGGGAATTGAATTGAGTAGTCAAAATAAATTTGATTTAATATTTTACCATTTTCATGCCCTTAAGTTATATAAATATCGTATCTCATTAATTACTTCCGAGAGTTATGGAATTTCTCCTAACAATTTCCAATTGATTTATCAACCATACATAAAAAAGTTAGAAACTATCATAGCTGAATTATTGTTAGAAGATTTAGAGGTTTTGGCTTATTTTAGAAGTAAAAACTCAACAATGAATTACTTATTTTTTTTACATGCTAGACTTAAAAACTATATTAGAAAAATGTTGGCAAAGAAACTCAATAGTAACTATATGATGAGTAACTACATAAAAATTAAATAAATGGCACATATAATTGATCTTAAAACTTTTACAGATGCCAGAGGCAATCTTACAGTAATTGAAAAAGTTTTGCCTTTTGACATAAAGAGGATATTTTACATTTATGGTGTTGATGATTCCGTTAGGGGAGGTCATCGCCATATTAAAACTATTCAGGCGGCGATATGCATACAAGGTTCGTGTGTTATTGAGAATAATAATGGGAAGACTAAAAGTAATTTTAATTTAGATCGTCCCGATAAATGTTTAATCATTGACCCAGAGGACTGGCATCAAATGCATTCCTTCACTAAAGATGGAATATTAATGGTTTTAGCTTCCGAAAATTATGCTCCTGAAGATTACATCACAGAACCTTATGCACTATGATGATTGAATATGAAAATTTAGGAAAATTAAATGAGTCCTTTTTCCAAGATTACGAGGAAGCTTTTAAGAATATGCTGCAAAGTGGCTGGTATGTTTTGGGGAAACAAGTGGCTCAATTTGAAAATAATTATGCTGCGTTTTGTGGAGCCTCCTATGGTGTTGGAGTAGCCAATGGACTCGATGCTTTAGTGCTATCTTTGAGGGCGTTTAATTTTCCTCATGGCTCTGAGGTGATTGTTCCTTCAAACACCTACATTGCCACAATTTTAGCCATCGCCCAAAATGGATTGAAACCTGTTTTAGTGGAACCCGATTTGGATACTTATAATATCGATGCAAACAAGATCGAAGAAAAAATTACCAAAAACACCAAAGCGATCATGGTTGTTCATTTATATGGTAAGGTTTGTGATATGGAGCAAATACTTAAAATTAGCACAAAATATAACCTAAAGGTGATTGAGGATTGTGCGCAAGCTCATGGAGCTAAATTTAAGGAGACAGTTGCTGGTAATTTTGGTGATTTTGGTGCGCACAGTTTTTATCCTACGAAGAATCTGGGTGCCTTAGGCGATGCAGGTGCCATTACTACAAACAACAAAACTTTAGCTGATATCGTTTCAACCCTGCGTAATTACGGGTCTAAAACAAAATATTATAATGAGCTTGTGGGATACAATTCCCGTTTAGACGAAATTCAGGCAACTTTTCTATCTGTGAAATTGAAACGCTTATACGAAATTACTACACACAAGAGAAAGCTGGCAGCAATTTATCAGGAGAATCTGAAATCAGACTTTATTAAGCCTCTTGTACATCAAGACTTTTATGATGTTTTTCACATTTATAATATACGCCACCCCAAAAGAGATGAGTTAAAAGAATACCTACTGCTCAATGAAATTAAAACTGAAATTCATTATCCAGTAGCTCCTAACAAGCAAAAAGCGATGAAGGGAATTATTGATGATCAGGATACACCTATTGCTAATGAAATTCATCAAACAACTTTAAGCTTACCCATATCATTCTGTCATTCGGAAGGTGATGTAGTAAGAGTGATAGAGGTGATGAATAGATTTTAAGCAATATGCGGATATTTCTGATAGATACCACTATTTCTGGTCATCATTTAAGTTATCTCAGATTATTCGCTAAGGCATTTATTGAGCTTCAACATCAGGTAACTATTATTTCCCCAGCTACCAATGAACAAATTTTAGATGATAATTTCAAAGAAAGTCTCAGTAAGTTAGAAGTAAGAACAATCAATGATAAATTAATAGATTTTCAAGGTGGTAGTATTTTAGCATTTAGAAAACATATTAAGCATACCTGGAATTGGTTGAAAAAAGCTGTTGATGAAACTATTCAATTAACTGATATTTCTCCTGACCTGGTATTCTTTTCAACTATTGATCCTTATTTAGGCCCATATACTTCAAAACACGAAATAGATTATTATTTTCCTTACCCATGGTCAGGCTTATATATGAAGCCTCAGCATACCATTGAAAAATGGAAATACGGTTTTTTAAGGAAATTCTTACTAAATCCCAATCATATTTTACAATCTAAAAATTGTAAAACTATTGGGATATTTGTGGAACCATGCGCTGAAAAATTATTCCAAATAATTAAAAAACCAATAATTATATTTCCTGATGTTGTGGATGATGCAGTCCCAGACCGCTCTGCAACTATTGTAAAAGACATATTAAAACAGGCTAAAGGCAGACATATTATATCTTTAGTAGGTTCTTTAGAAAAGAGAAAAGGAATCATTACGCTATTAAAAGCGGCTAAAAAATTCTCTACTGATGAATTCTTTTTTGTTTTTGCTGGTGCAATCTCTACATCCTCATTTACAAAAGCTGAACTTTCATTAATTGATGGTACTAATCTTTCAAATGCATTTTTTTTTCTAAATAGGATTCCTAATGAAGGCGTATTTAATGGATTGATTTCAATCTCTACCATTGTGTATGCTTCTTACATTAATTTCTCATTCAGTAGTAATTTAATAGGGAAAGCTGCGCTATTTAATAAGCCTGTTCTTGTCACTTCTGAATCTTTTATGGGATCAATCGTAGAAAAATATAAACTAGGGAAAAGTGTTCAAGAAGGGAATGTTCAAGAAGTTTATGATGAAATTTTGAATATGGCAACAGCAGAATATCTGAATTTTTTTAAAGTTAACAATGGATGCGCAAAGTATATTGCGGAAAATAATTACCTTAAATTTCAAGATAAATTAAAAGTCCTTTTAACCAATTGCCAACTATAAATAGTAGAACAATCTCTACTTCTATAAAAATCACCTATTATCTAATTACTTCTTGTTTATTAAGATAAAAATAAATCATATATTAAATAACATCAATTGATATTGAAAGAAAATCCTATTATAAGTATTATTACAGTAGTGTATAATGGTGCTGAGTATATCGAAGAGACAATACTTAGTATCATAAATCAAAACTATCCGGCAATTCAATATATAGTTATAGACGGTGGCTCAACCGATGGGACCATTCAAATAATAAACAAGTATAAAGATCGCATTGACTATTTGTTATCAGAGCCAGACAAAGGAATTTATAATGCGATGAATAAAGGGATTAACTTTTGCAAAGGTGATTGGGTTAATTTTATGAATTGCGGTGATACGTTCTATAACCACAGCACCATTACCGCAGTATTCACAGATGAAAGTATTAAGGATGTCGATATTATTTATGGAAGACATCAGGTCAGTTATAAAGGAAAGAAAATTTTCAAAAATCCGGCCCCAATCAAAAATTTATGGATGGGTATGACTATTCAGCACCAAAGTGTTTTTGTTAAAACGGAATTATTAACTTTACGATTGTTTGACGAGAGTTACACTTTTGCAGCGGACTATGATCTATTTTATGAATATTATAAAATCGGTAAAACTATTAAATATTTAAATTATGTAATCAGTACCGTAGAGGCTCAAGGTTTTTCTGAATCAAATAATGTAAAAACTTACTTAGAATTCAGGGATATTGCACTAAAGTTTGAAGGTAATGTCGCATACATTAAACTATACTATGATAGATTATTAGCAAAGAGAAAATTAATAAGCTCTATTAAGAAAATCTTTCCTTTCATAGATACAATTAGGCTGTTTTTTAAGTTAAATTTTTAGTTTTTTTTCTTGAACTCAATATCAAATACTAATTAAATTGAAATACAGTAAGTTGATGCCATTCTTATTATTTCATTGTATCACTTTACATAAATATATTCAATACCATGCGTAACGAGTATATCATGATTGTTTTCCGTAATTTTAAAAAGAATTGGAATGAATAGGTTAAAAAAAATTATTCCAAACCTTTAATAATATCCAAAAAATAAATGTGTGTGGTGTACTGGTTAATCTTTTTTAACTCTTGTCCATTATTTATCAGAAGAACAACACCTTCATTATCCATATTTATTTAATACTACAGCAATTATAATGATCTTTAAAATATTGAATTATTCAGTAAAAACAAAATCCATCAAATACTGGCTATTACTTATTTTATGTTTTTTTCCATTTCTAAATTTACTTCGACTACCTACAGACACCCAACCGAATGCACTGCTGTTGTCTATTCCCATTTTATTGATAAGCCTAAGAAAGAAATTTCCAAGCTATTATCTGCTTGGCTTCTTCCTTTTTTTGGTAGCATTTATCATGTTACTATTATCGAAATTGGATTTTGGCGCTATCCTAAGTTTTTCTAACTACGTTTCTGTATTCATTGTACCACTAGCAGTGTTTTTTACATTGAAATTTTTTAATGGCTTATCTTACGATTTTTTTAAAAAGGTTATATATATATGGGGCTTTGTTGGGCTGGTTCAAAAATTATTTTATAGTAGTTTTTTGAGTTTTCTTCTTTCTAGAAGTTCAGAAGGGGGTGTATCTAGTGGCAGGGGAGTGGTGAGCCTTGCTCCCGAACCTACCTATTATGGATCAGTAATCATACTTTTTATAGTTGTATATTTTTTAAATTTCTCAGAAAAGAAAGATTATCGATTATTGCTAATCTTGTTGATCCAATTAGTGGCCCTATCAGTCTCCAGTACAGCTATTCTAGTGCTTTTAGTTGCAGCTGGCGTCTATTTTTTTTTAGTATTCATGAACTTACCCATAAAAAGGATTCTAATGGTTATGGGCTTTTTTTTAGCTTTAGTTTTAGCCATAACATTAATTACTCCACTATTTTCCGGAAGCAGAGTTTATACATTAGTAAATATGGTAATATCAAAACCCGAACTCATACTTCTTGACCAGAGTATAAGCGAAAGATTCAATGCCATATACTTTTCCATTGGCA
Organism: Pelobium sp.; assembly: GCA_039918235.1. Classification (GTDB taxonomy): domain Bacteria; phylum Bacteroidota; class Bacteroidia; order Sphingobacteriales; family Sphingobacteriaceae; genus Pseudopedobacter. The sequence continues at coordinate 36,059 of JBDSHZ010000094.1, forward strand.
GCCTGTTTCATAATTACGGAATACCCAATGGGTTTAATACTTTCAAAGATTATGTATGGTTGCAAAGCCAGGATCCTAATAATGCAAAATTCTTTTTTAACTATAGAATAGAAAGTTATACACGAATTTTAAGTGGATTTGGGATGGGCATCTTTGAATTAGGAATATTTGGTCTATTGATTCCTTTCTTGATATTCATTTCTATCTGGCGGAGTCTGAAAATACCAACAATACTATTTGCTTACGTTTTATTTAATCTTTTGATGTTCACAGCGATGTCATTAAATAACGCTTTGATCCTTTTTATAATCGGGAATATGATCTATATAACAAATAGAGAAAAAACGACAGACGATTTGAACTTGTCTGATAAAATATAGATTGAGTATTCACAAATCCAATATGTTTCCCTGTTTAAGAATATAAATTCTTCCTACTGCTAATATAAGATATCAAGAAACTATTTCATATTTGATGAAATGATGGTTATAACATTTATCTATAAAAAATTTATTTCTATAAAACACCTTAAAAAATCCCAAAACTTTCATTAGGTTCAACATGGAGTTTAATGTATATTTTTCTACATTAAATTATCCATAAATGAAAAATTTCACAAATGTCTAGTACATTTTTTTTAAAGTGAACTTAATGTTGTAGTTTATTCTCTTTCATTTAATAATAATGGATAAAAAAATAAAAAAAGCACTAATCTGTGGAGTTTCCGGTCAAGATGGTGCATATCTAGCAAAGTTGCTTTTGGAAAAGAATTATCAGGTATATGGTGGTTCTAGAGATGCTCAAAGCAACAATTTTGAGAATTTAAATATCCTTGAAATATCAAATAAAATTGATTTTGTATCAATTTCTGTAAATGATTTTAGAAGTGTGCTTCAAGTCATTATGAAAATTGAACCCGATGAGATTTATAACCTAGCTGGTCAAAGTTCCGTTGCGTTGTCATTTGAACAACCCGTTGAAACATTAGAAAGCATTAGTTTTGGTACTTTGAATTTGTTGGAAGCTATCAGGTTTTCTAAACTTCCTATTAAATTATACAATGCTGGTTCAAGTGAGTGTTTTGGTAATACGAATGTGGCAGTAAATGAAGAAACCCCTTTTAGACCTAGAAGTCCTTATGGTGTTGCAAAAGCAACTGCTTTTTGGGAAGTGGCAAATTACAGGGAAGCTTATAAAATATATGCGTGTACAGGTATATTATTTAATCATGAGTCCCCATTTAGAAAGGAAAGATTTGTTACCAAAAAAATTATATCTGCGGCTTGCAGAATATATAGGGGAAGTAGCGAAAAATTATTATTAGGCAACATTAATGTATTTAGAGATTGGGGATGGGCACCAGAATATGTTGAGGCAATGTGGCTAATGTTACAACAAGAAGTGCCAGAAGATTTTGTGATAGCTACCGGTGAATCTATCAGCTTAAAAGAATTTATAATACATGCTTTTAAAAGTCTAGATCTTAATTGGACAGAGCATGTTGTATTAAATGATAATCTATTGAGACCAACGGATATTGATAAAGGATTAGCAAATCCAAAAAAAGCAAATGAAATTTTAAAATGGGAAGCAAAAATAAAATCAAAAAAATTAATAGAGTTATTAATAGATTGTGAACTAAATAGTAAATATAAACTTTAACACTGAAAGCTCTAAATGAAAAAACCACTTAACATTGCTATCAATCTTTTATACATGAATCGAAGATTATCTGGCGGTTCAATTACCTACGGTATAAATTTGGTAAATGAATTAGTGAAATTAGATAAATCGAACAACTACACCATATACATTAATAAAGATTGTACTGATCTACCTTTAGTATTAGCGGATAATTATACTACTAAACTTATTCCTTTTAAAAATAAATATGTTTATGTCAGGTATTTTTGGGAACAACTTATTTTTCCTTTTATATTATTTTTCAAAAAGTTTGATCTCGTTCATTCTCCTGGTTATGTAGGGCCTGTTTTTTGTCCATCAGTTCATATTATTTCTATACTTGACATGAATTATAAGCGACATGGTGAAAGTATGAGTAAGTCCAAAAGGATTTTATTAGGCGCAATGGTTAAACTGATGTCTATTTTTGCTAAACACATCATAACGATTTCAAACTTTTCTAAAGAAGAGATATGTAAAGAGCTAAAAGTTAGAAAGGATAAAGTAACAGTTACTCACTTATCCGGTTCAAGTGATAATATTAAATCCAATGTAAAAATAGATTTAGAGAATTTATACAACATAAATTCTGACTACATAATAGCTTTTGGAAGCACCAGTTCTCACAAAAATATACTAGGATTAATAGAAGCTTTTGATATTGTATCAAAAAAAATCAAGGATATTAAACTAGTACTCGTTGGATTTCAACATAACAATAAAGAATTAAACGATTTAATTTTGAAATTAGACCTTTTAAATAAAGTCTCTTTTACCGGATTTGTTCCAGATGAACATATATTACCACTTTTGGTAGGCTCTAAATTATTTGTCTTTCCATCTTTTTATGAAGGTTTTGGAATTCCTCTTCTTGATGCACAAGCGGCTGGTGTGCCTGTCGCATCCAGTACAGCCGCTTCACTCCCCGAAGTAGGCAATTTAGCGGCAACATATTTTGATCCTTACAATATAAAAGAAATGGCTGATGTGATGAAAGACATTTTATCTAATAAAGAACTTTCAATTGACTTGATTAAAAAAGGATTAGAAAATAGATCTAAATTTTCTTGGCATAAAACGGCTATCGAAACTTTAAAATGCTATGAATTAGTTATTATTTAGTATGATTAAAGTATCTGTTATTACTGTCGTTTTTAACAATGAAAAAACTATTGCCTATTCAATAAATTCAGTTATAAATCAACATTATTCAAATATTGAACATATTGTAATCGACGGGAACTCGTCAGATGATACTTTACAGGAAATTAAAAAATTTGAAACTAGTATTCATACTATAATATCCGAACCTGATCAAGGAATTTATGATGCAATAAATAAAGGTATAAAATTAGCTTCTGGAGATGTCATTGGGATTTTAAATTCTGATGATTTTTTTGCTGATAACTTTGTAATTAATAGAATAGTAGAGGAATTTAAAAGAGACAAAGAATTAGCTGCAATTTACTCAAATGTTACTTTTGTAAAAAGAGACAACGTAGAAAAAATAAAACGAACTTACTCATCCAAATATTTCAGAACTTGGATGTTAAGATTTGGTTTCCAACCAGCACACCCCACATTTTACGCAAAAAGAGAATTATTTGATAAATATGGCTTATATAGAACAGATCTAAAAATAGCTGGTGATTTTGAATTATTAACTAGATTTCTTCTAAAAAAGAAAATTAAGTTTAGGTACATTGATGATATATGGGTAAAAATGAGAGCAGGTGGAGCAAGTACATCTGGTATGAAGAGTGTAATAAAAATTAATCAAGAAATCATTAAAGCACTTAAATACAACAATATATATAGTAATCTAATATTTGTTTATTCTAAATATTTATTTAAATGGTGGGGGTTTATTCGGAAATGAAACTCATCCTAACCGGCTCTTCCGGCTTCGTCGGCCTAAACCTAATCCAATACCTCAAAGATTTTGACATAAATAAACTATCGTTAAGATATAATCCAAATCAAAATATTAATTTAGATACTGTAGATGCCATCATCCACCTATCAGGCAAAGCCCACGACCTTAAAAAAGTTTCCCAACCCCAAGATTATTACGATGCTAATTTCGAACTCACCAAACAGCTTTATGATGCTTTCCTAAAATCAGACGCAAAAAAATTTATTTTCATCAGCTCGGTAAAAGCAGTAGCTGACACAGTTCACGGAATCCTAACTGAGGATACCCTTCCCAACCCTCAAACCCATTACGGCAAATCAAAACTCCTAGCCGAAGAATATATAAAATCTCAATTATTACCAGAAGGGAAGAGCTACTATATTTTACGTCCCTGCATGATCCATGGTCCAGGCAATAAGGGAAATTTAAACTTACTCTATCAATTTGTAAAAAAGGGCATCCCCTACCCCTTAGCTTCATTTGAAAATAAACGCTCTTTTTTGAGTGTGGAGAATCTATGTTTTGTGATTAAGGAGATTTTGAAAAGAGCAGACATCTCAAGTGGGGTTTATCAACTGGCAGATGACGAAAGTTTATCCACTAATGATTTGGTAAAAGAAATTGCAGTAAATTTAGGTTTAAAACCAAAATTATGGGCTATCCCAGCTCCTTTGGTTAA
>JBDSHZ010000095.1:0-20170 GCA_039918235.1 Pelobium sp.
GTAGCTGGTTTTGATGGGGTTTATGAATTTGGTAAAATGTTCCGTAACGAAGGCATGGACCGTACCCATAATCCTGAATTTACTTCCATGGAAATTTACGTGGCCTATAAAGATTATATCTGGATGATGGCGATGGTGGAAGAATGTTTAGAAAAGGTAACGGTAGCCATTCACGGAAAATCAAAGGTTAAAGTTGGAGAACATGAAATTGATTTTGCCGGACCGTACGAGAAATTATCTATGTATGATTCTATTTTGAAATATACCGGTATAGATGTTTCTGAAATGGATGAAGAGGGATTGAAAGCGGTTTGTAAAGAGATGGGAATCGCGGTAAATCCTTCAATGGGAAAAGGGAAATTGGTGGATGAGATTTTTAGTGAGAAAGTAGAAGACAAGCTGATTCAGCCTACCTATATTACTGATTACCCAATTGAGATGACACCGTTGGCTAAAAAACACCGTAGTAAAGAAGGGTTAGTTGAACGTTTTGAACTTTTTGTAAACGGAAAAGAAATTGCCAATTCTTATTCTGAATTAAACGACGCCATTGACCAAAAAGAGCGTTTTGAAGACCAACTAAAATTGGCTGCCAGAGGCGATGATGAAGCCATGGCCATGGACGATGATTTTATCAGAGCTTTAGAATATGGGATGCCCCCAACCTCAGGTTTGGGAATTGGAATTGACCGTTTGGTGATGATGATGACCAATCAACAAAGTATTCAAGAAGTCTTATTTTTCCCTCAAATGCGGGCAGAAAAGAAAGCAAAAGTTTACACAGATGACGATTTTATTGCTTTAGGCATTCCTGCTGAATGGGTTCCAGTAATCAGGAAAATGGGTTTTAATACTCCTGAAGAATTGAAAGCAGGCAATCCAAATAAAGTATTTAATGACTTAGGTGGGATGCGTAAGAAAATGAAACTCGAGATTGCAATGCCCAGTAAAGAGGAAGTGTTAGCTTGGTTTCTTTAATATAAAAGAAATCAATAAAATTAATAAAAGCTTAAAGGCTGGTTAACATATTGTTAACCAGCCTTTTTTAATTTAGTAAAATACACATTATTGTATTGTTAAGATTAGTGTGATGAAAATTTTTTCGCGTTTAGTCATTAAAAAGAATTTATGAGAAATTCAGTTTTAGAGATCACAGATCAGGAATACCACATTAAATTGGATAAAAGCGAGTTTGAACTTTCCTTTATACATTCTTTGTTAAAAAGAATTCAATCAGAACAAACTTTCTTTAAAAGGATTTGGGAAGATGATGAAGATATCATCAGCAGAAGAAGTTTGCAGGATGATGCTGGCGAAGACCATTTGAGTGAAAAATAAAAAGGAGCTGTTAAAAAAACAACTCCTTTTTTTATACATTGAGCTTTGCTTTTAGCTTTCTGCCTTCAGCCTTCAGCTTAAAAAACTAGTATTGCCTATAACTTCCTTTACCGCCCCTAACCTGCTGGGTTCTATCCAGCATATTCATTTGGCCTTTCATCATTTTAATCTGATCGGCCAATAATTTGTTTTTATCTACTTTCTCGGCCTCTTTTAAAAGGCGTTGCGCTTCGCGTTTGTTTCTCTTTCCCATTTCTACACCAGCCAAACTTAAGTTCGCTAAGGCTATATTGTGGTCCATTGTTAAACCAAGAGCTAAAGCTTTCTTAAAATATTTTTCAGATTTCATGGGAGATTTTCTAGACTCTATCAATCCAATCAATAATTGATAATAGCCCCATTGCCCTTTATATAATTCCTTTTCGTAATCCTTAATCCCTAAAAGCATGCTTTCGGCCTTATCCATATTTTCTTTTCTCAAGTACCATTGTGCAAGCAACATCCGTTCATTAAAAATAAAAGTAACAAATACCAATATTGCTAAAACGATTAACAGGATTCCCCAGCCCCAAAAAGAGAAAACAATGAGGGCAATTGCCACACCTATAAACAAAGCAGCAATAATGATTCTTATAAAATTTGGCATAGTAGCTTAATTATTGTATTATTTTAGTGGTTGCAAATATCCATTTATTTGCGCTTTTAATCAATTAAAAAGGGAAGAAATATGTCGGTTAAATTAGAACCTTCTTGGCTAGCAGTTTTAAAAGATGAGTTTGAGAAAGAATACATGAAAAAACTCAAGCTATTTTTGGTGTCGCAAAAAAATAATAAAGAAATTATTTACCCACAAAGTGATGATATATTCAATGCTTTTGAATTAACTCCTTTTAAGGATGTGAAAGTGGTGATTCTGGGTCAAGATCCTTATCATGGCTTTAATCAGGCTCATGGGCTTTCTTTTTCTGTAAAAAATGGAGTTAAATTCCCACCATCTCTACAAAATATTTTCAAGGAGTTAACAACTGATATTTCAAATTTCCAGACTCCAGAAAATGGAGATTTAAGCCATTGGGCAAAACAAGGCGTATTGATGTTAAATGCTTCTCTTACCGTAAATGCTGGAAAAGCAGGGTCGCACCAGAACCAAGGTTGGGAAATATTTACGGATGAAGTGATTAAAACGCTGTCAGACCAAAGAGAAAACTTAATTTTTATACTTTGGGGAAAATTTGCACAGGAAAAGGAAAAATTAATTGATTTAAATAAGCATCATATTATTAAATCTCCGCACCCCTCTCCTTTCTCGGCGCATTCAGGTTTTTTTGGGTCGAAACCCTTTAGCAAAACCAATGCAATTTTAAAGAAATTAGGAAAAGAAGAAATCAATTGGAATCTTTAGCGTTTATTGGATAGCATATTCAATTTTCAAAATCAGTAAAATCAAAATAAATTTTAGCCATGAACTTTAGAACATTAGGAAAAACGAATTTCAAAATATCAGAAATTGCATTGGGCACTTGGCAGGTAGGCGGAAAATGGGGTGAAGTATTCAATCATGAGAATGCATATGAAATATTAAATGCTGCAGTTGATAACGGGGTAAATTTTATAGATACTGCCGATGTTTATGGAGATGGAGAAAGTGAAAAAGCAGTAGGAAGATTGGTAAATTCACGCTCAGAAAGAATATATGTTGCCACAAAATGTGGAAGGAGATTAAATCCCCATATCAACGAAAGTTATAGCCCCAAAGCATTAAGAACATTTGTTGAAAATAGCCTCAGCAATATGAAGCTGGAAACTTTAGATCTTGTACAACTGCATTGCCCTCCTACCGAAGTTTACTATCGACCTGAGATATTTGAATTGTTTGACCGCCTAAAAGAAGAAGGGAAAATACTAAACCTCGGCGTAAGCATAGAAAAAGTGGAAGAGGGAATTAAAGCAATGGAGTACGATAATGTGTGTACCATTCAATTAATATATAATATGTTCAGGCAAAGGCCAAATGAATTGCTTTTTGAACTGGCCAAACAAAAAAATGTTGGACTTATTGCCCGTGTACCTTTAGCTAGCGGTTTGCTTACTGGGAAGTTTAGTAAGGATAGCACTTTTGAAAAAGACGACCACAGAAATTTCAACAGAAGCGGAGAAGCTTTTGATAAAGGAGAAACTTTTTCTGGTGTTGATTTTGAAAAAGGATTAAATGCAGTGGAAGAACTAAAAAAACTTTTTAAAGACACTGATTTGCCACTAATTGCGCTAAAATGGATTCTAAATTCAAAAGAAATTAGCTGTGTAATCCCAGGGGCCTCTAAAATAAGTCAGCTAGAAAATAATTTAAAAGTAGAAGCAATGGCTAATCTAAAGGAAGATGAATTAGAAGCCATAAAAAGCATTTATGCTTTTTACATTAAAAAAGAGGTGCATCAATTATGGTAAATTAATAGTTGTTAAATAAAAAAATGTTGAAATTTAGCACTAACATTCAGTCTCCTAATTAAAAATTTAATTTTGAAATTTATTGCCATACAAAAATGATGAATTACCCAAAAATATTTCTTCTATTATTATTCTTACAAATTATAGGCCTTACAACTGCTTTTGCTCAAACCAATACAGTTCCTTTAAAAACCCTAGCAGATAGAAAATCTGATTTAAGTTACAATTACCCATCAGAAAGCGTTTATCTGCATTTTGACAAGCCATATTATGCAGTTGGAGACACCATTTGGTTTAAAGCGTACCTCACCATTCAACAACACTTACCTTCCCCCATTAGTAAAATTGTTTATGTAGAACTCATTAATCGTAAAGATTCATTGATCGAAACCTTAAAACTCCCTGTTAGCAATAGCGTGGCTAACGGAAGTATTGTTCTTAACTACACTAATTTCAAAGAAGGATCTTACCATATTAGGGCTTACACCCGATGGATGATGAACTTTAATGAGGCCTATTTTTTTAAAAAAAATATTTACGTTGGAGATGCCATCAACAAAAGCCTGATTACGCAGATTTCATTTAACGGAAATATTTCTGAAAAAACACAAAAGGTAAGTAGTAAAGTCACCTATAAAGATGAACTTGGAAAACCGCTGGCGGATAAAAAAGTGAGCTGGGAAGTTTATGCCGATGGAGAACGTTTAGCTAAAGGAAGGGAAACAACAGATAGCCAGGGTAATATCAATATTAATTTTAGCGGTTCTACACAGGTAGGTATCAGTAAAGGAACTTTAACTACCGCTATTGATGTTGGAGACCGGAAAATTCTGAATTCTACTTTCCCTTTAAAAACTGCAATTCTTGAAAACGATATCCAGTTTTTCCCAGAAGGTGGAGAACTGATAGCAGGCTTGGTGAACAGAGTGGCTTTTAAAGCCATCAGATCCGATGGCTTAGGCATTGGAATAAAGGGTCGGATATTAGATGAGGCCGGAAAAGAAGTTGTCGCTATAGCTTCTCAGCACTTAGGGATGGGTTCTTTTGTGTATACCCCTCAAACAGGTAAAAAATACAGTGCTGAAATTATATTTGCAGATCAATCCAAAAAAACTTTTAAACTGCCGGAAGCTAAAGAAGATGGATTGGCCTTGTCTACAAAAAATGTAGGTGATAGTTTACAGATCAATATCAGCGCAAATCAAAGCTATTTAGCTAATAATCTCAAGCAATCAATTTACATTGTTGCTCAAAATGGCGGGGTGCTTTATTACGCGGCTCAAACAGCATTACGTAAACCTAATTTTTCTGTAATGCTATCTCATGATCAATTTCCAACTGGGGTAATTCAAGTTGCATTGCTAAAATCAGATGGTATGCCTATAAATGAAAGGCTTATTTTTTCACAAAGAAAAGATGATGTAAAAATCAATTTAAAACCAGATCAGCTCTCTTATACTGGCAGACAGAAGGTTAAGATAGACATTCAAACTACCAGCGGTTTAAACCCAGCGGCAGGAAGCTACTCAGTAGCTGTGGTAAATGATTCACAAGTTCCTGTTGATGAAAATAACGAAACAACTATTAAAAGCAATTTATTATTAAGTTCTGATTTAGAAGGATATATTGAAAATCCGAATTATTATTTCTTTAAATCTGATGAACAGAAAAAAGCAGATTTAGATGTTTTATTACTGACACAAGGTTACCGCAGATTTACTTATAAAGATTTAGCGGCAGATAAAAAACCAATAATATCCGCCGCTTTAATACCAGAACAAGGGATAAACATATCTGGAACGATTAGAAAAAGCAACGGCATGCCCTTAGAAAACGGAAGGATTTTATTTCAGATTCCTGATAAACGTTTCAATACAACAGGTAATACGGATAAAGAAGGAAAGTTTAAATTCACTAATTTAATTTTCAATGATTCTTCAGAAGTAGTGGTTAATGCAAGGAACAACCTTAATTCTAAAGATCTCAGAATTACGATTGATGGAGAATCTTATCCTTCATTATATGCCAATATCAACGCTCCTGATGACATTCTTAACATTGACAGTGCTTTTAGTACTTATTTAAAGTATAGCCGTATTGAGCACCAAAGTGCTTTTATGCTGAAAGAAGTTGTGGTTAAAAGTCAGGCTGTAAAAAAAGTTACTCATAATGATTTTTCCGCATTGACAGGTTTAAACATGATGGCTGATAGAGAAGTATCTGGTACGCAGCTACAAGGCTGTAGATTACTAACCGATTGCCTGAGTAGTGCCGGTTTAACTTACATAGATCATATGTTATACCTCACCAGAACTTATAACCAAGGCATAAAAGTACCTGTAGAAATTTATGTTAACGGGATGCCAGTTGATGTGAATTATTTGACAAGTGTGGAAGTAAGTGGTGTAGAGTCTATAGAAGTATTTAATAGTGATGGTCTCACAGGAATTAACAAAAGATCTAACACAAGCGGTGTAGTGGTTGTAAATATGAAAGAGGTGAAAAAAAGTTACCTCAACAAAGACCAATTAAAAGATTTATTCCCTCCTACCAATGTATTAACCTTTTCACCTAAAGGTTACTCTGTTGAAAGACAGTTTTATGCTCCAAAGTATAGTGGGCCACGTAACACTTTGCAGCGGGAAGATTACCGATCTACTATTTACTGGAATCCAAATATAATTACAGATAAAGATGGTAAATCATCTTTTGAGTATTTTAATGGAGATGTAAAAGGCACCTATAGATTAGTAATAGAGGGAATTGATGATAGTGGGAATATTGGGAGATCAGTATTTCGTTATCAATTGAAATAATTCTACTAGTATCCTGCCTGATTCTCCATAATTAATTATAAAATAATTGATTATGGAGATTTTTTTTCATAAATTTTAGTATTTATCACTTAAATTATGAATAAATCTTTAAAATTTTACTTAAAAAGTTAGATAAACTAAAATATTAATGATTTTTTATGTAAAAAATTAAAAAAATCGGCTTATTATTAAATTTTTATAAAATTAATAAGCAATTTTACATTTTTAATTTAAATTATAAACCCATTAATACAAAATGAAGTTAAGTAAAAAGAAATATTCAATAGATAATTGCTTTTTAAGTCAGAATTGTATTCCAGAGTGGTTACCAGCTATAGAAGCAAACAAGAAAATTTACGAATTCAAAAAGGGAGAAGTATTATTCAAAGAAAAAGATCCAGTTGACGGAATGTTTTTTGTTTATGAAGGAACTATAAAAGTCCATAAAAAATGGGGAGACAAAGAACTTATTCTCCGTTTGGCTTCAACCGGATCCATATTAGGGCATAGAGGTTTAAGTACTCAAAATCAAACTTACCCTATTTCTGCCACTGCTCTTGAAAATGGGTCACTTTGTTACATCTCAATGGATTTCTTTAATAGCACCTTAAAAGTAAATCCTGATTTCACCACTAAGCTTTTGATGTTCTTTGCAGATGAATTGCAGGAGTCTGAAAAGAAAATGAGAAACATTGCTCACATGTCAGTAAAGGGACGCTTAGCCAATGCGTTACTCTCATTTAAATCTCAATTTGGAACTGATGATAAAAATGTACTTCACATCGAACTCTCTAAACAAGATATCTCATCGTACGTTGGTGCTACTTATGAAACACTTTTTAGAATATTGAATGAGCTGATAGAAGACAAAGCCATAACCGTGAATAAGAGAAGTATCAAAATTTTAAATGAAACTAAGTTGTTTGATTTCTCTAAAAAAGAAGACTGATTTTTTTAGAGCGTAAATAGTAAAACACTAAAGACCAGAAGGTTTTGAAACGACAAAAAAAACCTTTACCTCATAACTGGATACCCTGCTTTAAATAAATCGAAAAAAAATAAAAATAAATTTGCAAAGGCCAATAAAAAACCTACTTTTGCAATCCCAATACAAGCATTTCGGGATGTAGCGTAGCCCGGTATCGCGCCTGCTTTGGGAGCAGGAGGCCGCAGGTTCGAATCCTGCCATCCCGACTTTTAGGCTTCTAAAAGTCACTAAAACCCCTTAAATTGTATGATTTAAGGGGTTTTTTCATTTTTATCAAACCAGTATATATCAATCAAAACCAATGTGAAGGTGTCCTATTCGGTGTCCTATTTTTATTCTCTATATTTGGTGTAATAATATTTTAAATATCTGATATTCAATTATTTACTAATTAATTTTGATTGGTTTTGGGGCTATTTAATATAAGCCGGGTATCCTGTTAAAAAGATATCAACTTCAAAACCTATCATTTATAAACAAATTAAATGATATGAGTTCAAAACAAAATGTCGCAAGAATTATCTCTTTAACTCGAAAATCGAGAAAACCGTCTCTGAAGTGCTTCAAAGCGTACTTGGGTAATCATTCGGTGTCCTATTCGGTTCCCTATTTTATAATAGTTTTACCATCGTAAATAACGGATAACTAGATTATTAATTAAAAATACTGACTGATTTTAGATTTTTTTTCCTTTATAATCAGTCATTTTAAGCCCTAAATGATATGAATACACCACAAAATACCTTTGGAATGTTCTTTTTTATTAAAAAGAATAGAAAAGATAAAGACGGCAAAGCGCCTATCTACGTTCGAATCACAGTAAACGGAAAACGCTCAGACATGGCTCTCAAACACAACCTCTCTGAAATTAATTGGAATGCAAAAAGAGGAATTGCAAAAGGAACCAAACCAGAGATTATCAAACTGAACAACTATCTAGAAGAATTTCGCTCTGGAATAGTTGCCACCTATCAAGAATTGGTGTTGCAGAAAACATTGATTACCGCGGAACTTGTTAAAAATAAATTCATCGGAGCCGATAAGCAGGAATTTACCATCCTTAAATTAATTGAGCTTCACAATCAAGAAGAAGGAAGTGTTCTGGTATGGGGCACAATGAAGAACTACTATACCACACAGAAATACATTAAAAAGTTTCTAAAAGATAAATACGGCACAAATGACAAATATCTTTCTGAGCTGAATTATAAGTTTATTATGGATTTTGATTTCTTTCTTCGCCGGCTTAAAAACAAGCAGGGGAAAATCGCTTTGCAGAACAATGGCGTAATGAAACATTTAGAGCGATTTTTCAAAATGATTAATTTGTCCCTGAAACATGAGTGGATAGAAAAAGATCCTTTCCATGCTTATAAGTTGAAGTTTGAAAAAACTGAACGTGAATTTCTGACCAAACAAGAGCTTAAAAGATTGGAGGAACATACGTTTATACGCTCGAGCTTGCAAACCGTAAGAGACCTTTTTGTTTTTAGCTGTTACACAGGGTTAGCTTATATAGACGTCTTTAATCTTTTGCCCTCAAATGTCGTGAACATAGAACATGGCGAACTATGGATAAAAACCTCACGGCAAAAAACCAGCACACCAGTAACTATTCCTTTACTGCCCAAAGCTATTGCAGTTATCGAAAAATACAAGGAGCATCCGAAATGTATTATTGAAGGAAAGCTATTACCTCCCTATTCTAATCAAAAGATGAATAGCTACCTCAAAGAAATTGCAACTGCATGTGAGATTACCAAACCGCTTACATTTCATATTGCTCGGCATACTTTTGCGACGACAATAACGCTTACAAACGGAGTTCCTATTGAATCAATTAGTAAGATGCTTGGGCATACGAAACTTAGCACTACCCAAATTTACGCTAAGGTTGTAGAAAGTAAGTTAGGGAGTGATATGGCTTCTCTAAGAAAGATTTTAGGCTGATGTCAATGAGCCGATTAATAAAAATAATCGGCTCATGTTGATAAATTAATCTATACGCATCTTGTATATTCAACACATACTTGCGGTAATTATTTATAATACTTACCGCATAATTTAGAGCTGATTTTTAATATGCGGTAATTAAACTTTAAATACATCGCATATTTGCAACGATATGTATGCGCATCAATTAAAAAAATGGCCAGAGTTTCATTGGAACTCTGATTTATTACTATCCAACATTGGTAATGTAAACCAGAAAGAAGTCCCTTTTCCCAACTCGCTTTCTACACCTATCTCGCCACCATGCTGTTTTATAATCTCTGAGCAGATGTAGAGACCTAAGCCTAAACCTGGTTTTTTGCTTTCAGAGCTTTCTCCACGGTAATACCTATCAAATAAATGCAGGGTCTTGTCATAGGCTATTCCAGCGCCATTATCTATTACGTAAATTTTGACGTATTTGCTGATCAGTTCTGTTTTAATTTCAATCTCCGTGGATTCTGAAGCATATTTTATTGCATTGCTGACAAAATTGACAACCACCTGCCGAATTCTTTCTTCGTCAGCGTAAATCTCTAAATCAGAGACTCCAGTAAATTTAAGACTAAATAAACTGTTAGAGATTAAATATTCACACGAATCGGTAACCATTTCAGAAACAACAAAACCCTTTTTATTCAGCGTAATCCCACCATGGTTTAATTTACTTACATCCAAAAGATTATCAACTAATCCATAAATCTTATCCGCACTTTTAGTAGCCTTATCAATTAATCCAGACAACGAGCTTGGAATTGAGTCTCCTTTAACTCGGTTGATTAATTGCATAAAACCCTTCAAACTCGTTAAAGGACTTTTAAGTTCATGGCTTGCAATACTTATAAAATCTTCCTGTTGTTCGAGTAATAACTTCTGTTCGTTAATGTCCGTACATGTACCAAACCATTTGCTGATTGAACCATCAGCGTCGTGAAATGCAGCTGCCCTTCCCAGTACCCATACATATTCTCCATATCGGTTTTTTAATCTATATTCAATTTCGTATGACTCCCCAGTTTTTAATGAATGATTCCATTTCTCCATTGAGCGTTCTCGGTCATCTGGATGAAACATATCGTTCCACCCTTCTCCCTTTGTAGTCGTCAAATCGGAACCGGTAAAATCATACCATCTTTTGTTGTAATATTCATGCATTCCGTTGGCATCCGCAATCCATACCATTTGAATGATAGAGTCTGCCAGCTGACGGAATTGTTGGGCGCTCTGCTCAATAGCTAGTCTGGACTTAACTTGTTCGGTTAAATTAGTCGCAACAACAAAAATACTGTCGGTTTTTCCTTGCTTGTCTTTTATAGGTTGATAAAGTATATCAAAAAAGTATTCAGACAATACGCCATCTCTTACCAAATAAGCTGGCGTTTCGGAACTTTCAAACGCTATGCCTGATGTATAAACATCATCCAATATTTGCAGGAACGGTTGTCCTTCGAGTTCTGGCAATGCCTCTGCAAGCGGAAAGCCAATAACAGCTTGCGTTTTACCCCAATAATCTAAAATGTTTTTATTTGCGGTTTCTACTATAAGTGTTCGAGTTTTAAGTACTCCTATTGCTAAAGGTGCCTCCGTAATTAAATTGGCTAACCTTGCTTCACTGGCAGCCAACTCGTTTAAGGTGTCACTAACCTCTTGTTGTGCGATAACTTTATCGGTGGTCTCCACACACGTAACAATTACGCCTCCTATTTTTCCATCAATATCTATTACTCTACTGTAACTAAAAGTCCAATAAACGTCTTCCATCCGTCCGTTTCTATAGATAGGAATCAAAGAATCTTCTTGCCATGTAGCGCCACCACCCGCCATGACCTGGTCGATTAAGGGCTTTATAACAAGCCAAATTTCTGGCCAACAATCTTTACCCTGTTGCCCAAGTGCTTGGGGGTGCTTTCCTTGATTACCTAAACTAGGCCTGTATGCGTCATTATAAAACTGGACAAGTCCAGTTCCCCACCATAAGAACATGGGAAATCGAGAATTAAGAATTATTCCCACTGTAGTTAACAGGCTAAGAGACCATCCACTAGGGTGACCTATCGCTGTTGCAGACCAGTCGAATGATCGCACTAAAGCTCCCATTTCACCTCCGTTTTCGAGAAACTTGCCATACGGCATTGAAGGTTCTAAAGAATTCTTCAAAATTTGAGTCGTTGAGCCGTTAATTTAAATTTGTTATCCATAGTTTATTTAAATAATTGTTAGAGTTGAAAATATGAAAGTGTAAGGAATAGTAATTATTAAACAAACGTGAAAGCGATAAATGGAAATAATCGAACTTGACGCATGAGATTTTTTTCTCTCAAATATAGTATTTTAAAATAGCGTTAAGTTATTATATTTATACGCTATAAGTAACATTTTCAATGTGTATTAATAAGTTTTTTGCGAAAGAGTTTCGATAAAATTCATGTGTAAAAAGCTATATTTTAATCGCCCTAGTTGTCCTCCAACTATTAGTTAAATCATCAACTCGTTTTTCAAATTCTATACGTTTTTTAGGACGTCTATGACCTAAAAGATTGGTGGATAATTATTAAAGCATTTTGTTCCCGATAAAAGTTTCACTTTTGAATAGTTACTTAAATTATAGTTAAAAAACACCTAGGAAAAAATCATTTGTTTTTATTTTTATGTGTAAAACAAAAAGGCATTTTATTTGAATTGTGATTTGAAATACAAACTAAGTACGGTAGATAACTCTATCATAAAGTTTATCTTATTCACATTTAACAAATTTATCATGAAAAAAACAGAAGGAAAAGAGAAAGAGGATGCTAAGGGTAAAGCTTCTCAAGAATTAAAAAAGAGTGACGTTAAAAAAGCATCAAACGAAAAAGTAGAGACTAAAGCAGGCGACAAAAAGGAAGAACCTAAGTCTAAGAAAATTGACTCAAATGCTAAGGAAGATGCTAAAAAAAGCGCAAAAAGTGACGACTCTAAAAAGACTAAAGCTAAAGAGGCTACGAAGTCTTCTAAGAGTACTGATAAAAAAACCGCAAAGAGTAAAGCAAAAAAGTAGTCAAATTAAATGGGGGTTATCAACAAGTAAACCCCATTTTTCGGGATATCTATCAAGTATTAATTGAAAAATCAGCTTTTAATTTTGTTTTAAATCCTTTGAATCCGATTCAGATTAATATCATTTTATTAGATCGTTGGGGCGGCCTTTTTCGTTGCAATCGTTTTGTTTTCCAGCTGGCTAAAAAAAGGGATTTCACTTCATCCCTAACGCAGAAAAATAAGTCCTTGGAGGAAAAGTATTACACCTTAATTTTTTTAACGATGTAATTGTAACTACAGAAGGATACTTTTCGTTAGGAGACGAAGTGCTGATTTAGCCTAAAGAAAGGTAAATCCCGACTGGGAAGTCCGCCGGTATTTTTCTCTGTGTCGATGAGAACTATTTCTTCGTTTTCTTATCTGCTCTTTTAGCAGTTGCGCTTTTCTCGGGTATACCACTAACTGTAACGGCTTCCCCTTTTTTAGCTTTAATTTTAGCGTCTTGAACTTCTTTTGTACTTGGCATGATAAGTCTTTTTTAACGTAAGTTATGTAGAATTTAATTTTTTTGTTTTTCCAAATCGTGATATGTACTGCTAATCAAATTATGTGCCTTTCTTAGCTAGCAATGATTTTTAGTTTGATCACTTAGTTAGTCACGCATCAAAATCAAGATCATCTAACCTCCTCTCTATATTAAAGATAAATGCAGAATTTAACCTTTTTAAAATCCAGTTTGCTCAGTCAGCCAGCTCAATCCAAACCGGACAATGGTCGCTGGATTTTTCCCAGCCTCGCACATGTTTGTCAACTATGGCACTCAGAAGCTTCGCCAAAACAGCATCGTTCAATAAAAAATGATCAATCCTTAGACCTGCATCGCGACCGTAAGCATTGCGCATATAATCGTAAAAGGTATAGATTCTTTCGGTTGGGTGTAGCTTTCTGATCGCATCTGTCCACCCAAGTTTCAATAAATTTTTATAGGCAAGCTTAGATTCGGGGAAAAACAGGGCATTATCCAAGTATTTTTCAGGTTTGTAAGTGTCCATGTCTGTGGGGATCACATTGTAATCTCCAATTAAAAGTACGGGCAAATCAAATGAAAGTAACTTTTCCGCGTGTTTGTTCAAACGTTCAAACCATCGCAATTTATAATCAAACTTAGGTCCTGGCGCAGGGTTTCCATTTGGCAAGTAAATGCAACCGATCACTAAACCAAATACAAATCCTTCAATATACCTACTTTGGTCGTCGTTGTCATCGCCACCTAACCCTCGCCGACTTTCCTTAATTTCCTCTTTTGCCAAAATTGCCACACCGTTCCAGCTTTTTTGACCATGCCATATCGCATGGTATCCCGATTCCAACAACGATTTCTGCGGAAAATCTGTATCTATACATTTCAGTTCTTGTAAACAGACTACATCGGGTTTAAGTTCTTCGAGCCAACGAAGCAAAACAGGGAGTCGGCTTTTTATCCCATTTACATTATAAGTCGCTATTTTCATTTTCGGGTTATAAGTAATTAAAACGTTTTTAACTTAATTGTTTAAAATTGGTTCTCAACGTATCGACGTAAAGTATTTAAATTTTCATGCGGTTCCCCCATAGTGTTGTTAAAGTAAGCAAAAACGTTTTTTCCATCTTTTAGCCATTCGGCGATATAACTTGCGTACTCAGACAGCACATCATCCGCATAGCTGTCACGGTAATTTCCATTTGGCCCATGAAAGCGGAGGTAAACAAAAGTGAGTTCATTGTCCCGAATTGGTGTATTTGAAAACCGTTTGTCATGAATGACCATCCCCAGTTTGTACGTATTCAAAAGTTCATAAATCTCGTCCACGTAAAGACTGCTGTGCCGAAATTCTATGGCAATATTCCACTGCATTTCTGGGTCATTTTCTCTTAGCTTTTGCATCAAAAAATCTAATTGGGGAAAATGCTGTACTCTGACACTTGGAGGAAGTTGAACAAGAAGACACCCTTTTTTACTGCCGACTTCCGATATTGTATCAAAGAAGTGGCGCAAAAGTTCAGGATCAAAGGCGAGGTTTTTACTGTGGGTAATTTCTTTGGAAAGTTTGAACGTGAATTTGAAGTCTTCGGGCACATCAAATGCCCACTTTTTTACCGTGGATGACATTGGAGGCTTATAAAACGAGCTGTTGATTTCTATCGTGTTCAATAAAGATGCATAATAGCATAGTCTGCTCTTGTCCTGAAATTCTTTCGGATAATGAAGCTTGTTCGGAACTGGTAGTACCAGTCCGCTTGTTCCCAAATAAAAATCTTTGATAGTATTGAACATTAATTAAACTGAATCGGAGTTGAAAATAACTCTCCAAATTCAAAATCAATTTATCAAAATTCAGACCTAATTTTAAAACGTCACTAGTAAAAATATTAATGAAGGCTTAGTGAATTCTGATAGTAAAGTATCCTTAGATTGGATTGATTGGCGTCAGTAAAATTTCAACACATTCTTAGTGTAACCATGGCATATTTATTGAACCTTCTGATGTATGAAAAACATCGAAGAAATTAAAGCGAAAGCTAAATTAGTGCGCAAGTGGTCAATGGTTTCTACTACCGAAGCCGGCTCTGGCCATCCTACTTCCTGCCTATCCATTGCCGATGTAAGTACAGTATTGTTCAATAATTATTTCCGTTACAACTTATCGTCGCCTTTAAATAAATACAACGACCGGTTCGTACTTTCAAAAGGTCATGCGGCGCCTTTATTATATACGCTTTTTGGCATAGCGGGCGCCTATCCGTTAGAGGACTTAAAAACCTTACGTAAATTCGGAAGTAAATTTGAGGGGCACCCCGTTCCAAAATTTAAGTATGCAGAAGCGGCAACGGGATCATTGGGTCAGGGCTTATCAGTTGGCGCTGGATTAGCGCTAGCCGGACAAAGGGAAAAACTTCCGTTTAAAACCTATGTGATTTTAGGCGACGGCGAGTTGGCAGAAGGTCAGGTTTGGGAAGCGGCAAATTTTGCATCGTACCACAAGTTAGAAAACCTGATTGCTATTTTAGATATTAATCGTTTAGCACAGAGTGGAGAGACCATGTTTGGGCATGATATGGATCAATACACAGATCGTTTCAAAGGTTTTGGCTTTGAAGTAATTAATATTAACGGTCATGATTTAATCGAGATTGACAAGGCGTTTAAAAGAGCTACCGAAAATACCAGTGGGAAACCGGTAGTTATTATCGCCGAGACGATGAAAGGAGCCGGCATTTCTTTTTTAGAGAATAAAGACGGTTGGCATGGAAAAGCCTTGAAACCAGACGAATTGGAAAAAGCTTTAAAGGAGCTTGGAGAAATTGATGATAGCTTACGCTTCGAACTTAAAAGCCCGGATAAAGTTGAACTCGAAGAAAACCCACAGGAACTGATTGCTTCCAAACTTACGTTTGACCAAGATAAACAGTTTGCGACTCGTGAAGTGTTCGGAGAAGTATTTGCGGAACTCGGTGCGAGCAATCCGAACCTTTACGGCTTGGATGCTGATGTTAAAAATTCTACTTACACCTTAGACTTTTATGAGAAATATCCACAGCGGTTTGTCGAATGTTTTATCGCGGAGCAAAACATGGTTTCCGTAGCTGCCGGATTATCAAGAATAGGAAAAATTCCGTTTGTGGCAACTTTTGCTGCATTTTTTACCCGAGCTACGGATCAAATAAGGATGGCGAGGGTCTCCGAATCAAATATCAAATTTGTGGGGTCACACGTGGGTGTTTCCATTGGCGAAGATGGTCCGTCGCAAATGGGGTTAGAAGATATTGCGCTGTTTGGCGCCGAGCCCGACGTAATTGTACTGCAACCTTGTGATGCCGTTTCAACCGCTAAGCTTGTTCCGTTAATGATTAATCATAGGGGGATTTCTTACATGCGTACATTAAGACCAAAAACCAAAATTGTTTACAAAGAAGATGATGAGCTTAAAATTGGAGGCTCTAAAATTCTAAAACAATCCGGAAAGGATGTTTTAACCATTGTGGCTAGTGGTATTACCGTTTTTGAAGCCTTGGAAGCGGCAGATGTTTTAGCAAAAGATGGGATTGCAGTAAGAGTGGTCGACTGTTATTCTATAAGCCCAATTGACAAAGAAACATTATCAGCTTGCGTTAAAGCCACAGAAAAACCTATAGTGGTCACTGTTGAAGATCATTATGCTCACGGCGGACTGGGCGACTTTGTTAACGCCGCCTTAAGTTCGGAAATGGTGATGGTAGAAAAAATGGCTGTAACGAGGATTTCCAGCTCAGGAACTAAAGATCAGTTAATGGAAAACGCAGGTATTACAGCAAGTCACATCATCAAAAATGTCAAAAAAATATTAAAGGCAGTTTAATCAACATAACTAGTTATTATATGTTCGTCCGTTATACCCAGAAAGGCTGGAAGATTATTTTACAAAGAAACCACGCCTTATTAGCCGCACAAATTTGTGCCCGTTGGAAAATAGGTAATCAACCCAGCCGATGGGTTGAAACGCTGATCGCGTGTGCAGACCACGACGATTCGTCTAACGAACTAGAGGACACTAAGTTGTTGACAGACGCAGGAGGCCCAATGGATTTTGGGATGGGAGAATTTGATGAAGCAAAAACGAGATTGTTAATTAATATGGCAATAACCAAAAGCGCATTTACTGCGCTTTTGGTTTCAAAACATTTTATATTCACTCACGGTAATGAACCCAAAGCAAAAAAAATACTTTCCGAGTTAGAACCTAAGGAAAGCGAATGGATACGCGTTGCTGAAACATCAAAAAAAGAGGTTGAGGAAGCATATCGTTTACTGGAATTCTGCGATGCTTTTTCAATACTTATTTGCCAAGACGCTATTCAGCCTGAAAAACGGTCAATGGAAATCAGCATGGGACCAGATGGAAAAATGTACGAGGTTTTAGAAGATGACGAGTGCTTGGTAGTAAAGCCTTGGCCTTTTGAGGTGGATGAATTTGAATTAAATTATGAGGTAAGAGAAATAGGCAAAATTAACTTCAAAAATGACGAACAGTTCAGAAAAATTTTATACGAAACCTTACCCCAACAGCGATATGTAAAGTTGAAAAAATAGTTTCAACATTTCATGTTACTCAGGTTTCCTTTTTATAACGTCCATATATAGTGGAATATTCTAACTAACAACTATGTTTCATCATGTAAAAGATTCACAGTTTGATGCAAGGGTTCCAAACCAGATCCAAGTTTTGCTAATTTATTAATGGGGCAATTCTGGGTTGAAAAGAAAATAAGGAAATAAAAAAGCAAAAAAGTGGCGATGTTAAAGAAGCCAACAAAAATTGTGGCAATCAGAGGAACGATTCTAAAAGTAAGTATAAGTTATGAATAATGAGTTAGATAGGTTTAAAACAGCGCAAGCTCTCTGCTATTCGCAAGTTGTAAAAGAGCTAAAAAATGGTACGAAAGAAAGCCATTGGATGTGGTACGTATTTCCGCAGATTAGGGGTTTAGGTAAATCTGCAATAGCCAAAGAGTATGAAATTAAAAGTTTTGAAGAGGCTTACGAATACTTAACCGATCCTACACTTTCGAAAAGATTGCGTGAGTTGATTTCGATATTATCCTATGATGTAAAAGGAAAATCTTCGGAAGAAATATTTGGCTTTCCGGATTATCTAAAATTTCACTCTTCTTTAACACTTTTTTATTTGGTTGTTCAAAAGCACCTCTCTTTAAAAAACAATGTGGATTACGCCTGTTTCGACGATGCGTTAACAAAGTACTATAATAGGGAACTTGATGAGGCAACTGTTGATATTTTGAAACAAATCAGCTAATGTATTTTATCAATAGTTATATCTAATTAGCCATTAATTAAAAGTTTCAATATTTATAAATTTGTATTTACAAAAATGATTAAGAGCAACTTTTTATTATATATTTAAACAATTCAGCGATTCAGTTGCTATAGTAGATAACTAATTACTTAATTTTTAAAAAGGATGTTTTCTTTCCAAGTTAATTCAATCCCACTAAAAGATGTCATTATAAGCTTAGCAAAGTCTTTTGACGTTCCTTACCATCATCGGTGTGGAGAGTATTTTCTAAATATTCCCTCACATATCGGCGAGGGACAGATAAGAGGAATAAATTTTGATAATGGATTGGGACTTATTATTTACAAAGCATTTTTTAACCAAAACATGAGATTGGAATTTACTTTGGATGAGGTACATCCGGTAAAATTCATTTATTCACTTCATGGTTCTCTTTCACATGAATTTGCTAACGAAAAAATAAAACATTCCATCGACGAGTTTAGGTGTGCTATAGTTGCCAGTGAAAGAAAAAATGGACATATAATTGAATTCGAAAAAAACATTCGTCACGATGTTGTTAGTGTAGAGATTGACCGAGAGTTATTTGGTGTAAAAGAACAATGTGAACTTTGGGCTTGGAATTCAGAACTTAGGAAAGTGCTTACTGATATAGAAGGTAAAAAACAGTTTTACCACGTGGATAATTGCGGAATTTTTTATAAAAACGTCTTAGAGAATGTTGACGAATATAAAAAACTTGTTCTTGCTCGTAAGCTTAATTTACAGTCGATTACATTGGAAATGTTCATTAACCAAATCGTTCAGTTTGATGATGATAGGCTTAAGTCCGAAGAGAGGACTGTTCTTAGAATTCAAGAGTTGAAAAGGGTTGAAGAAGCCGGAAATTATATAAAGCAGAATATTAGCGCAGATTTATCAGTAAAAAACATCTCGCGGAAAACGGGTTTAAATCCAAACAAATTACAGATTGGGTTCAAATATTTATTTTCTACCACCATAAATGACTACATAACCAACATTAGGTTAGAACAAGCGAAGAGCTTATTGCAAAATAATGAGTTCAATGTTAGTGCTGTGGTAGTTGCCGTTGGCTTGGAAAGTAGCAGCTACTTTTCAAAGATATTCAAGAAAAAATATGGTATCACTCCGAAAAATTATAAAAAGCTATACACATAAGCATTCCTGACTGTAATCTTTTATTATAAAATCGGAAAAACAATCGTAATCGTATTAATTTTTAGCCCTATTAATGTCAACTAAAGTTTAATCTGCTGTTTTTGTTAGATTTATAGCTCATGTAAATTAATTTTTATTGGATAATAATTTATGCGCAGACTTTTCCAATTTGGTAGCGTCTGCAAAAAAAAGTGTCACGCAATTGTTGGAGGAAGCTTCACAAACTGATTCGCCGAATTTGTTTCCAGAACAAACGTTGCAGTCGTTAAAAGATTCAAATTTTCTCACAGCATGTATTCCTTCATATTTTGGAGGTCGCGATTTAGGGTTAAAACCAGGTTCTAATTTAGCCTTACTTAAAATTTTAAAGATTATTGGGTCGGGAAATTTAGTGTTAGGTCGCGTGTTAGAAGGTCACTTTAACGCACAGTTGCTTATAAACCAATTTGGAACTCCTAAACAAATAGAAAACTTTTCTGAAGATGCTTTTGAAGGGCGGTTATTCGGGGTTTGGAATACCCAAGCTAATGACGGTGTTTTTCTAACTTCTGAAAAAGACAATT
>JBDSHZ010000096.1:0-9295 GCA_039918235.1 Pelobium sp.
TTTTTAAAATAATATTTCAACTATTTTTATTGTTGATTAGTTAATTTATTAATAAAAAGATATTAAAATACCCGTAATAAATTACCCCTACCTAACCCAATATCAATACATTTATTAATTTTTTTTGAGTTTTTTGAGTCCATATTTAATTATAATTTTATAGCCTCATGGATATTGCTATTTCATTTCAGGATATTCTAAAAACACTAGAAATCTCATTATCCCTAGTCATAAGGTTCTCTTTGTTTGCCGGCTCAATTTTTCTGTTTTTTTATGTTTGGAAAAAAAATAAATACTGGCATTTAAAAATTCAACAAAGATTTCCAGAAAAAACAAAAGTGATACAAGAAATTAAATACTCAATTTATACGGTATTTATTTTTGGTTTGGTGTTAACTCCTGTAATGTGGGCGAGTGAAAATCGTTTAACACTTATTTATAATCCCATTGACAAATTTGGATGGCTATACTATTTCATAAGTATTTTACTTTTTATATTCATTCACGATACTTATTTTTATTGGACCCACCGCTTACTACATTGGAAGCCTTTTTATAGAACAGTTCACAAATTTCATCACTTTTCAGTTAATCCTACACCGTTTTCAGCATATTGCTTTCATCCAATTGAGGCATTTATAGAGATAGGTATAGTGCCAATTTTAGTGTTTACCATTCCATATCACGTATCTGCTTTATATATTTTTACAATATATACCTTGTTAATGAACATTTGCGGACATATGGGTTATGAGTTTTTCCCTAAAGGTTTTACCAGTAATAAATTCTTAAGATGGCATAATACAGCAACGCACCATAATATGCACCACCGTTTTGTAAAATGCAATTATGGTTTATATTTTAATATTTGGGATAGGCTGATGAAAACAAACCATCCCAAATATGATGACATTTTTGAAGAGGTAATACATCAAAGAAAACTAAAAACTGAACAAAATGCTGAATTTCATGAAAAAGACGAGCATTAAATAACTCATAAAAATTGAGGTTTTTAACTTCATTAATTGGGAGAACAGTATAGCTTTAAAAAAAGAGTGCACATCATCATTAAACTCATTTATAAATTTATCATCAACAGGTTACCTCAAAAATCTTCTTTTTAGAAGCTTTTCTTATTTTAGCAGGATATTTGATATCATCTTTAAAAAATTAAATTCTATTAATGGAAAACAATTCAGCAGTACCGGTCTTATTCTGCATTCCAGATCTAACAGGATTTACAAAATTCATCACCTCTACTGAAAATACAGCATTTTCTCAAAAAGTAATTTCTAATTTGCTTAATAAATTAATAGCCAGTAACATTTTAGGGATGAGTGTGGCAGAAATTGAGGGCGACGCTATTTTTTTTTATAAAAGAGGACGTTTGCCTGCAATAGGAAATGTAGCTAAACAGTGTAAGATAATATTTGAAACATTCAATAGCGTGATTAATTCATTTCAAAAGAGCGACGCAGAGAATTACAACAAATACTTAGCTAACAACCAATTAGGAATAAAAATTATCATCCATTTTGGTCACATTAATATCACTAAAATTAAAGGGCGCACTAAGCTGATGGGTGAAGATGTTATTTTAGCGCACAAACTTTTAAAAAATAGTGTGAGCATTGCAAACTATATATTACTTACTGATCAATATTTAGAAAAATTAAAAGATAAAAAAGTTGTCAAAAACTGGTTTGATTGGGAGAAATTAAAAAGAGGCCGTGATAAATACGAACACTTTGGCCTCACTCAGTATTCCTATATCTCTTTGGTTGATTGTGAAAACCTTAATAAGAATAAATAGTAATTGCTAAAAAGCTTATTGCGCATATAATTAAACCAACCATAAAAATATTATAAGACCAGCTCAATAGCCGGTATTTCCTTACCAATACTGTTCCAAGGTGGTATATATCTACGGACATACTATCGTACAATTCATCTTTCTGGTCTTTTAAAACTTTAATATGTTCAACAAATTCGTTGATCTGCAGTTGTGCAAAGTTCCCGAAAAATAAAATACTACTTTTTGGGTTAGTGATTTCAAATTTTTCTTTAGAAGTAATATTTGGCCTGGCAGAAAGAATAGCAAAAGTTACAGAAATCAAGCTGCTCAACACCAAAAAAGCCATTGGAAAAACAAATCTTACATGCTGGAAAGATCCTATCTCTGCAAAGGTGTAGCCTGAACCAAACATAGTGATGATTACAGAAACCACAATGGTATTGATACTGATCATGATATTAGCCTTCTGATCAGCCATTGAGCTCAAATTCATGTGATAACCATATACAGAGCGGTATAAAGTTTCAATGCCTCTACCCTCTTTGTTAGTTTTGGCTTTTACACCTTCTTCTTTTAACTGTACTTTATATTGGTCACCTTTTAATTTCTCAATTGATTTGCGGATCTTATTTATATTATTTTCTCTTGTAGGTCCATAATTTTTGGCCGCAACACTGGTTTTAAATCTTTTGGAGACGATAAAGTCCAATTGCAGTTCGGCCCATTCTAAATCAGTATAAATTTTATGATTAATCTTCTCCCACTCGCACCTTAATAGCTCAGCCCGCTTGGTGAATTTCTTTTTTCCTATATTAATAAAATCTGCATCATGAACAATTTCCTCAGAAATTCCTTCGTGATTTTTTCCGAATTTTGTGCTCAAAATCAGTTTTTCAATAGCTTTAAATCTACTTTCAGGATAATTATTACCCAAAAAATCTTTAGCCATTTTAACACTTTCCTCTTCATGATTTTCATGATCTTTTATATAACCTGTATCATGAAACCAAGCTGCAATCACTAAATCTTCATTTTCCTCATCCGTTAAATCATATCCCTCAGAGAGTTCCCTTACTGCTTCAACTGTCTGCTCGGTATGTGCAAAATTATGGTAGATTAAATTTTCCGGAAGTTCTTCCTTAAAAAGTTTAAACACATAAGCCTCTATATCTTCTAGGGTATGGGAACTTTTCATATTTATTTTTTTATTTACAGCGGTGGTATAGGATTTGATTTGAGTATAATTATTACTAATCCATACTTATTAACACAAATATAAATCCAAAAAATGTATAAATTACTACTCTGTTGTTTATGTGTGCTATTTAGTGCCTGTTTTGGGAAAGGAAAATCTCAGAATGCTCATAATGCTATAAATAATGAAGATAAAAACGAAGTAATTACCCTTCCTTCTGAATTAAAAGAAATTTCCGGAATTACATTTATAACCGATTCCATTGTTGCAGCTATAGAAGACGAACATGGAATCCTCTACTTTATTAATATCAATACTAAAAAGATCATTAAGAAATATGAATTTTCAGGAGATGGGGATTATGAAGACTTGGAAAGAGTTGGAAATGATATCTACATTACCGAAAGCAATGGGACTATTTTCGAAATAAAAGATTTTGACACCAATAATCCTAAGATGAATAAATATAAAACGCCACTTAAAAAGAAGAACGATATAGAGAGTATTACTTATAATACAGAAAATAAAGTCTTGCTTTTAGCTGTAAAAAAGCACAATCTTGATAAAGATGACAAAGAAAGTGAAGAAAAGAACATTTATCAATTTTCTTTAGCAACAAAAAAATTGGATGAAAAACCCTTCTACAGGATTAAAATTAAGGATATAGAAAACTTTTATAAAGGTGGCCCTTTAGAAGAAAAGTCAAAGAAATTTTTAAAAACATTGGGTAATGAAAACTTAACAGAAGTGATTACACCATCTGCAATGGCTTACCACCCAATTACAGGAGAGCTATACATACTTTCTTCTATTAATCACATAGTAGTGGTATTAAATAAAGAAGGGAATTTCTCAAACATCATTAAATTTGCAGGAGTAGATTTCAGACAGCCTGAAGGAATCAGCTTTAATTCAAAAGGAGAATTATTTATCTCTAACGAAGGACAAAAACAGTCAGGAAATATCATTAAAATAAAATAATTGGATGTTAAATAAAACTACTAAATTTTATACAGCACTATTTTTAGCCTGTGTAAGTTATACTTCTTGTACTACCTACAAACCTTTTTATGCCAAAAGTGAAAGAGACTGGCAAAAAGCCAATAATCCTGATTCTTTAAAACTTGATTATACCGTTTTTTTAATTGGTGATGTTGGCAAACCTTCTGTAGATAAAAAAGAGCCTACTCTAAAACTGATGGAGTCTCAGATGTACAAAACAGACACAGTTTATAAAGTGAATGGAGTAGATACCATTATCAATAAAACATCTAGCGCTAAAGATGCCATCATATTTATGGGAGATAATGTTTACGAATATGGCATGCCTGAGCCTGATGCTTCTGACAGAAAACTGAAAGAACAGTATATTACTGAACAGATGAAAGTGGTGAAAGACTTTGCCGGAAAAACCATTTTTATTCCTGGAAACCACGATTGGAAAAAAAGCAGACCTGGAGGTTTAGCCACGCTAAAAAGAGAAGAAGAATTTATAGAAAACTATATGGACAGTACAGATGTATTTCTGCCAAGTAACGGCTGTGCCGGACCAGTAGAAGTACAGATGAACGGAAACTTAGTGATTATAGCTATAGACAGCGAATGGTGGCTTACCCCTTTTGCCAGATCTGACCGTTATGAGCAAGGTTGTTCAGTAGAAAATGAGGATCAGTTAATTGCCCGTATTAAAGATATTCTGCTTAGAAATAAAGGAAAAAACATTGTATTTACAGAACATCATCCTCTATTTTCTAATGGCAAACATGGAGGTTATTTTACGTTTTTGGATTATTTTTTCCCACTTACCTTAGTGAGAGATAACCTTTATATTCCTTTACCAGTAATTGGCTCCATATATCCATTGTTAAGACAATACGGTTTATCCCGTCAGGACATTTCAAATAAAAAATATCAAGATCTTAGAAATAAGCTGTTGGCATTATTTAAAGAAGAGAAAAATTTAGTGATTGCCTCCGGACATGAGCATGCCTTACAACTTACTAAATTTGGAACTGTAACCCAGGTGATTAGCGGAGCCGGAAGTAAGAACAGTGGCTTAGCTAAAGGTAACGATGCCCTATTTGGCCATGGCACTAAAGGTTTTGCCCGATTAAATTATTATAAAAATGGACAATGCTGGATAGAATTTTGGGAACCCATTGGAGACGGAAGTAAAGGGAAATTAGTTTATAGATCTCCTTTATATTCATTACCTGCATCTAAAAACGACATCATTGCCGAAAAACAGGAAAACTACAGTGACTCCACAAAAATAATGGCGGTAGGAGCAAGATATAAAGCATCCAATTTTAAAAAAGCAATCTTTGGAGAGCATTACCGTTCTGTTTGGGCAACTCCAATTGCTATTCCCTATTTAGATTTAACCAAATTTGCTGGTGGATTAACTCCTCTACAATTAGGTGGTGGCCATCAAACTATTTCTTTAAGGTTAGAAGGTAAAGATAAAATCCAATACCAGTTCCGTACCATTGATAAAGACCCATCTTCTTTATTGGCAGAAGGGTTTAGACCAACTTTTGCAGATGATGTTGTGCAGGATCAGATTTCTTCAGCTCATCCATTTGGTGCTTTGGTAGTGCCTGGTTTAGCCGACGCTATTGGTGTTTTTCATACCAATCCAGAAGTTGTTTACATGCCGTATTCCCGTTTGTTAGGTCCTTATCTACAGGAAATTGGTGGCCG
Source organism: Pelobium sp. (assembly GCA_039918235.1). Classification (GTDB taxonomy): domain Bacteria; phylum Bacteroidota; class Bacteroidia; order Sphingobacteriales; family Sphingobacteriaceae; genus Pseudopedobacter. The sequence continues at coordinate 5,694 of JBDSHZ010000096.1, forward strand.
GGCCGGAATTATTGAAGTAAGGCCTGATGAAGATCTTTCTAAATTTAAAGATTTTGGCTACACCAAAAATGCAGTGAGTACACAAACCATGTACGAAAAGTTAAAGGAAGACAATGACAACAGTGTTGATCAAAAAGAATTTTTAAAAGCAAGATTATTTGACATGCTGATTGGTGATTGGGATAGACATGAAGACCAATGGCGCTGGGCCGAATTTGAAAATAAAGGAAAAGGAGCCGTTTACAAACCTATCCCAAGAGATCGTGACCAAGTATTTACCAAATTTGATGGTTTAATCCCACGATTAATCAGTGGTATAGTTCCAGATATTCAGTCTTTTGAGATGAAGATTGAAAAGCCAGAAAACCTTTCTATAGCTGCCAGAAACTTAGACAGAAACTTACTAAATGAGCTTTCATATGAAGACTGGATGAAAGTTTCTCGAAAGATGAAAGTTCAGCTTACAGATAGTGTGATTGAAAATGCTGTTAAGCAGATGCCTAAAGCAGCGTTTGAGCAAACTGGTGCCGAAATCATCAGAAAGCTACAATCAAGAAGAGACGATTTGGATAAAACTGCGGCTCAATATTATAAAATTTTATCAAAAGAAGTGACCATATCAGGCTCAGACAAATACGAGTATGTAGAAATCAACAGAGAGAAAGACAGCACAAAAGTACTGATGTACAAGACCAAAAAAGAAGGTGATATTGATAAACTTATTTATTCCAGAACCTTCAATAATGAGCTTACTCATGAACTCAATTTTTATTTACTAGCTCAAAACGACAGTTTGGTGGTAAAAGGAAAATCTGATTATCCAATTAAAATAAGAGTAGTAGGTGGTAAATCGAAAGATTATTTAGCAGATGAGGCAGAAAATGGAAGAACTATTTTCTTTGACACCCCAAACAACACTTTTGTAACCGGAAAAAACACTAAAAAAGTAGCCTCCAATGGTGAATGGGTAAATGAATATCTTCCAGATAATTTCACCTACGATAAAAAAGGTTTTGGTATAAATGCTGATTATCCAAACTCAAAAGACGGAATTTTATTAGGTTTAAGTTATAAAGTAAAGCACTACGGCTTTAGAAAAGCACCTTATAGCTATGAGCAAAAAATATCCTTGCTTCATTCTATTAAAACTGCAGGTGTTTTTGGGAAATATGACGCTGTATTTTATTCCCTTTTCGCACATAAATATGATTTGATATTAAATAGTGAATATGCAGGGCCTGCTTATACTTTTAATTATTATGGTATTGGGAACGGCACTCCTAATTCTGGTGTAGTAGATTATTACAGAGTAAAATCAGAGACTTTTCATGCAAATGCATATCTGCAATACCATCTTTCTGATGATATTAAATATGGAATTGGGCCAGGTTATGAGTACACTAAAATATTACCCAATTCGGACGTTGATTTTTTAGATACACAAATCATGAATTATAAAAATCCAGGTCAATTTCTTTCTCTTAATTCTTATTTGGAGTTAGAATTTGTTGATGATAAAATTAATCCTAAAACTGGCTTTAAATGGAAAACGGTAGCTGAATATAATGCTGAAATTAAGGGAGATAATGATAAGTACCTGCACCTCAGTAGCATTGCTTCCTTTTATGCCACACCAAATATTTCATTTCCAATGACCTTTGCACTTCGTTTAGGTGCACAAACAAATATTGGAGACTATAAATTTTACCAAGCAAATACCATTGGGAATAACAATTTCTTGAGAGGTTTCAGGAATGACCGCTTTTCTGGTAAAACCACCTATTTTGCCAACACAGATTTCCGCTTCCCACTTTCGAGCTTTAGAAATTACATTTTTACTGGAGATTTTGGAGTTTACGGATTTTACGATATCGCTAAAGTAAGAAATAGCTCTTTAGATGATAAGGATTGGCATCAAGGTTACGGCCCGGGCGTTTGGTTAAATTTGTACAATAAATTGCTATTGTCTTTAGGTTATGGCTTCTCAAATGACGATAAAGTACTTTCTTTTAATATTGGATTCAAATTTTAGAGTGATGCCAAAAAAATGTTTGCAGGAAAGTTATAGTTGAAGGAAAATTTATTAATTTCCCCTATGTTTAGTAAGGAAAATTTTGAAATTATTGGAAGTAATGGGCTTCCAATAATAGGTGATATTACCTTCTCAAATTCCTATCCAGACTATATGGTGATTTTTGTACATGGATTTAAAGGTTTTAAGGATTGGGGCACTCATCAGTTAACGGCTAATTTCTTTGCTTCAAAAGGATGCTATTTTCTAAAATTCAACTTTTCTCACAGCGGTGTAAATCCCAATGATTTATCAGATATCAATGATTTAGAATTATTTTCTAAAAACACACCTTCTAAAGAGTTGTATGATCTGGACCAGGTAATTTCTTTTTCGAGAGCTCAATTCCCAAACCTTCAAGTGGTATTATTAGGCCACAGCCGAGGAGGAGCTTTGAGCATTTTGCAAGCTGCAAAAGACAGCAGAGTTAAGAAATTGATTACTTGGGCATCCATAGGTGCTTTCAGGGATTTGTGGAATATAGAAGATGAAACAAATTGGAAAAAAGAAGGAGTGAAACATATTTTAAATGGCAGAACCAAGCAGAACATGCCATTAGATATTTCTTTATTAGATGATGTACTACAGCATGAAAAAGAGCTTAACCTAATGAATGCTGCTAAAGAAATTACAAAACCTTGGTTAATTGTCCAAGGCACTGCAGACCCCGCAGTTAAGACAGAAACAGCAAAAACCTTTCATCAAAATCAGCCGTTAGCTCAATTATTATTGATAGAAAATGGAAATCATGTTTTTGGCGCTTCTCATCCTTATGAAAAACAAGAACTACCCGCAAATTTATTAGAGGTGTGCGAGGCTTGTGCAGATTTTGTCATCAAATAAAGATTTCTTCTCGGCATCATCTATACCGCTGGATTTAAAAAAATACAATTATTAACCACAGAGAACGAAAAGTGCACAAAGTTGGGTATTAAAATTTTATGCCACTAATACACTAATAATCACCAATTTGGATTAGTGTGTTTCGTGAAATTCGTGGCTAAAAATTATTAACCACAGATAACGCAAAGCTCACAGAGCATAATGTTTAATCATCGCCAATCAGAATTCGTGGGTTTCGTTAAATTCGTGGCTGAAAATCATTAATCACAGAGAACGCAAAGTTCACAGATCCTAATGTTTAATCATCGCCAATCAGAATTCGTGGGTTTCGTGAAATTCGTGGCTAAAACTTAATTCAAAAAATAGTAATTCGTAAATACCTGTTAACTCTCCTTCTCCACCCAATTCCCATCTTCCTTCATAATCTCAATCATCTCATCAAGGGCATTAGTTGAGCTTACGTTTTTCTTCACCACCTCTTTACCGCGGTAAAGCGTGATTTTCCCCGGCCCGGTACCTACATAACCGTAATCGGCATCAGCCATTTCTCCCGGACCATTCACAATACAGCCCATGATCCCAATTTTAATCCCCTTTAAATGATCCGTTCTACTTCTGATCATTTGAGTAGTTTCTTGCAAATCAAAGAGGGTACGCCCACAGCTTGGACAAGAGATGTATTCTGTTT
>JBDSHZ010000097.1:0-9220 GCA_039918235.1 Pelobium sp.
GCCTACAAAATCATAATTTCCTTCTTGTGTATAAAACTTAACCGCAAAGCCGCGTACGTCTCTGGCTAAATCAGCAGAACCTCTAAAACCTGCCACTGTAGAAAATCTAGCAAAAACAGGTGTTTCAATACTTGGGTCGGTTAAAAACTTAGCTTTTGTAAATTCTTTTAAGCTGTCATCATAAACTTTAAAAACTCCGTGGGCACCCGCTCCTCTGGCATGTACAATTCTTTCCGGAATCCGTTCATGGTCAAAATGAGTGATCTTCTCTCTCAAAATGAAATCTTCTAGAAGCGTGGCACCTCTTTCTCCGGCTTTTAAAGAGTTGTTATCGTCATTCACTAACAAACCCTGATTGGTAGACATTTTTTGTCCACTCACATCCTCCATGTTTTTGGAAAGGTCTTCCGTTTTTTTGCTTGATGTTTCTTTTTTGTCTGATGTAGTGCTTTTCATGATGTTAATAGTTATAGATTATAGGATATTGGTTTTAAATAACAATCTCTATTCCAATAAATAAAGCAAGAATAAAAAAATTCTATTGAGCTATTTTATGAGTCTTTTAGGCTAAAATTTAAGTTTTAAAACCAATTTGGTATTGGAATAATATTTGTTTCCGTAAAACGGATTAATAAAATAAAATATCATGGAAAACAGAAAAAACGAAAGTCAAACGCCAACACAAACAGAAGACACCACAAAAAATTTATTTGGAAAAGATGCCATTGAGAAAATGAAGGAATTGGCCGAAGGTGCCGAAACCTGTTTTTTTTGTACAAACATTAAAACTGGTATCCCAATGTCTGTACGCCCAATGTCTTTACAACAAGTAGATGATGAAGGGAACTTTTGGTTTATGGATTTGAAAGACAGCAAAAAAGAGGAAGAAATAAAACAGGATCCTTTTACCAATTTAATGTTTCAGGAAAGTAAGCATTCGGGATTTTTAAATGTTTATGGAATCAGTGAAATTTCTAGAGACCAAGCAAAAATTGATGAGGTGTGGACACCAGCATGTAAAATTTGGTTTCAAGACGGAAAAGACGACTTAAACATTAGGCTCATAAAAGTTGTACCTACCAGTGTTCATTATTGGGACAATAAGCATGGCGATATGATTGCTTTTGTTAAAATGGCAGCATCAATGGTAACTGGTAAAACTATGGACGATAGTGTTGAAGGAGACTTGGATTTTTAATGAAATTACCTTTAAGCTTTTATCAAAGAGAAGATACCTTACTGATTGCCAAAGAACTGATTGGAAAATCTATTTTTACTAAAATAGATGATGAGCTTAGTGGAGGAATGATTGTAGAAACGGAAGCATATATGGGCCCTTTAGATGCGGGCTCACATGCTTTCAATGGTAGAAAAACTTTACTAAACAACAGCATGTACCTTGCTGGCGGAGTAGCTTACCTATACATCTGTTATGGGATTCATGATATGTTCAATATCGTAACCGGAAAAGAAGGAACTTCTCATGCCATATTGATAAGAGCAATTGAGCCTAAAATAGGATTGGAGCACATGCAGGCAAGAAGAGGTGATGTATTAATAAACAATTTAGCCAAAGGACCCGGTTCTTTGGCTAAAGCTTTAGGTTTAAATAAATCATTTGATGGGAAATCACTGTTAGGAAATGAGCTTTGGTTAGAAGATAGAGGAATCTATCCCTCAGATCAACAGATTATTGCCAGCCCTAGAATAGGACTGAATTGTGCAGCACCTTATTGCTCCATCCCATGGAGGTTTACGCTTTTTGGCAGTAAATTTGTAAGTAAACAGCCAAACATAAGCGATTAATACCCGTTAAATAAATATGCGTTCCAAAGAAAAAGCAGAAAAAATAATTAAGCTGAGGTCATTGATTGACGAGGTGAATGTGGCCATGCTCACTACTTTAAAAGCAAACGGAGAATTTTACAGTCGCCCAATGAATACCATGGAGTTGGATGATGAAGGGAATATCTTCTTTTTTTCTGATGAACATACGCCTGAAGTAGATGACATTAAGCTCAACAATAGGGCTTCCGTAACTTATACCAATCCAGAAAACAATACTTATATCGCATTAAACGGCAAGTTATCCATAGCGCAGGATCAATCTAAAATAGATGATTTATGGGTTCCTGCTTGTAAAGCCTGGTTTCCAGAGGGAAGGCAAGATCCTAATTTATCATTGATTAAAGTTGAAGTTTGGAAAGCCGAATATTGGGATACCGCACAAAGTGATATGGTGGTGTTGTTCAATATGTTAAAGGCAATTATTAAAGGGGGCACTTATGATCAAGGCGAACATGAGGAAATAGATTTTAAAAAGGAAACAAAAAAAATATGAACTATCCAGAAAATATCAAAAAATTAAAAGACTTATTGTCGCATTCCAGAATTTGTATGCTGAGTACTTATACCAATTCAGAAGGGGTCCATACCCGTCCAATGGCTTTTCAGCAATTAGAAGAAGATGGTTCCATTTGGTTTTTTACCAATGAGTATTCTCCTAAGACAGAAGAGATCTCTATTAATCATGAAGTGAGCATCAGTTTCTCTAACGAAAGTCAAAGCAATTATGTGGTTTTAAAAGGTCAGGCGAGATTATCAAAAGACAAAGCTAAAATGGAAGAACTTTTTAACCCGATGGTGAAAGTTTGGTTTCCAAAAGGTTTAGACGATCCTAAAATGGCTTTAATTAAGGTAGAGGTAGTTGCTGCGGAATACTGGGACAATACCAGCAGCACCATGGTGATGCTTTTTAACGCGGCCAAATCTTTGGTGACCGGTGAAATGTATGACGAAGGCGAGCATGGGAAAATAAACTTATAAGAATGACAAAGACCATAAAAAATGGTCTTTTTTTATTTAGGTTGATTAAATTGCAAGAAAAATTTAATTCAATAAAGCCCATGGTTTAAAACATGGGCTTTATTTCAATGTATTCAAATAACCGTTTCAACGGTTTCAAATGATGAGGAGTATTTAGGATATAAAAAAGAATATATGCAATTTAAGAACAACTTAGAATTTGCCAATAGCTTAGATCATCAGGACGAATTAGCTTCTTTTAGAAATCAATTTCATATCCCTAAACAAGGAGGTAAAGAGATTATTTACCTATGCGGTAATTCTTTAGGTCTGCAGCCTCAAGCAGCTGCAGCAGAAATCAATAAGCAGTTAGCTGTTTGGCAAAATCATGCGGTAGAAGGTTGGTTTAATGGAGAAGAAAACTGGTTAAATTACCACCACGAGATTAAAGAATTATTGGCTCCAATACTAGGCGCAAAGCCCGAAGAGGTGACCTGTATGAACAGTCTCACCGTAAACCTTCACCTCTTGCTTACCAGTTTTTACCAGCCAACAGCCAAGCGATATAAGATTTTGATGGAAGGAGGGGCTTTCCCTTCTGACCAATACGCATTGGAATCACATGTAAAAACACGAGTCTATGCTTATGAGGATGCAGTGATTGAAATTTTCCCTAGGGAAGGAGAAGAAACCTTAAGAACTGAAGACATCATTGCGAAAATTCAAGAACATCAAGAAGAACTGGCTTTAATCTTTTTCGGAGGAATCAATTACTACACCGGGCAGTTTTTCGATTTAGAAGCGATTACTAAAGCCGGACATGAAATTGGGGCAATGGTAGGTTTTGATTTAGCCCATGCCGCCGGAAATGTACCCGTAAAACTTCATGAATGGAAGGTGGATTTCGCTTGCTGGTGTTCTTATAAATACATGAATGCTGGTCCTGGCGGTATCGCTGGAATCTTTGTTCACGAAAAACATTTTAACAGTGATTTACCCAGACTGGCAGGTTGGTGGGGCTATCAATTAAACAAAAGGTTTAAGATGGATAAAGGCTTTATTCCCGAAGCTGGGGCAGAAGGATGGCAAGTGAGTACCAGTCCCATTTTATTAATGGCCACTCATAAAGCAGCCTTACAAGTGATGAATGAAGCAGGCTTTGAGAAGCTGAGAAAAAAGAGCATCTTGCTGACCAGTTACCTCGAGTTTATCATACAAAAAGTGAATGATCAGGTTGGGGAAGAGTTTCTTAAAATTATTACGCCAACAAATGCGAATGAAAGAGGTTGTCAATTATCCATCATCTGTAAGCGTAGTGGTAAAACTTTATTTGATGCATTAGCTGCCCAAAATATTATTGGCGACTGGAGAGAACCGAACGTGATTAGGCTAAGCCCGGTGCCACTGTATAATACCTTTAGTGAAATTTATTTTTTAGGACAAACTTTACTGAATAATCTTAAAACGCAATGTTGAAGGGAAGGGAAAGTAGAAAGTAAAAAGTAAAAAGTGAAAAGTAAAAAGTAGAAAGTAAAAAGTTTAAAGTACCCAATTCTGATATCTGATTTCTCACTTCTGACCTCTAACCTCTAACCTCAGACCTCCCACCTCTAACCTCAAACCTCTAACCTCCGACCTCTAACCACCAACCCCTTACCTCTAACCCCTTACCTCTCAATCCTCAACAAAATGAAAAAAGTTAAAACATTAGCCTGGTTAAATTTTATTTTCTTTACGATAGCTTGTGCGGTTGCTAACCTCAGTCAGTTAAAGTTATTTGGGGGGCAAACCAACGCCGATGTATCCAATAAATACGATACGGTATTTACGCCAGCAGGGATTACCTTTGCCATTTGGGGAGTCATCTATCTTTCCCTCTTCGGATTTACCATTTACCACCTCATTAAAGCTTATAAGGATGATATTCATTCCGAAGCCAGTCAGGCGGTGCTGAAAATAGGGAATCTATTTATCCTCAATAACATAGCCACTACTTTCTGGGTATTTGCTTTTACTTACGAGTACCTCTTTTTATCCATGGTTTTAATCATCATTCAGCTCATTACTTTGCTGCTGATCTTTATCAATTTAAATCTTTGGGATCTGAATAAAGGCTTTTATCACAAGCTGTTTACGCAATTCCCTTTAAGTATTTATTTTGCCTGGCTGTGTGTGGCAACTGTGGCCAATATTTCTGTGTTTTTGGTTTCTGTTGGTTGGGATGGCTTTGGGATAAGTGATCGTAATTGGGCCATCACGCTCATTATTATTGTGCTGTTACTGGCGGTCTATATCATCCACTTTAAAAGAAATGTATATTTCGGATTGGTGATCCTTTGGGCTATTTATGGCATTTACCTAAAGCGGATGCAACTAGATGAAGAGCTTTACAGTAGCGTGATTGAAACCTGTTATTTCTGTTTTGGAGCTTTACCTATTTTTATGGTGTCTCAGCTGTTGAGGAATGCGAATTTTAAGAAGAAGGTGTCTTAGCGACAACCTTTTTTGTGAGATGCTTCGTTTCACTCAGCATGATGGGATTTTTGGCGTCTGACCTAGAGCGATAGTGAAAGTAAGAGCCATTGACCGGCCAGGGCAGGCAGGCCTCGAACTTTAATGCCATTTGATTTTCTGTTCTTTGTTAAGGCAAAGAACCAAACCATTCTTTTGTCCCTCAGGTGCCTTTTCCACCATCCCACCACCATCATAAAAGCAACATCGCTGATTTTTACTCGGAACTGCTACACTAAAGCCACTGCCAGAAGAGCGTAAAACCGCTATCGCTATAGGCTCGGCACTGCTAAACCAAGCCAATGCTACCGCTTTTCTGATGCTCCCGGCACTCCCAACGCTCCCTAAAGCGTGGCAACATTGCACATCCACAGAGCAGAGCCACAAAGCAGGTCCGGCATCAGAAGATTTGGATGGGAAGCCCGATAAATTGGGCTGCTGTTCCTTTGAATTGAGCACTGCTAAGCAATCCGAAAAAGTGGTGCTTTCCATCTCAATAAGCACTTCCATACCCACGGCTTGGATTGCGCTCCCCCTATTTATTGGAGCTAACCGAACAAATATTCGTCAGCCTTGATTTTTGCTCAACTTTTTATCAAGAAAAAGTTGAAAGCCATTGCCCGGCCAGGGCAGGCAGGCATCGAGCTTTAAGGCCATGTGATTTTCTGTTCTTTGTTAAGCCAATTGCAAAGCAATCTTGAATTCCCTTTTATAAAATAAAAGGGAATGAAAAAAGAACCAAACCATTCTTTTGCCCATAAGGTGCGCTACGCTAGGTTAAGCACTCTTTGCAAAGAAACGCAAGAAAGTATCCTTATCATCAACTACCGTAATGGTAAATAGGTAGACTTTAATGCTTCGTTCTTTTGATGGATGATTACCGCGTTACATTGCTGCAGGCTGTCTATTTCAAAAGCAATCCCCTCATTACTGTCCCACACTTGCGGTAAACGCAAAGCATCTTGATTGAAATTAATTTGTTGAAGCGTAAAGGCTTGTTTAAGCTCCGTTAAACTCGAACCAGCACCAAATCCCTTCGCAGTTTTAAAACTGGGAGCAGTTATCCTAATTTGTCTGACCAGTGATTTTGGTTGATCCCCAGTATCTCTGGATGCATAAATAGCAACTGAATGCCTATTGCGGTTATTTGCTTGGTACCAAAAAGCCACCATCTTTTGCATGGCCGCATCACTAGAATCTGGTCTTCCCATTTCCTGAAACAGCAGTTCGGTATCTTCTCCTAGTTTAATTTTACCTGCCGCTTCGCCCGGTTGCAATAGCGAATCAGGTTTTACCACTAGGGAATCAGTATGGGTATTTGCCAGGGTGTCTGTTTGGTGCTGCACTTTGCCTCCACCGTTACTGCAGGCCGTAAAGCCCAAGGTTATAGCAAGCAAAATGTTTATACTGTTAATTTTCAACATGTTTTAACTCCTTAAATTGTTTTGGATGAGGGGTACAATGTTGCCTTCATCAATTTACCGCTATCGGTTTGCGTATAGGAGCCGTACATTTCCCCTCATCACGAATCCTCAAAAGTACAAAACTCATCTGGAAAATCCTCTCCCATTTTCCTGACAGGCACACACCGGCTAGATCAGAAGCTTCGTAGTCATCTCGAGGTACGAAGGCCTGCCTACCAGCAGCATCGCTAGCTATTTTTTTTCTAAAATATAATGCTTAAGCTCTGAAAAGTTTATTTATATTTGTCACGCAGAGTCAATCCGTTGACACTGTGCCCAGAAAGCCGATAATTCATTATCGGCTTTATCTTTTTAACAGCTTTTTATAATTATCGGCGGATATTTTTTATCTGTAAAATCGTAGTCATCGCGAGGTACGAAGCGATCTCTAAGTTAATGTGCACTGCTTTTAGGCTTGGGATTGCCACCGCTTGAAAAAAGCCTCGCAATGACTAGTAACGCAATGACTACTTAAGCTACATTAATACGCAAACCAGTGAATTGTAAATCCTTATTATTTATCAATTCTAGATGCGCTACGCTAACATCACGAAAAGAAAAAGTGTTTTTAGGATGCTTTGTTAATGACTAAGGACAGTTTGGGGTTTAGTATAAATTAAAGCACATTTGCCTCTCTCTCATTCCAATCGTTTAAATGACACATTAAATCTTTCTAATTCTATTTCCAGTGCATTTAATTCAATATTTAAATCTACTTTTTTATTGAATTGTTTACAGCTGTTAATTGAAAGTTTCATTCGCTTAATTTTTTGATTTAATGAATCCAATTGCTTTTGATTAGAAACCAAATCATTTATCCCCTTTGAAGAAGAGTTATTTTTAGTAAACTGCTCACAAAAGCTTTTGTAAACCCCGTCTAAACTGGTTCTTAATTCTATCACATAGTTGAAATCGCCCTTATCAAACCATTCTGTCAAAAAAGTATAATCAATTACAGCATTATCTTCATTATTTGGGTTTTGATGCTTAGGAGAAGTAGATAGGTAAACCCTATTTTCAAAACGAACAATGAAAATAATCGGATAAGGAATTGCTTTATCAATTATTGTTAAAGCGTCTTTTATCTGGACTTGATGTTTCAACTCAATATCGAAAATCTGTATTTCTTGAACCTCTTTGAATGGTAAGTTGGTAGTATGAGTAGAAAGTTTATTCATCCAAACCATCCTCAGTATTTCATCCGTAAAAACTTTCTTTTGTCGAGAGTTGGTGTAAGCATCGAAAGCGATCTTTGGAATCACTTTTTTAACCTCAGTTGATTTTGGAAGATTAAACATAATTGAGACTATTTAACAATCAAAAAAGAAATCAACTTAAAATCTTCCATCCCCTTAAATTTATCTTTCAAGCCAGACGTTCCGCCAGCTTTAAATAAACTTAAAACTTCCTTCTCTTCTTCAACTTCCAAAATACTACCTATTGCATCTTTTAATAACCCAGAATAGGTTGCCATATTATGATATTCGTCTGTTTCTAGATTCAATTTTTCACATAACTTAGTAATTGGCTGTGTAACGCCCTTGCATAGCATACGTATTGCATCTAGAATCTTTTTAGAATCAACATGGTTAAACAATAACTTTCCACCAGCGTCAATATAAACTAGATAAAAAGGGTGCAAACGATTAAGCTTATTAATATTTACACTCTCATTTACATTCTTTAAAACATAAATTACTCCAGGTTTTAATGTTTCTGTTGATGGAACAACTGCATGTATTCCTTCAGGAATATCAGTCAGTTCTCCGTAAGTTTTGATAAAGTTTGATAAATCAATACGGAAATCATTCAGTCCCAAGTCTGTAATATCAATTCCCTCCCGCAAATCTTCCAAATCTGTTACTTCATCTTGTAATTTCTGTAGCTGAATTTTACGGTATTCTAAATCCTTCTGATTTTCTTTTAAAATATTATCATCTGCTGTACTCGCTAAATCGGAAATTAGCATCCTGTCCTCTACCCGCTGTTTCAAGTTGATATAAGCATCCAAAGTAATATCTGGCCAGAAATTAACCAACGTTATACTGTCATTCTTAGAACCAATCCTATCTATCCTACCAAAGCGCTGAATAATACGGACTGGATTCCAATGGATATCATAGTTTACCAAATAATCACAGTCTTGCAAATTTTGACCTTCTGATATACAATCTGTAGCAATTAAAATATCTATTTCATCACTGATGTTAGGGTAAAGCAATGCTTTGTCTTTCGATAAAGGAGAGAAACAAGTTAATAAAGCGTTAATATCTGAAGGAATATTTTTACTCGTACAAATACGTCTGGATCCTGAAATTAAAGTGGAATTTATTTGATGTTTAGTTTTAAAATAAGCACTTAAATTGTCATATAGATAATTTGCAGTATCTGCAAATGCGGTAAATATGATTACTTTTCTATTCCCTTCGTTAAACGGGTTT
>JBDSHZ010000098.1:0-35451 GCA_039918235.1 Pelobium sp.
TAGAATTACAAAAAACGATTTGTCAATTTAGAATTCACACGTCAAAGTATGCAAAATATGATATTTCCATTGTTAGTTTATGGTTTTTTACACTGATACCTATCTACTCAAAATTTATTTTCAAAATTGATATTTCACTTTTTTCTTTATATGCTATAATTGCCATACTGATTACTTTAACTTTTGTATTTTCAAAAAATATTTATAAAAAGTGGGATAAAGAATTGGAACAAAATGAAGAACAATTAAACCAGATATTAGAATTTGAAAAAAATTAACATTAGAAATAGCAAAATTGAAGAAAAATGGCTGAGGGTGGTTTAACTCATGTTTTTCGTTAATTATTTTGTTTAGTACGGTAAACTAATGCTTGCTTCAAGCAATGCCATTTATTCATAAATCAGCAAAAAAATTATGTGCCATTTTAGACTGGCACATTAGCGAAAAGAAATTGTTATGAAATTTAGAATATTTTTAACGTCACTTCTATTGACAAGCTCAATATTAAGTTTTGGGCAAACACTCAAACGAATTGACGGCAGCAAAATTACCACAGACAGTTTAAACGCAAAAATACAAGACCTAATGAAAGTTGCCAATGTTTCAGGCGTTGCAATGGCGGTTTTTAATGACAATAAACCTGTTTTTAATAAAACATACGGACTTGCGAATGTTCCCGATAAAATTCCTCTTGAAAAAAGTTCTGTGATGTACGGAGCATCATTGTCAAAAATGGTATTCGCTTACATTGCTATGCAGTTTATTCAAGAAAAAATTATTGACCTTGATAAGCCACTTGTGCAATATTTGACTAAACCTTTGCCCGAAATCAAGATAAATGGTTTCAGACGAGGATACCAAGATTTAAAAGATGATAAACGTTATGAAAAAATAACTGCCAGAATGTGCTTAACCCATACCACGGGGTTTCCAAATTGGCGTTGGTTTGAAGCAGATAAAAAACTGAAAATTAAATTTGACCCAGGAACTCGCTACTCATATTCAGGAGAAGGGCTTTATCTTTTACAATTTGTAATTGAGCAAATAACCGGAAAGGATTATGAAACTATTTCACAAGAAAGAGTTTTTAATCCTTTTGGTATGACCAATACAAGCCAAGTGTGGCAAACTCGTTTTGATACTAATATTTGCTACGGACACAATGCAAAAGGAGAACCTTACGAATTGATGAAATGGAAGGAAGCAAATGCAGGTGGTTCAATGAGTACAACTTTTGAAGATTTTACAAAATTTTACACCGCATTAATTAGCAGTAAAGGGCTTTCAAAAAAATCTTTTAGCTTAATGACTAGTCAACAGATACCAATAAAATCAAGAAGTCAGTTTGGTCCACTTGCCAATGTTGACGGTACCGACAACGACAACATCCAATTAGGATATGGTTTAGGTGTTGGAACATTTACAACACCTTATGGCTCAGCATTTTTTAAAGAAGGACACGATGAAGGTTGGGGGCATTATTCTGTTGCTTTTCCTGACAAAAAAATTGCTGTTGTAATTATGACGAACAATGACAATGGAGAAAGTATATTTAAAGAATTATTAGCCTATTCTATAGGTGATACTTTCACACCTTGGAAATGGGAAAACTATATTCCTTACAATTATATTCCTCCGCCTGTAAAAAACATTTATGAAGTAACAAGCAAAGATTTAGACAACTATTTAGGAACTTACAGTAGTAAACAATTACCCATAAAAATTGTCATCACAAAAAACAATATAAATCTTATTGCACAGGCAACAGAACAAAAAGCACTAACACTACAATCAATAGAAAAAGATAAATTCAGTTATACAGACGAAGGCATAATTTTAGAATTTAACCCAAAAGAACAGACAATGGTATTAAAACAAGATGGACAAATTTATAACTTTACGAAAGAATAAAATACGGCATGTAATATCGGCTTGGCAATATGGCGGGTTCTGTGCTAAATTTAAGTTCAGTTCTTCTTTTAATATTCGATAGCACAAGTTTCGCAATATTAGAAAGTTAAGTGTGAGTTACTTCAAACAGCTACAAGGCCGTACTTCTCGCATTGCTCTGCAAAACTGTTTTGCTAATCGTATAACAGGGTTGATTTTAAGTATTGAAATTATTTTAAGAGTAGAACTACTTTATTTAAGGAAGCAGTAGCCAGACAAACCTTTCTTGAACTTTTTAATTTCGCCTCAGGCGGTTGCGGTAGTGATGAAGGATATTTTGCACAACCTTTGTAGCCTGCCTGTCCGGCAGGCAGGCAACCGGCGTAGCGGAGAGTTTATTCAAGTTATATATAGTTTTTAAAGGCTTTTATGTATTCGCTTCGCTCGGGTTTGGTTAATTTTGCTGAAAAACTGAGTATTAATCTTGAATGCCTTTGAAATAAATAAGAAGAAATGAGAAAAGTAACTAGGCATGGCCTGCCATAGGGCTGGAAAGACATGTAAAAAAAGGCCTAAACAGCGTAAGTTCTTTAAAAACGCTGGGTCTTCGATAAGAGAGCCTACTGAAACTTCCAACAGCTACAACATCGTCTTGAGTAAAATAAAACCAAACAAGTAACATTCCTGCTAAGAAACCCCACAGCAGGACACAACAGGTTGCTCCAAAACTAAAAAAACACTAACATAGTGGCGTAAACCAATTATCTTATTTAAATTTTAACCTCTTATTTAAAGAGACAAGCTTTCTTGATATTTCATTGTCATTAGGAGATACATTTAAAGCTAACCTCATTTTTAATAAGAAACTTCAACACCATACAATGATGAAATTTACTGCTCAGTTACTTTTAAGCACCATAGCTATTTTAGGATTAAACTCTTGCGCTGTTCAAAAAACGGCAACCGTAAAGAAAGATGCAGTAATGCAAACCATGAGGCAAGCCAATAATTATTTCATGAACAAATGGCCCGATCCAGGGAAAACCATTTTTACCAATATAGAAAGGCCAAGCAACATCTGGACAAGGGCAGTTTATTACGAAGGATTAATGGCTTTGTACACAGTGGATAAAAATGCCAGTTATTATGATTATGCAGTAGATTGGGGTGAAAAACACAGTTGGGGTTTAAGAGGAGGCATCAGCACCAGAAACGGAGACAATCAGGCCTGTGGACAAACTTATATAGATTTATACACTATTGATCAAAAACCAGAACGGATAAAAGACATTAAAGCTTCCATGGACCTGATGATGAAATCTGGTAAAATAGATGACTGGACATGGATTGATGCTTTGCAGATGGGGATGCCTGTATTTGCAAAACTGGGCGTTTTATACAACAATCCTGCTTATTACGAGTACATGTATAAAATGTATATGCATACTAAAACCAAAGAAGGCGGTGGTTTATACAATGCTAAAGATGGTTTATGGTGGAGAGATAAAGATTTTGTACCTCCTTACAAAGAGCCTAACGGAGAAGATTGCTATTGGAGCCGTGGAAATGGCTGGGTGGTGGCCGCATTGGTAAGGGTGTTGGATATTATGCCTAAAGATGCGCCACATCGGGAAGAATATTTACAAACTTATATGGAAATGATGAAAGCTTTGGTACCGCTCCAAAGAACAGATGGGTTTTGGAATGTGAGCCTTCATGATCCCAATCATTTCGGTGGGCCCGAAGTTTCTGGCACTTCACTTTTCATTTACGGAATGGCTTACGGCATCAATCATGGCTGGTTAGATAAAGCAACTTATCAGCCTGTTATTTACAAGGCATGGGACGCTATGGCGATAAAAGCAATACACCCAACCGGGTTTTTAGGCTTTATGCAGGGAACAGGAAAAGAACCTAAAGATGGCCAGCCGGTAAGCTATACCAGTATGCCCGATTTTGAAGATTACGGATTAGGCTGTTTCCTTTTGGCAGGATCAGAGATTTACAAAATGGAAGTAAAATAAAAGGAGCTTTTAATTTTATAATAATCAATCTCAATAAAATGAAGAAAATCACCTGGTTACTTTTTAGTTTTTTGTTAATAAGTGCATTAAGTTTTTCTCAAAGCAGAGAAAAGTTCAATTTTAATTCGGATTGGAAACTGAAGGTTTTTGATGATGCTAAAGCTGCTGAGATAAATTATGATGATGGTGATTGGAATCCGGTAACGCTTCCTCATGCTTGGAATGAATCGGATGCTTTTTGGTTTCTATAGATAAGCATTCTACTGGAATCAGCTGGTACCGGAAACATTTTAGCTTACCTGCAAATAACCAAAAAGAAAAGGTTTTTTTGGAGTTTGAAGGCGTTCGATTTGGGGCTGAAATTTGGATCAACGGAAAGTATGCCGGTTTACATGAAAACGGAGTAATGGCTTTCGGGATTGATGCCACTCCTTTTTTAAATGTAGTAGGAAAAGATAATGTGATTGCTTTAAGAATTGATAATTCTTGGAATTACCATGAAAAAGCCACCAATTCTACTTGGCAGTGGAACAACAATAATTTCAACGCCAATTACGGTGGAATTCCTAAGAATGTATGGTTGCATACCACTGGGGAAGTTTATCAAACGCTTCCTTTATACAGCAATTTAGGCACTACCGGTACTTATGTATATGCTTCAGCTATTGATATCCCGAAAAAATCGGCTTTGCTAAATATCGAGACGCAGGTGAAGAATGAATCGGCGGAAGCTAAAAATGTAATATTAGAAACAGAGGTATTGGATATTGATGGAAAGTCCATTGCTACTTTCTCTACTCCAGCCACGGAATTAGGCGCTGGTACAACCCAAATACTACAATCTTCATCCTCTTTAAAGGGATTAAATTTTTGGAGCTGGGGATATGGATATCTCTATACAGTGATCACCAGAATCAAAGCTGATGGGGTGTTGTTAGATGAAGTAAAAACTAAAACAGGCTTTAGGAAAACTGCTTTTCATGATGGAATGGTTTACCTGAACGACCGTGTATTGCAGATGAAAGGCTATGCCCAACGTACCAGCAATGAATGGCCGGCGGTAGGAATGTCTGTACCGGCTTGGATGAGTGATTATAGCAATGGATTAATGGTAAAAAGCAATGCCAATTTGGTCCGTTGGATGCATGTTACGCCTTGGAAACAAGATGTTGAATCTTGCGATAGAGTAGGTTTAATCATGTCTATGCAGGCAGGTGATGCAGAAAAAGATGTGGAAGGACGCAGATGGGAGCAACGTGAGGAGTTGATGCGTGATGCCATTATTTATAATAGAAATAATCCTTCTATCCTGTTTTACGAATGTGGCAATGAATCCATCAGTGAGGCGCACATGCAGGATATGAAAAATATCAGAGACAAATTTGACCCTCATGGAAACAGAGCAATAGGTTCCCGTGAAATGTTGGACAGTAAAGTTTCTGAATATGGTGGAGAGATGCTTTACATCAACAAAAGTGATACACAACCGCTTTGGGCAATGGAATATTCCAGAGATGAAGGTTTAAGAAAGTATTGGGACGAGTTTACCCCTCCTTATCATAAAGAAGGTGCAGGTCCATTATATAAAGACCAGGATGCCAGCGACTATAACCACAACATGGATAGGCATGCCATTGAAGATATTGTACGTTGGTATGATTACTGGCATGAACGGCCCGGAACGGGTGATAGGGTAAGCTCCGGAGGGGTAAATATTGTATTCTCTGATACCAATACCCATTACCGTGGAGAAAGTAATTTCCGTACCAGTGGCGAAGTAGATGCCATGCGTATTCCAAAAGAAGGTTTTTATGCCCACCAGGTGATGTGGGATGGCTGGGTAGATCCTGACCCAAAAGGAATGCATATTATTGGTCATTGGAATTATAAGGAAGGTGTAATTAAAGATGAGTATGTGGTTGCTTCCGCAGATAAAGTTCAACTGTTTTTAAATGAAAAGTCTTTAGGTTGGGGTAAAAGAGACCATCATTTCTTATTTACTTTCCCTCAGGTGAAATGGGAACCGGGGATATTTAAAGCGGTAAGTTATGATGCAAAAGGAAAGCAGGTTGCAGAAACTATGCTTAAAACAGCAGGAGAACCTACACAATTAAAATTGACTTTGCACCAATCGCCAACAGGCTTTAAAGCAGACGGTGCGGATATGGTTTTGGTAGATATAGAAGTATTGGATGCAAACGGGCAAAGATGCCCAACAGCTTTAAGTAGAATTCATTTTGATTTAGATGGCCCTGCCGAATGGCGAGGAGGTATAGCACAAGGTCCAAATAATTATATTCTTTCCAAAGATTTACCGGTAGAAGGAGGCGTGAACAGAGTCATCATCCGTTCTGGTGTAAAAGCTGGGAATATTGTTTTAAAGGCAAGTGCAGATGGTTTAACTTCAGATCAATTACAATTTTCTTCCATACCGTTTGAAGTAAATAATGGATTAGCCACAACTTTTCCTGCGGATGGATTACCCATAAATTTAGAAAGAGGCCCAACTCCAAAAGGAAAATCATATACTGTATCAAGAGAAACATTAAAAATTGCAGGAGCAACGGCTGGTGCCAATGAGGAAACTATTAAAAATAGTTACGATAATAATGAGCTGTCTAATTGGGTGAACGATGGCAAATTGAATACTGCTTGGGTGAAATATGAATTAGCCAAAAAATCAAGAGTTGATGAAGTGGTATTAAAATTAAACGGTTTCAGAACCAAACAATATCCTATCCGGATTTTGGTGGATGGAAAAGAAGTATATAAAGGTTTAACCGATAGAAGTTTGGGTTATGTAACCTTAAAGTGTTTGCCTACTAAAGGTAAGGTGGTTACGGTTTTACTTGCCGATAATTCCCTTTTGGATGATAAACCACAAATGGCAGAAATGAACGGAAAGAATTTAGACGATGGCAATAGCGCAGCCATGAACGCCAAAGGAAGTCTAGGTATTATTGAAGCAGAAATTTATAGGTCCTTAAAATAAACAGATGAAGATTGCATTTATTATGAAATTGAAGCCCGGCTTTGCTGAGGAATACCAGAAAAGACATGACGCCATTTGGCCTGAACTGTCTAAATTGTTGAAGGCTAATGGGATCAGTGATTATTCCATATTTCTGGACGAGCAGAGCAATCAATTATTTGCAGTGCAACAACAAGCTGGTTCTTCTTCTCAGGATTTAGGGCAAACAGAAATTGTACAGAAATGGTGGGCTTACATGGCAGATATCATGGAAACCAATCCAGATCATTCACCCGTTTCTATTCCACTAAAACAGGTATTCCATTTAGATTGAATTTGATGAAGAGATTGATAATTGCCATTTCCTTGATTGCCTTTGCCTACAATTTAAAAGCTCAGGATAAAGAGGTTTATCTTTTTTCTTACTTTAAAGATAATGGAAAAGACGGGCTACATTTGGCTTACAGTAATGATGGTTTAAAATGGACGGCTTTAAATAATGATCAATCGTTCTTAAAACCAGCAGTAGCCAATGATAAACTGATGCGTGACCCCTGTATCATTAGAGGAGGCGATGGTTTATTCCACATGGTTTGGACCGTGAGTTGGACAGATAAAAGCATCGGTTATGCCAGCTCCTCAGATTTAATCCATTGGAGTGAACAACAGTTGATCCCAGTAATGAAGGATGAAGAAGGCGCCCGGAACTGTTGGGCGCCAGAAATCACTTATGATCCTGCAAAAAAATGCTACCTCATTTATTGGGCAACCACCATTACCGCTAAATTTCCCGAAACTGCTTCAGAAAAAGAAAGCGGTTACAACCATCGGATGTATTATACCACCACCAAAGATTTTAAGAAATTCTCAAAGACCAAGTTATTATATGAACCAGGGTTCAATGTGATTGATGCCACCATCCTAAAAGATGGAAAACGCTTTGTGATGTTTATGAAAGATGAGACCAGAGAGCCTGCCCAAAAAAATATTAGAGTTGCTTACGCAAAAAAACTGAAAGGGCCTTATACCAAAGCTGGAGCACCCATTACCGGGAATTATTGGGCAGAAGGGCCAACAGTTTTGAAGAAAGGTGATTCTTGGATGGTATATTTTGATAAATATACTGCTCATAAATATGGGGCAGTATCCTCTAAAGATTTAATTCATTGGGATGATATTTCTGAACAGGTCAGTTTCCCTGACGGAACAAGACATGGGACAGTTGTAAAAATAACAGAGACAGAGCTTGAAAAGTTGAAAAAGCATTGATAAAGAACTGATTTTTCATAAGTTTACATTAATAACTCCTAAATATGAAGCCAGCTGATTTCTTTAAATTTGTACATGTTGACGAATACTCTGCGACGCCGAAATATTTACAGCTCAGTGATTCCATTATCGCAGCTATAGAAACCAACCATCTTAAAAAAGATGATATTTTGCCTTCCATCAATGAGCTGAGCTACATGCTGGAAATTTCAAGAGATACCGCAGAGAAGGGTTACCGTTACCTCAAAAAGTTGGGGGTAATCATTTCCGTTCCCGGGAGAGGTTACTATGTAGGCAATGCAGATTTTAAGAAGAATATTAAGGTTTTTCTACTGTTCAATAAATTATCAGCACACAAGAAAATTGTTTATGATTCTTTTGTTTCTTCCCTCGGGGCAGATGCTGCAGTAGATTTCTACATCTATAATAATGATTTTACAATTTTCAAGAAGTTAATCTTAAACAGACGTACCGATTATTCTCATTATGTGATCATTCCTCACTTTTTAGACAGTGGGAGCAATGCCTATGAAATTATCAATACCATTCCAAAAGACAAACTGATTCTTTTAGATAAAAAAGTGCCAGGTGTAGATGGGGATTATGCGTTGATCCATGAGAATTTTGAAAAAGACATTTACGGTGCCCTGATAGAAGCTAAAGACCAGCTTTCTAAATACCATACCTTAAAAATGGTATTCCCAAAAAAAGGGTATTTTCCAAAAGAAATACTTTATGGCTTTAAAAGATTCTGTCAGCAATATGCCTTTAACCATCAAATTGTAAGTGAAATTATAAACGAACCCATTTTGAGCGGAGAAGCCTACATTAATTTAATGGAGGATGACCTGGTAACGTTAATAGAAAAAATCTTATCTCAGAATTTAGTGGTAGGAAAAGACGTAGGTGTAATCTCCTATAATGAAACGCCCCTAAAAAAATTATTATTAAATGGAATTACCACCATTTCAACAGATTTTAAACTGATGGGAAGTTTAGCGGCTGATATGATTAAAAATCAATTACAAGAGCACCATGAAGTGCCTTTCTACTTAACCTTAAGGCCCTCACTTTAAAGTGGTTTAATAATTTTAAAATCTGATTTTCAAAATGAGTGGAACTAAACAATTTTATTCACGAACCCGTTTGTTTATCATTTAATGGGTATATTTAAAGTCAACCATCATAACAGTACATGACAGCAAAAGCTTAATGTTTGATATTTTTGTATCATCATTTTCTAAAATGGTTACCAATTAAAATAAAACGTATTCATGCAAGCAATTTTCGGAGTTATTTATCATTTTTTGGGCGGTTTCGCTTCGGGTAGTTTTTACATACCTTTTAAAAAGGTTAAAGGTTGGTCTTGGGAAAGCTACTGGATTGTGGGAGGTGTTTTCTCCTGGTTAATTGTACCGCCATTGGCAGCTTATCTTACCATTCCGGGTTTTGTTGATATCATCAAGGAAGCTTCTAGTTCGGTTTTGTTCTACACTTTTTTATTCGGGGTACTATGGGGGATAGGCGGGCTTACTTATGGCCTCGGGGTAAGGTATTTGGGGGTAGCCCTAGGTAGCTCTATCATTTTAGGTCTTTGCTCAATCTTTGGTGCCTTGGTGCCGTCTATTTTCTATGAATACTACCCAGAAGCAGGTAAGGACTCTATCAGTATGATTGCGGGCTCTCCTTGGGGGCAGTTAGTCCTTCTAGGCCTGTTAATAGGTGTAATTGGGATCACCGTTTGTGGTTTAGCCGGTGGTATGAAAGATAAAGATTTAGGCAGTAAAGAAAAAGATGGTTCTAATACCGAATTTAAAATTGGTTTGGGCTTATTTGTAGCTATTGTTTCAGGTATTTTAAGTGCCTGTTTCGCCTTCGGTATTGATGCAGGTAAAGACATGGCAAATACAGCAAACGAAGCTTGGAAAGCGGCAAACCCTGGAGCGGGTGAGTTTTTATACCAAAATAACGTCACCTATATCATCATCATGTGGGGAGGTTTGTTAACCAACTTCATCTGGTGTATGATTTTAAACTTCCGTAACAAAAGTTTTGGAGATTACGGGAATAAAAAAACGCCTTTATTCAAGAATTACCTATTTGCTGCATTGGCAGGTACTACCTGGTTTCTGCAGTTCTTCTTTTACGGAATGGGCGAAAGCCGTTTAGGCAATGGGGCAAGTTCGTGGATTTTACACATGGCTTTCATTATTTTGGTAGCCAACCTATGGGGGCTAATTCTTAAAGAGTGGAAAGGCGTACGTACTAAAACATTGGGTACAGTAATCATAGGAATTGTAATCATATTAACATCTGTACTCATAGTAGGATACGGAAATTCAATTAAGTAAAATAAAAAAAATAGATATGTCTATTGAAACAACATCTTTTAAACATGTAAGTTATCTTTGGGATGAAGATGAAGCCACTAAATTAGCAGGCGACGAAGTTGCCTTACTTATTTATAGATCAAATTTGCTAGGTGCAGATTTAAGGCTGACGAATTATGGAGGTGGCAACACATCCTGTAAAGTAATGTCTAAAAATCCGTTAAACGGAGAAGAAACGGAAGTGATGTGGATCAAAGGATCTGGTGGCGACATTGGTACCTTGAAAAAAAGTGGCTTAGCAGCATTATATGTTGACAGATTAAGAGCATTGAAAAATGTGTATAGAGGCTTGGCACATGAAGATGAAATGGTAGAATTATTTAACCATTGCATTTACGATTTAAACTCTAAAGCACCTTCTATAGATACCCCGTTACATGGTTTTCTGCCTTTTAAACATATAGATCATTTACACCCTGACGCAGCAATTGCAATTGCTGCCGCAAAAGATGGGGAGAAAATAACAAAAGAATTATTTAACGGAACAATTGGTTGGGTGCCTTGGCAAAAACCTGGTTTTGATTTAGGCTTGCAGCTAAAAGAATGCCTAGATAGCAATCCCGGAATTAAGGGAATCATGCTGGGTTCTCACGGTTTGTTTACTTGGGGCGATACAGCATACGAAAGTTACATCAACACTTTAGAGGTAGTTGAAAAATGTGCCGCATACTTAGAGCAGAACTATGGTAAAAAAGGTCCTGTTTTTGGCGGACAAAAAATCCAATCGCTAATTAAAGCAGACCGTTTAAATAAAGCTGCTGATTTAGCGCCAATATTGAGAGGTTTTTGTTCTAGTGAACGTTCAATGATTGGTCATTTCACTGATGATGACCGAGTTTTAGAATACATTAATGCTAACGATTTAGAAAGACTGGCACCAATGGGAACCAGTTGCCCAGATCACTTTTTAAGAACAAAAATTAGTCCGCTTGTTTTAGATTTAACTAAAGATGAAGATTTAAGCGATGTTGAAGCTATTAAAGCTAAACTTGCTCCTGCGTTTGAAGCTTATCGTAAAATGTATGCAGATTATTACAACACGGCAAAGCATGATAATAGCCCAGCAATTCGGGATGCTAATCCGGTAATTATTATTTATCCAGGTGTGGGTATGTTTTCTTTTGCAAAAGATAAGCAAACAGCCAGGGTAGCGGCGGAGTTTTATACCAATGCCATTAACGTAATGAAAGGTGCGGAAGCCATTTCAGAATACACCTCCTTACCAAGGCAGGAAGCTTTCAATATTGAATACTGGTTATTGGAAGAAGCTAAATTGCAAAGAATGCCGAAGCCGAAAGCTTTATCGGGGCGAGTAGCTTTAGTTACCGGCAGTGCCGGAGGTATTGGGAAAGCAATCGCCAGGAAATTTGCAGAAGAAGGTGCCTGTGTGATTCTGAACGACATGAATGAAGAGCGTTTGAATGGTGCTTGTGATGAATTTAATAAAGATTTCGGTAAAGATACCTGTGTGTCAGCTATTTTGAATGTTACCGATGAGCATCAGATTAAAGAAGCAATGAAAATTGCGGCATTAAGCTTTGGCGGAGTAGACCTTGTGGTGAACAATGCCGGACTATCTATTTCTAAATCCATAGCAGATCATACAGAAAAAGACTGGGACTTATTATACAACGTTTTAGTGAAAGGACAGTTTTTCATCACACAAGCAGCGGCAGCAGTAATGAAAAAACAAGATATGGGTGGCGATGTCATCAATATCGTAAGTAAAAATGCTTTAGTGAGCGGCCCTAACAATGCAGGTTATGGCAGTGCTAAAGCAGCACAGTTACACCTGAGCAGATTAAATGCAGCTGAATTGGGTGCAGATGGCATCAGGGTAAATGTGGTAAATCCGGATGCGGTCATCAGTGATAGTAACATTTGGGCAGGTGGATGGGCAGAAGGCAGAGCCAAAGCTTATGGCGTAAAAGTAGAAGAACTGCCTGCTTACTATGCTAAAAGAACATTATTGAACAAGATTATCCTGCCGGATGACATCGCAAATGCATGTTTCGCTTTTGCCGGAGGCTTGTTGAGCAAATCAACAGGAAATGTTTTAAATGTAGATGGCGGCGTAGCCATGGCATTTGTAAGATAAAATTCAGATAGAATAATGGAAGGGAGATAATCACAGTCTCCTGCCTTCCTCATTTTAAGACTGTGAAATAAATCGGGGAACAATGAATATTGAAAAGCATCAGATAGATCAGCATAATGGAACATTAGCTGATAAACAAGCAAAAAAGTTTAATTTTTTTATAGAGGAGCATCCATCAGCAACAGGAATTCTTCAGAAATTGATGGATTTCCAAATTGCCATTCCAAGCTGGGCTTTGGGCACAGGAGGAACACGTTTCGGGCGTTTTTCTGGCGGTGGTGAGCCACGTAGTTTGGAAGAGAAAATGGAGGACATTGGGTTAATGCACCAATTAAACCAGTCTAGTGGTGCCATTTCATTACATATTCCTTGGGATATCCCAGAAGATGCAGAGAAAATCAAAAAGTTAGGCAATTCATTGAACCTGAAATTTGATGCGATGAATTCCAACACCTTTCAGGATCAAGCAGATCAAAAATACAGCTACAAGTTTGGTTCTTTACAGCATGTAGATAAAAAAGTAAGAGATCAGGCTATTGCGCATAATATTGAAGTGATCAAGCAAGGAGAAGCTTTAGGTTCAAAATCGTTAACCGTATGGTTGGCAGATGGTTCCTCTTTTCCAGGCCAGTTAAACTTTAGAGAAGCATTCCAAAATACACTGGCGAGTTTAAAAGAGATTTACGCAGTATTGCCGGCAGATTGGAAAATGTTTGTGGAATATAAATCCAACGAGCCAAACTTCTATTCTACCACAGTGGCAGATTGGGGTCAGTCTTTATTATACGCTACTAAATTAGGCCCTAAAGCCTACACTTTAGTTGATTTGGGTCACCATTTACCAAATGCCAATATTGAGCAGATTGTGTCTCTTTTACTGATGGAAGGTAAATTGGGCGGATTCCACTTTAACGATTCTAAATATGGTGACGATGATTTAACAACAGGTGCGATAAAGCCTTATCAATTGTTCCTGATCTTTAGTGAGCTGGTAGAAGGAATGGACGCTCAAAATATGGATCATGCCACAAGTTTAGGTTGGATGATAGATGCATCACACAACATTAAAGATCCTTTAGAAGATTTAATGCAATCTGTTGAAGCGATTATGATGGCTTATGCACAGGCATTACTAGTAGACAGAAAAGCTTTAAAAGCAGCACAGCAAAATAATGATGTGGCACTTTGCCAAGAGATTTTGCAGGAAGCTTACCGTACAGATGTAAGAACTTTAGTTGCCGAAGCCAGGTTAAGAGCTGGCGGTGCTTTAGATCCAATTGCTTTATTCAGAGCTGTTAAAGTAAGAGAAAAACTAATCGAAGAAAGAGGCTTAAAAACGGTTGCTACCGGTCTTTAAAAGATGCCAGATAGGAGGTATGAAAATACTTCAAATCTCCTATCTCAATACTCAAATCTAAGTAAATGTCCATACCTGTTGTAGCCATATTTGATGTAGGGAAAACGAATAAGAAACTATTCCTATTTGATGAAGATTATAAGATCGTTTTTGAGCGGACTGCAAAATTCATCGAAACAAAAGATGAGGACGGAGACCCCTGCGAAAACTTGGAAAGTTTAAGGCTTTCTGTTTTTGACTCCTTAAGAGAAGTGCTCCGGAAAGACGAATTCGATATTAAAGCCATTAATTTTTCTACTTATGGCGCAAGTTTAGTTTATGTAGATGAAAATGGGCAAGCAATAGCTCCGCTCTATAATTACCTTAAAGAATATCCTAATAAGTTAAAGGAAAAGTTTTATAACACCTATGGCGGGGAAGAAGATTTTTCTGTAGCAACAGCATCACCCGTTTTGGGAAGTTTAAACTCCGGAATGCAGCTTTATCGTTTAAAGCATGAAAAGCCAGAGATTTATAAAAAGATGAAATATGCTTTGCATTTGCCACAGTACATGAGTTCTATCATTACCGGTAAAATGTATAGCGATATTACCAGTATTGGTTGCCATACCAATCTATGGAATTTCCAAACGGATGCTTACCATGATTGGGTAGCTGAAGAAGGAATAGATAAAAAATTACCACCACTTTTTCCGGGAAATGAAGTCATCCCGTCTAGCTTTCCCAGCGATCAGTACCTTACCGGTGTGGGTTTGCATGATAGTTCAGCAGCTTTGATTCCTTATTTAGAAAGTTTTATAGGTCCTTTCATACTGATTTCCACAGGTACTTGGTGTATCAGTTTAAATCCTTTTAATGATAATCCTTTAACAAAATTTGAGCTTACTCAAGACTGCTTAAGCTACATTACCTATACCGGAAAACCCATCAAGGCATCCCGTTTATTTGCCGGATTTGAGCATGAACAAGAGGTGAAAAGAATAGCTTCTTACTTCAATCAAACAGTAGGGAAATATAAAACGGTAAAGTTTAATAGCACTATAATGGAAAAGTTTTTACCGGAAAAAAGCTTACCAGACTATTTTAAAGGTTTAGGTTATAATTATTATGATTTTAGCAAAGAAGATTTAAGTCGTTTTAAAGATGATGTGGAAGCCTATCATTACTTTATTTATACGTTGGTGTTTAAGCAATTTGTGTCCACAAGTTTAGTGTTAAACAATACAAATGTGCAAAGAATATTTGTTGATGGTGGCTTTTCAAAAAATGGAATTTACATGAATCTGTTGGCAATGGCTTTTCCTGATACAGAAGTGTATGCGGCTTCAATGGCCCAGGCAACTGCTATGGGTGCAGCGGTAGCCATTCATAAATATTGGAACAAGCAACAATTGCCAACAGACATGATTACTTTAAAATTATTTGTGCCTCCTGTAAAAATTTATTCATGAAAGTTGCCTTATTTATCCCCTGCTATGTAGATCAGTTCTATCCAAATGTAGCCATTGCTACTTTGGAGCTGCTGGAAAAGCATGGCTGTGAGGTAAGTTATCCAAAAAATCAGACCTGCTGCGGGCAACCGATGGCCAATTCAGGGTTTGAGCATTTGTCCGCAGGTTGCGATAGAAACTTTGTGGCGAATTTTAAAGGATATGATTATATCGTAGCTCCATCAGGAAGCTGTGTGCTCCATATTAATGAGCATTTACACGATGAAAACCATCCGGCAGAAGCAGAAAAAATAAGAAACACCACTTACGAGCTGATCACTTTTCTCACCGACATTCTAAAAGTTGAAAAGATAGAAGCCAGTTTTCCGCATAAAGTAGGCATGCACCAAAGTTGCCACGGACAGCGGGGTTTAAAGCTTTCGCAGATGAGTGAACTCAACGCTGCACCGTTCTCTAAACCACAGGCTTTTCTAAATCAGGTGAAAGGCATAGAGATGATAGAACTGGACCGAAAAGACGAATGTTGCGGTTTCGGTGGAACGTTCTGCGTAGCCGAAGAAGCAGTAAGTGCGAAAATGGGAATAGACAGAGTGGCGGATCATGTTAGCCATGGAGCGTCATACATTACTGGAGTGGATATGTCCTGCCTGATGCACTTGGATGGGATATTGAAAAGACAGAAAAGTAAGGTCCAGATCATCCACATCGCAGAAATATTAAATGGAAGAGAATCATGAAAACAGCAGACCACGCAGAAAGATCGACCGAATTTAATAAAGATGAAGCAAGGGTAGACTGGCATGATGAGACACTTTGGTTCATCCGCCAAAAGCGGGATAAATCAGCCAAGCAGATCCCAGAATGGGAAGATTTAAGAGAGGCTGCTTCAGAGATCAAAAACCACACCCTATCAAACCTACACGATTATTTAGAAGAGTTTGAGAAAAATGCCATAGCTAACGGTATCCAAATTCATTGGGCAGCAGATGCGAAAGAACATAACGAAATTGTACATGAGCTCCTGAAAAAACATAACATCACGCAGATGGTCAAAAGCAAATCCATGCTGACCGAAGAATGCCATCTGAACCATTATTTAGAAGAACAGGGAATAGAAGTAATAGATTCTGATTTAGGTGAACGGATTGTACAGCTGGCCAATGAAACACCAAGCCACATTGTACTGCCCTGTATCCATAAAAAGAAAGAGGAGATAGGAGCGCTGTTTCACGAATTCCTAGGCACACCCAAAGGCAACGCGGATCCACAACTATTGACAGAAGCTGCAAGACAGCATTTACGGGATACCTTTTTGACCAGAAAAGCCGCATTGACAGGCGTAAACTTTGCCATAGCAGAAACCGGAGAGTTTGTAGTGTGTACCAATGAAGGCAATGCAGATATGGGCGCTCATTTAGCAGATATCCATATCGCCTGTATGGGGATCGAGAAAATCATCCCTAAAAGAGAACACTTATCAGTTTTTTTGAGGTTACTGGGAAGAAGCGCCACTGGACAGCCCATCACTACTTATTCCAGCCACTTTGCCAAACCGCAACCCAACAAAGAAATGCACATTGTTCTGGTAGATAACGGCAGAACCAGACAGTTGGGAAGGCCGGATTTTAGGAACTCGCTCAAATGCATCAGATGTGCCGCCTGTTTCAATACCTGCCCGGTTTACCGCAGGAGCGGAGGACACAGTTACCATGCGGTGATAGCAGGTCCGATAGGTTCTATATTATCTCCAAACCTTGACATGGCCAAACATGCCGACCTACCATTTGCATCCACACTTTGTGGTTCATGCTCTAATGTGTGTCCTGTAAAAATAGATATCCACCAACAGCTTTATAAATGGCGACAGGTATTGGTGAAAGAAGGATATGTAGATAAGACCAAAGCCCTAGCCATGCAGGCCATGGCCAAAACATTGGCATCGCCTACGCTTTATAAATTGGCAGGGAAAGCAGCCCGTACGACCTTAAAATATGCACCATTTATAGTGAATAACAAATACAACGCTTGGTACAACCAAAGAGAAATGCCTGAAGTGCCAAAATCATCATTTGGCGAATGGTATGATAAGAATAGAAAAGACTAAATGGCAAGCAGGGAAGAAATATTAAAAGCGGTTAAACAGAACCAGCCAGAGCTGTTGGCTTTGCCATACTTAGCACATTTTCTTGAGGTAGAACAGCAAGACCTTGTGCTACAGTTTACCACAGTGGTTGAGGGCATAGGAGCAAAGGTGTATCAGGTGAATAATACTCAGGAAATTATCGAACAGATCAAGAAGGATTTCAAGACTGAAGAAATAAGGATAGTGGCCACAGAAGAAGCGTACAGCGAAATTGCTCAGCCATTTATAGGCCTGGATAATCATGAGCTTGCCGATGTGGAGCTGATGATATTGCCCGCACATTTTGCGGTTGCCGAAAACGGTGCCTGCTGGGTAAACGACGAACTTTTTAAAGAAAGGGTATTGCCTTTTATCCCACAGCATTTGGCATTGGTAGTCAAAAAAGAAAACTTTGTAGCCACCATGCACCACGCCTACAAATTGATAGGAAATAAAGATTACGGCTTCGGTACTTTTATAGCTGGTCCGTCCAAAACGGCAGATATTGAGCAAAGTTTGGTATTGGGTGCCCATGGGCCAAGAAGTTTGAGAGTGTTTGTGGTAGATTAAAATTTTAGATGAAAATTCATATCGTTTCCTTTTTAGAAAGCTTTTTTAAATCTTAAATTTCCTTTAACTCCAATTAACCTCAAACCTTTAAGTTGTGATTCAGTATTCGTACCTTCGTGTTTTTTTAAAGGGTTCTTTATCGAGCTCTGCGGAAAGCGTAAAATTATGAGTACACTCCAGAACGAAATTGCCAAAAGAAGAACCTTCGGAATCATCAGTCACCCCGATGCCGGTAAAACCACTTTAACAGAGAAATTGCTGTTGTTTGGAGGTGCTATCCAAAAGGCAGGAGCGGTAAAAAGCAATAAAGCGGATAAAGCAGCCACTTCAGATTTTATGGAGATTGAGAAGCAGCGTGGAATTTCTGTAGCCACTTCAGTAATGGGTTTCGAATACCTCAATACTAAAATCAATATTTTAGATACACCCGGTCACAAGGATTTCGCAGAAGATACTTACCGTACTTTAACCGCAGTAGATTCGGTGATATTGGTGGTGGATTGTGTAAAAGGAGTGGAGGAACAGACCAAAAAACTAATGCAGGTTTGTAGGATGCGCCATACACCAGTGATTATTTTTGTCAATAAAATGGATAGAGAGGGTAAAGACCCTTTTGATTTATTGGAAGAATTAGAAAAAGAACTGAATATTTCCACACGTCCTTTGAGTTGGCCTATTGGTATTGGGCATTCTTTTAAAGGCGTTTATCAATTGAATAATGGCGCTTTAAACCTTTTTAGTGCCAACAAAAAACAAATTGCCAATGACTTGGTGAAAATTGAAAGTTTGGAAGACCCAGCCTTAGAGAAATTATTGGGAGAACATTTAACTTCAAAGCTTAAAGATGATGTAGAACTGATTGAAGCAGTTGCAGAACCTTTCGATAGAAGTTTGTACTTAGCCGGATATTTAGCTCCAGTTTTTTTTGGCAGTGCCATTAATAATTTTGGAGTTCAGGAGTTATTGGAAACTTTTATCAATATCGCCCCTACACCACAAGGCAGAGAAACTGATACCCGGAAAGTGGAAGCGAGTGAAGAGAAATTTACTGGCTTTGTTTTTAAGATCCATGCCAATTTAGATCCCAACCATAGAGATAGAATCGCGTTCTGCCGAATCAATTCTGGTACATTCCAGCGTAATACTTTCTATTTCCATAACCGTTTGCAGAAGAAATTGAAATTTGCATCGCCTACTAGTTTTATGGCGGATAACAAAAGTTTGGTAGAAGAAGCTTTCCCTGGTGATGTAATCGGGTTATACGATTCGGGGAACTTTAAAATTGGAGATACCTTAACCGAAGGAGAGAACCTTCAGTTTATTGGCATTCCAAGTTTTTCTCCTGAAATTTTTAGAGAGCTTGAAAATAATGATCCTTTTAAATCCAAGCAATTGGAAAAAGGAATCCACCAGTTGAGTGACGAAGGCGTTGCGCAGTTGTTTATCCAAAATCCGGGAAACCGAAAAATTATTGGAACAGTAGGAGAGCTACAGTTTGAGGTTATCCAGTTTAGGTTGCTGCATGAATATGGTGCTTCCTGCGTTTTTAGACCAATGAACATTTCTAAAGCAAAGTGGATTTCTGCCACTAGCAAAGTAGAGTTAGATAAATTTATTTTGCGATACGGTTTAAAAATCGCTTATGATAAAGAGCAAAAACCTGTTTTCTTGGCCGGTTCTGCTTGGGATATTGAATACGCTACTAAGCAATTTCCTGAAGTGAGCTTTCATGACACTTCGGAATGGGAAATGACGGCTACTAAATAGTTTTTAATGAATTTAAGTAATTCATCTTCATATTAAGAAATGCATAAATCCATTATTTAATTTTAACCGAAAATAGCCCATGGTTTAAACCATGGGCTATTTTTATTTTGCTTTAAATACCGTTTCAACGGTTTTTCGCTTCCTCGGTCTGTGTCCTCACAGAACGAAATACACACTGGTCTGTGAAGACACAAACCATGGAGAAAGAACGAAAAATACACAATTGTCTGTGAAGACACAGACCATGGAGAAAGAACGAAATTTAATAGAATAGTCTGTGAATACACAGACTATGGAGGCAGTAAACGTAATTAATTATTTTCCCTATCACATTTTCAATCATTTTATTCCATACATTCTCTTTTCTTTAATAGCTTAGCTTTTAAAGAAGAAATGCCAATGTCAACAGAAAATTTGCTCATTAATGATAGTCACCAATTTACTTGGAAGGACTTTAATTTCAATGGGTTTTCTCAGGCAACTATATTAGCTCATGTTTCGGGAACAGAATATTTAGCAGGATTTTTATCCAAAACGCAGGTATTGGAAATTGATTTAGGGAAAGCCTCATTCTCTTTTTTTGTAGATCAAGCGCCAACGGTAGCTATCAATTTAATAGACAAACAACTCACCTTAAACTGTACTTGTAGTACCCACCCGAATGAGCGATTATGCTTTTATCAGGCACAGGTATTATCAGATATATTGAAAAGAGAAGAGCTAAAGGTTTTTTTCGATGCGGATTTAAGGGAAACCTATTATAAAAGAACAGCAATAGATTATGGTTTAGAAGAGGAATCAAATCTCTCGCGATATTTTACTTTATCATGGAACGGAATGAGCGCTGTGGTAAAACCAATTTCTTCCGCTTTAATTGCGATCACTAATGATAGTTTGGAATCTTTTAAAGGCATTTTTCAAAATAAAAACCCTGAATTAGACAAACATTCTGAAAAAGAAGCAAGTATCATCGTTTTTAAACAGCACAAATATTATCAGCACTTCTGTATTGATTTTTATCAGTCGAATTTATCTAAAGATGGTAAGCCTAAAAATCCTTTGACCAGCTTAAACCCTTTAGATTTTATCTGGAACACAGATGAACAGGAGCAGGTGAGATTTTTTACAGCTTTACAGCAGTTCCAAAATCCTGTTGCCGAAAAAAAGAGCATTTCTCATTTAAAATTATTGAAGGCGGTAGCGAATAATCCAAATGGCTATCAGTTTTATCAACATCATAAGCAACTCGGCGAAAATGTAAATGCTAGTTCCATCTCTGCAATTCAGCTTCATCAATTAAAGCCAGAAATTAAATTAAAAGTGGTACTCATTGATGCTTTTTATCTTGTAAAAGGAACTTTGTTTTTAGGTCCAAAAGCTATTCCATTAGCAGCTATGGAATTGAAGTTCGACTTCTTTATGGCTTTAGAAAATAATTTTTACCTGCCTTCAAATCTGGAGGTTTTGGGTTTGTTTCAGCTTTTGAAAAAGCATCCAGAAGGACTGATGATTCATCAGCGTAAATTTCTGGAATTTAAACGTTCATTTTTAGAACCGATGGAAGATAAAATCACCATCGATTACCGCTACATTAAAACCGCTACAGAAAAGCAACTCCAAAAACATGGTTTTCATCAGGAAGCGGAAAGGATCATTTACCTCTCTGATTTCGGACAGCATGTGATGATTATTCCTGTAATGCGTTATGGCGAGGCTGAAGTTCAGGTGAGGAGCAGGGTGCAGGTGTATGGGATGGATGAAAAAAAGAAAGAATTTTTAGTTCCTAGAAATCAGGAAGAGGAAGAGAGATTTACAGCTTTGCTCACTCGGCAACATCCTTATTTTGAAGAGCAGGCGGAAAATGACCTACATTACTTTTACTTGCATAAAAAGCATTTTTTAAATGAAGAATGGTTTTTTCCTGTATTTGAAGAATGGCATCACCAGCAGATCACCATATTGGGCTTTAATGAGCTGGAAAATAATAGTATAAATCTTAATAAGGCTAAAATCACTATCAAAGTTATTTCTGGACTCAACTGGTTTAATGCCAACATTAAAGTTGGGTTTGGCGGTAAAAAGGCTTCTTTAAAACACCTGCACAAAGCCATAAGGAATAAGCATAAATATGTGAAATTGGATGATGGTACTTTAGGCATCATCCCAAAAGAGTGGTTGGAGAAATTTGCGGAATATTTTAATGCAGGTGAGGTGGTAGATGATGAAACATTGCAGATTCCTAAGGTGAATTTTACTGCCGTGGAAGGGCTTTTTGAATCGGAAATGCTGGATGAAAAAGCAAGTCTGGATTTACAGAACTACCGGAAACTTGCTTATGATTTTAAAGCGATCAAAGAAGTTCCTGTTCCCCTAGGGCTGAATACGGAATTACGGGATTATCAAAAAGAAGGCTTAAACTGGTTGAATTTTTTGGATGATTTTAATTTTGGGGGAATACTGGCGGATGATATGGGATTGGGGAAAACCATTCAAATTATCGCTTTTATCCTTCATCAACAGCAAAAAGTGCAACATAACGTGAACTTATTGGTAGTGCCCACCTCTTTACTGTTCAACTGGAAAGCTGAAATCACTAAATTTGCCCCCATTTTAAAAATACATACCATTTATGGTGCCGATAGGGCAAAGAAACTGGAAGATTTTGAGGACTGTCAGTTGGTGATGACTTCTTATGGAACTTTACTTTCTGATATTAATTACCTCAAAAACTATAATTTCAACTATGTGTTTTTGGATGAATCTCAAAACATCAAAAATCCAGAATCGCAACGTTATAAAGCAGTAAGATTACTGCAATCCAGGAATAAAATAGCCATCAGCGGGACACCAATAGAGAACAATACCTTTGATTTATACGGGCAATTGTCTTTCGCCTGCCCCGGTCTTTTAGGCTCAAAACAGTATTTTAAAGATATTTATGCCATGCCCATTGATATGTTTAAAAGCAGCAAAAGGGTACAGCAATTAAAAGAAAAAGTAGCGCCATTTATTTTGAGAAGGAGCAAGTCTGAAGTTGCCTCTGAACTTCCTGAAAAAACAGAAATGGTACTTTATTGTGAAATGGGTACTGAGCAACGCAATAGCTACGAGACTTACGAAAAAGAGTTTAGGGAATACATATCGGCCACTACCAATGAGGAGCTGAAAAGAAGCCCAATGAATGTGTTGAAAGGCTTAACCAGGTTGAGACAGCTATGTGATTCCCCGTTATTGTTAAAAGGCGACCGTTTACCTGGCAATGCTTCCACAAAAATAGAAATGTTGCTTTCTCAGATTAATGAGCATGCGCCACATCATAAAATACTGGTTTTTTCCCAGTTTGTAAGCATGTTGGATTTGATTAAGATTGAACTTAAAAAGCAAAATATTCCTTTCAGCTATTTAACAGGAAGTACCAAAAATAGGGAGGAAGTAGTGAATGAATTTCAGGCCGATCCTGAAATTAGGGTGTTTTTAATGAGCATGAAGGCAGGAGGGATAGGCCTAAACTTAACCGAAGCAGATTATGTTTACTTGGTTGATCCTTGGTGGAATCCTGCGGTAGAAAATCAGGCTATTGACCGTTCCCACCGTATTGGACAACACAAAAATGTGATTGCCATCAGGCTGATTTGCCCTGATACGGTAGAGGAGAAAATTATGGAACTGCAAGAAAGAAAAAAATCACTGTTTTCAGAAGTAGTTTCTTCTGAAGATTCCTTCTTAAAAACATTAAGGAAAGAAGAGTTGCTTCAATTGGTGTCGCCAAAAAAACCGATCAATTAGTTTCTATAGTTACCATCTCCATTTCTGTTCCTTCTATCATCGTTTCCACCACCGCAAGAATATTTTTGTTTAGACCAGCTCAACCAGAGCATAAATTGTTGCCTTTTATTATCGAAATCAGATTTATTTCATTATTATTTTAATTGACGAATGTGTTATATTTAAACCTATGGAAATACTCCTTGCGCTTCCCGCAGTACTTTTTATTTTGTATTTTATCTTAAGAAAAAAGGATAAAAATAAGAATGCTACAAATCCAATTTTGACAATTGACATTACAAATATTTTGAATGAGCATGTTGAGTTTTACCAAGACTTAACAGAGGAGAAGAAGAAGGTTTTTGAATCTTTAATTGAACGTTTTTTACAAGAGACAAACATTGAGGCTGTGGGCACCACAATTACCGATTTGGATCAAGTTTTAATAGCTTCAAGTGCAGTGATTCCCACTTTTGGTTTTTCTGGTTGGAGGTATAAAAACCTGACGAATGTGGTCCTCTATCCCGACACTTTCAATGAGGAGTTTCAGTTTGAAGGGAATGAGCGTAAGATTTTAGGAATGGTAGGCACCGGTTACATGAACGGGCAGATGTTATTGTCTAGGGCGGCATTACTTCAGGGATTTTCTAAAAACAATGGTAAAAGAAATACTGCCATTCATGAGTTTGTTCATCTTTTAGATAAAACGGATGGCGCTACAGATGGAGTGCCTGAAGTGCTGATGAAGCATGATTATACCCTGCCTTGGCTAAAAATGATTCATCAGGAAATGAAACAGATTCAGAAAGGTAAATCTGATATTGACCCCCTATGCTTTAACCAATGAAGCAGAATTTTTAGCGGTGGCTTCTGAATATTTCTTTGAAAAACCTGATGCTTTTCAGGATAAACATCCTCAATTGTACGATATGATGAGTAAGATGTTTATGCAAAATCCAACTGATTGATATGGAAAATACCAAAAACTTTGACCACCCACTTTTGTTCAATAAAACTGTCTACAGTCTTGAATTATACGACTGCTTTATATCGGCTTTTAAGAAAATTGGTGTCATTGAATTGGTCCCTAAAAAGACCATGATTGCTCTTACAAACGGAGAGCAGAATATAGTATGGATTACCGCTTTGGGAAAAGATTTTCTTCATGTTGTTTTCCCTTTCCCTATCGCTTACACCGCTAATTTGTGTTTCCAAAAAATAGCACAGGTTCCGGGCGATGCAAATCAGTTCAACCATCATTTCAGGATGCTGTTTAAAGAGGATATCAATGAGGAAGTTTTGGGTTTTATGAAACTGGCTTATCACATGGAATAAAAAGGATAGAAGAGTTAATTGAAAAGGTATTGCCAGATGTTCTTTTTTGCAACAAGTGGAAAGGGTAAATATTTTCCAAAACTCTCACCACTGGTGAGAGAAATTAGTTGGACAAATAATTTAATTATTCTTTCAAGAACTAAAACGAATGAGGAGAAAGCTTTTTATTTGAATATTTCCAAAACAGAGAGTTACAGTAAGCGGGAATTAGACCGCCAAATTTCGAAAGGACTATTTGAGAGGACAATGTTAGGGAATACAAAACTCTCACCAGTATTGAGAGAATTACACCCAAGCATTAATAACAGTTTTAAAGACGGTTATATCTTTGAATTTCTAAACCTAAAAGAAGCCCATAGTGAAAGCGATTTACAAAAAGGCTTAATCAAACAAATGAAAGATTTTGTTTTGGATTAGGTGGAAACTAAAACTACCAATTGACACGAATATAAAAATGTTCCAAACGATACATATTTATATTAAAATGTTAATTGTTACTAATTGTATTTGTTAATTGTTACTATCTAATATTACTATGTATACCATTGATAATGTGTTTGTTTCATTGTTTATTTGTTAATTGTTACATTTGCGCATTGTTAATTGTTGTATTGTACAACACAATAATTCACAAATCAATTAATTATAAGACCACTTATGTCAGCACCTACTTTTAAACATCAAGACTTAAAATTGATACAGCCATCTTTCGATTCTAAATTAACAGATTTTATTATCGAATTGGACTATCTCCGTAAAAAGAAACTGACAGGATCTACGCATCCTCAAGTGTTTTTTCAGCTAAAGCACATTTTTCATTTATTAGAAAGTATAGAGTCTGCTCGTATAGAAGGTAACAATACTACCATTGCTGAGTATATTGAAACCAAAGTGGATACAGAAACTCCAACCAATTCTGGGATCAAAGAAATCCAAAATATAGAAAATGCCATGCTTTTTATAGAAGAGCATATTCAGGACACGGTAATCAATAGCAAATTCATCAGCGAATTGCACCAAATGGTTGTTGAAGATTTATCTGCAAAGGAAGAGGGAGATAAAACACCAGGCAGTTACCGTAAAAACAATTTGATCATTACAAAATCAACGCATTTACCGCCCGATTGGATCATGGTAGATGATTATATGCGGGAACTCTTTGATTTTATAAACGAAGACCATGGCTCAAAATACGATTTGTTAAAAGCGGCATTGGCACATCATCGTTTTGTGTGGATACACCCTTTTGGTAATGGCAACGGCAGAACGGTGCGTATTTTCACTTATGCAATGCTGGTAAAAGCTGGCTTTAACGTAAATGTTGGGCGTATTATAAATCCTACGGCAGTTTTCTGTAGCAGCCGAAAAGACTATTATGATAATTTAGCTCAAGCAGATTCTGGTACAGAAGAGGGAATGCTAATTTGGTTAGAATATGTTTTAAAAGGCTTAAAAGAAGAAATTGAAAAAATTGATAAGCTTTTAGATTATAAATACCTGCGTAAAGAGATATTAAGTCCTGCAATTACCTACGCTTTAGCGCAAAAATATATAAACGCAACAGAATCACAGATTTTAAAAAAAGTAGTTGAAAAACAGGTCATACAAGCAGCAGATGTAAAGGAGTTTTTTGTAGATAAAGCAAACACAGAGATTTCTAGACAGATTAAAAGACTGATAGAAAAGAAGATGTTAAGTCCGGAAAATAAAGGTTCAAGAAAATATGTCCTCCGGTTTGATAACAATTACTTGTTGAGGGCAATTATTAAACAGTTAGGCGAGAAAGGATTTTTGCCGATAAAGGATGAGATAATTTAATGTTTTGAATATAGAGCAGAAAGACAAACAAATTGATAAGTGGTTTATGCGCTTTATGAATTAACAGAAGAGGAGATTAAGACTGTGGAGGATGTTAATTGCTGACTTTAAGCTTACAAATACAATTATTAAATAGTATTAAATTTAAAATAATGGTGGACTTTGATAAATTTATCAGCTAATTACAGATTGGGAAATAAAGAATAATCGGATTAAATATTTAATACTAATATGCCAGTAAAGAAATTATCACACCAAGCTATGACAGCAGTTAAAGAATGTTTGTCAGTTATTTTACTGGAAAAAGGATGAGTTGCGGGATTTTTTAAAAACAGTTATATTAAATAATGCAATTGTTGATACGCTAGATTGGAGTTGCACAAAGAGAGAAATTTCGAAAGAACTTGTTGAACGGATGTCCAATAGGCTCGATTTTTATCAGAATGATTTGTTTGATTTAATATTTGCTTTAGTAGAATTCAAAGAATTTCCACATTTGAAATTTTGGGATGAAGATGGTTCTAAAACTAATAAAGCAAAACAAGCCGTAAAAAATTTAGCTGAAATCACAAAAGGATACCAAAAATTAGTCGAAGATTCAGATGTATCTAAAAAGAGAAAGTTAGAACTCGAGAAGAAAATAGCGAAATCTAAAACTCTTGAGGACGAATTAAATGAATTAAAACGAGTTTTTTCCGAAATAGCTCAAAATACAAACTTCCAGCAAAGAGGCTACCAGCTCGAAAAATTCTTAAACGAATTGTTTTTACTTTATGATTTAGACCCAAAGGGGTCTTTTAAAAATTATGGTGAGCAAATCGATGGTGCTTTTACATTTGATAGTACGGATTATTTGCTTGAAGCAAAATGGAAACAAGAGGTTGGTAGAGGAGATTTTGCAGATTTTTGCTATAAGGTAGAAACAAAATTAAAAAATGCTATGGGATTATTTGTAACTATTGATGGTGTAACAAAAGAAGCTATTTTACCAGCATTCAAATCAATACTAATTATGGATGGTGTTGATATAATTGCAATCATTGAAGGGAGAGTTAGTTTACCAGATTTACTTTATAGAAAGCGTAGGAAAGCAAATCAGACAGGTAAAATATATGTAAACTTTAATAATCTATAAATTAAAGATGAAAATGTATAAAACTGATTATAGGAGGCTTGATTTTAGAAAAGACAGTTTATATACTATTATGCATGGTTTAAAAGCTTCCGTTGATATAATAGACGAAAAGTTAAAATTAAATGATTGGTACGATGGAATTTTTGCAAGGGAAGAATTAGAGCCAGTTGTCGGCATAGCTTTTATTACTTGTCAAAATTATATTAATAAAAGTATAGCTGACCTTCAACCATCATATTACAACTCTTTAAAAAAACATCAGTTTTACGAAAAATATAAATTCTTAAAAAATTATCCTTCTACAGCTATTCAGCTGATAGTTGCAATAGCAAATTACGCCAAGCATGAGGAAGAAGGAGACTTAAAACATCATACGACAAAAGTTTTAGATACTTTTAATTTAGAATATGTAAACCCTGACATTGTTGATAGTTCACCAATATTTTCAGCATTAGAATTAATTGATGAGAACTGGAATTTAATTGTTTTAGCGGATTTAATTTGTGATTGGAGGGAAGAGCTATGGCAATCCTTAGAAGATAATTCAAATACAGAACCTTAGCTTAGTATTAAGAAACTGATCGTAAAACTGACAGTTAAAATTAATAAACCCTTGTAAATAACTGATTTACAAGGGTTTATTTTTGCTAAAGTGGACCCGGAGGGATTCGAACCCTCGTCCAAACATGGGACCAGTTGCGCTTTCTACATGCATATTTTGCGATTGGTTTTCGAGAGTAATTTGGCCACAAACAGCCTGATTCCTCCTTAGTTTCTTGAGTTTTCGAGAAGAGCCCGAAACTTACTCTTCCTTATTCCAGCATTTCTGTGCTTCCGTATCGATTGCCGCCAGACTTGGCCTTCGGGAAACATCTCGCTCACACTTCTAAAGTATGACTAAGCAATTTTAACTAGGTTAAAATTAAGCAGCAAGAGCGTAGTTATTTTCGCCTTTTGTGTTTTGAGAATCAATATTTAAGCGCTGAATCCTCATTGCGCTGCATGCTTACCCACTTATCATCCATCCTGTCTATTCCGGTCGAGCCCGTTTTTTGTTCAGTTGAGCGTTGCCAGTTTTTAGTTGACAGTTATAAACCCCATAAGCTGAGTTCAAAGTTAAGAGTTTTAAAGATTAATGTTGTAAGTTTTAGGTTATAAGTTTGTAAGTTTAAAAATTTGTATATAAAGTGCTAATACTTATAACCTAAAACTTATAACCTAAAACTTATTACTTAAAACTATTACCTATAACTCAATTTTTCCCGGATAAACCTTCAACGCTTCTTCCAAACAAATCATCGCTTTTTTCAAATCATCTGTATTTAAAACATAAGCCATTCTTACCTGATTTTTTCCTGCACCTTCAGAAGAGTAGAAACCCGTTGCAGGTGCCATCATTACGGTTTGGTTTTCAAAAGAAAAATCTTCCAGCATCCATTGGCAAAATTTATCGGCATTGTCTATCGGTAAACTCGCTACTACATAAAATGCGCCACCCGGGTTAGGGCAAAATACACCGTCCATTTTATTTAAAGCACTCACCAAAATATCCCTTCTTAAAGTATATTCTTTATTTACAGCTTCAAAATAGGAATCGGGCGTGTCAACAGCGGCAGTACCTGCAATCTGTTCTACCATTCCAGGGCTTAATCTTGCTTGTGCAAACTTTAGGGCGGTAGCAATTAATTGTTTGTTTTTAGTGATCAAACAACCTAAACGGGCACCACAGGCACTGTATCTTTTAGATACCGTATCCATAATCACCACATTTTCTTCTAAACCATCTAAATGCATCGGAGAGATAAAAGCTTTTCCATCATAACAGAACTCACGGTAAGCTTCATCACAAAATAAATAAAGATCATGTGCTAAAGCCAATTTCTTTAACCCTTCCATCTCTTCCATGCTATATAGATAACCAGTTGGGTTATTTGGATTGCAGATGATGATGGCTTTGGTTTTATCGGTAATCAGCTTTTTAAATTCCGAAATAGGAGGCAAAGCAAAACCATTTTCAATAAATGATAAAATAGGTTTTACTACAATATCACTCTGGCAGGCAAAACCATTGTAATTGGCATAAAAAGGTTCTGGTATAATGACTTCATCTCCAGGGTTTAAGCAAGCCATCATGGCAATGGTGATCGCTTCTGAACCTCCTGTGGTCACTATAATGTCTTCTGGCGTAATGCCGTAATTTAGCTTATTATAATAGGAAGCTAATTTAGTACGATAGCTTAAAGTCCCTTCTGACGCAGTATAAGCCCACACTTTAAAATCAATGT
Source organism: Pelobium sp. (assembly GCA_039918235.1). Classification (GTDB taxonomy): domain Bacteria; phylum Bacteroidota; class Bacteroidia; order Sphingobacteriales; family Sphingobacteriaceae; genus Pseudopedobacter. Next base: position 30,248 of record JBDSHZ010000098.1, read on the forward strand.
TCTTCACTGCATCCAACATAATTTCCGGGGTTTCAATATCAGGCTGGCCAATGTTTAAATGAAAAACCTTTTTACCCGCTAGCTTAGCTTTGTCTGCATATGGTGTCAACTTCCTAATTGGAGAAGCTGGCATATCTATTCCTTTTTGTGAAATTTTTGGCATAGTGCAAAAGTAAAGTTATGTTTTAAAAGGATGTTGATTTAATTGTAATTTTTGGGTAGCAAATAACAAATAAGGAATATTTGGGCGTTCCCTTTCCCAACGCTCAAAACCACTGCACAGGCAGGCCTAACGCAAAATCCCTTTTAACCTAAATTGATTTTTAATTCAGAAATTCTCTTTTCATTAATGATAAAGAAACTCGCCTTTTTCAGATTGAATAGTTACTTGTTTTTTCTCCGCACTTTCAACTCTTCCCACAATTTGAGCTTCCACGCCAAAAGATTGCGAAATATTGATAATGTCTTGGGCAATTTCTTGAGGAACATAAATCTCCATGCGATGGCCCATGTTAAAAACTTTATACATCTCTTGCCAGTCCGTTCCGGATTGCTCTTGAATCAATTTAAATAAAGGAGGAATAGGGAATAAATTATCTTTAATAATGTGCAGGTTTTGTATAAAATGCAAAACTTTGGTTTGTGCACCGCCACTGCAATGTACCATTCCGTGTATATGTGGACGGTATTGATCTAATATTTTCTTGATGATTGGCGCATAGGTGCGGGTAGGAGACAGCACTAATTTTCCGGCACTAATAGCTAAATCATCTGAAACATGAACCAGTTCTGTCAAAGATTTTTGTCCCGAAAAAACAAGTTCAAAAGGAACGGCAGGATCATAACTTTCCGGAAATTTCTCTGCAATAGATTTATTGAAAACATCGTGACGGGCTGACGTTAGTCCATTTGAACCCATTCCCCCGTTATATTCTTTTTCATAACTTGCTTTTCCTGAGGAGGAAAGCCCAACAATGACGTCTCCAGCCTGAATGGTGTGATTAGAGATGATGTCTTTACGTTTCATTCGGCAGGTTACGGTAGAATCTACAATGATGGTTCGCACAATATCACCCACATCAGCAGTTTCTCCACCGGAAGAATAAATATTGATACCCATCTCACGCAGATCAGCTAAAATTTCTTCTGTGCCATTGATGATTTCAGCAATCACTTCACCCGGAATCAGGTTTTTATTTCTGCCTATAGTTGATGATAATAAAATATGGTCTGTTGCGCCAACGCATAATAAATCATCCAAATTCATGATAATGGCATCCTGAGCAATCCCCTTCCAAACGGAAAGGTCCCCAGTTTCTTTCCAGTAGATATAAGCAAGGGATGATTTAGTCCCAGCGCCATCTGCATGCATAATATTGCAATATTGATGGTCATTTCCTAAAATGTCTGGTATAATCTTACAGAATGCCTGAGGGAAAATCCCTTTATCAATATTTTTTATGGCATTGTGAACATCTTCTTTTCCGGCAGAAACGCCTCGCTGGTTGTAACGGTTATCGCTCATGTATGACAAAGATATTGAAAAAGCTTAAAGCTAAAGGCATAAAGCTTAAATTCGAGCTAAGAATATGATTTAACAAAAAAAACCGTTCCTTTTAAAGAAACGGTTTTTGCTTTTAGCGTTAAGCTTTTCGCTTTCTGCTTATTTTATAAATAATAATTCTCTGAATTTTGGCAAAGGCCAGATGTTATCGTCAACCATTAACTCTAATTTATCTACATGGTAACGGATAGGCTCAAAATAAGATTTAACCTTTTCGTCATATGCGATAGATTTATCACGGATATCTTCAAGATCGTTAGCAACTTTACGTTCCTCCACCATTGCTTCAACATTTTTCTTGATGAAAGTGACATGCTCAGAGATTTTTTTGATGATCAGCATTTGAGCAGAATAAGCATCTTCTCCTAAACCAATATCTTTCAGTCCCTTTACATTTTCAATCAAAGATGTTTGATATTTTATAGCACAAGGAATCACTACGTTAGTTACCATTTCACCAATTACTCTAGCTTCAATCTGTAACTTTTTGTAATAATCTTCTAATAAAATCTCGTGACGGGCATGAGATTCCCTAACACTAAATACTCCTGTGTCCTGAAATAATTTAGCTGATTTGTCGCTCAATAAAGCATCTAAAGCCTTTGGCGTAGTTTTGATATTAGATAAGCCACGGGTTTCTGCTTCTGCAGCCCACTCATCACTGTAACCATTTCCTTCAAAACGGATAGCTTTAGATTCTTTGATGTATTTTTTAACAACAGTTAAAATAGCAACATCTTTTTTGTCTCCTTTTTTGATTAATTTATCTACCTCAGCTTTAAATTTAACCAACTGATCAGCCATAATCATGTTTAAAACAGTCATAGGGTTAGAAGAATTGGCAGAAGAACCAACGGCTCTCAATTCAAACTTATTACCTGTGAAGGCAAAAGGAGAAGTTCTGTTTCTGTCCGTATTATCTAATAAAATAGAAGGAATTTTAGGAATGCTGTGCCACATGGTGCTTTCTTCCTTTGCTTTTTTGCTGATTCTTGAAGTTTCAATTTCGTCTAAAACATCATTTAACTGAGAACCTAAGAAAATAGAGATGATCGCCGGAGGTGCTTCATTGGCGCCTAAACGGTGATCATTATTTACAGAAGCAATAGAAGCTCTTAATAAATCTGAATGTTCATGTACTGCCTTAACAATGTTCACAAAGAAAGTAAGGAACATCAGGTTGTTTTTAGGCGTTTTTCCTGGAGCCAATAAGTTTTTACCGGTATCGGTAATTAAAGACCAGTTATTGTGCTTTCCTGACCCGTTGATGCCAGCATATGGTTTTTCATGAAGCAGTACTTTAAAATGGTGTCTTTTGGCAATTTTATCCATTAAATCCATCAGCAATTGATTGTGGTCAATCGCTAAGTTGATTTCTTCATAAATGGGAGCACACTCAAATTGAGATGGAGCAACTTCATTATGACGGGTTTTCAAAGGAATCCCTAATTTTAGGGCTTCAGTTTCAAAATCCTGCATATAAGCTACCACTCTCTCTGGGATTGATCCAAAGTAATGATCATCTAATTGCTGATTTTTTGCTGATGAATGGCCGAATAATGTTCTGCCAGTTAATAGCATATCTGGTCTTGCATTAAATAAGGCAAGATCAACTAAAAAATATTCCTGCTCAATACCTAAAGAAGAGTTTACTTTAGTTATTCCTTTATCAAAATAATGACAAACATCAACCGCAGCTTTGTCTAAGGCAGTTAATGCTTTTAATAAAGGAGCTTTATAATCTAACGCTTCACCAGTATAAGAAACAAATACAGTAGGTATGCATAGGGTTTTACCAAAAATGAAAGCTGGAGAAGAAGGATCCCAAGCAGTATAACCTCTGGCTTCAAAAGTACTTCTGATACCACCGTTAGGGAAACTGGACGCGTCAGGCTCTTGTTGAACCAATGCACCTCCTGAAAACTTTTCTACTGCAACACCGTTTGAATCGGGTTCAAAAAATGAATCATGCTTTTCTGCGGTTGAACCTGTTAAAGGTTGAAACCAATGCGTATAATGAGTAACACCTTTACTCATAGCCCAAGATTTCATTGCTGAAGCAACTTGCTCTGCAATATCTCTTTCTATGGGAGTTCCATTTGTTCCTGCATTTACTATTGCTTGAAAAGCCTCTTTAGACATATAGTCTTTCATTTTGACTTTATCAAAAACATTGCATGAGTAATAGTCAGAAATTTTTGAAGATGGTGCTTTGACTTCTGGGATTGTTCTTCCCAATACTAACTGGAGCGCTTGAAATCTTATTGTTGACATTGTTTAGGTGTTTATTAGGTTGTTAATATTCATTTAATATATATAATGGATAAAAATAAGATGATTTTATCGAAAAACCACAAAAATTTTCAAAAAAAATCAAATAAGGGAGTTGTTTCTTGAAAAATTGGTCAATTAAAAAGAGATTTTTTGTTAATTATTCTAATAATAAGAGATTTTGGATTGTTTTGGTCTGGTTTTTTATTTTTTTATTAACTAAAATAGTGAATAATCCTTTTCTTTCTTTTAAAGATAATTCAATTATTCAATAATTTTATTGTAAATTATTCAATTTATCTTATTTAAAATCGTTGTTTTTTAATTTTATATCAAAAATTTTATAAAAAAGTCAAATAATTTTGTTGTTTTTTATAAATTATTGATTTTAGTGGTGTAAAAATACACCATTTGTAAATTAATTTTAATTCACAAAGAATAACTTAAAAATAAATAAATAAAAATAATTAACTCAAACTAAACCCTAAACAATTAACAATGGAGAATTTATCCTTTATTTCAACTCAAATCGTGGAGTTTTCACAATTCAAGATGCCTTTATTAGCAATGATGGCGCCTGTGCAAGAAGCTGCGGCAGCTGTAGATCCTGCAGTATTCTTTAATGCCAGTAATATCTGGATGATGATATGTGCGGCATTGGTATTTATTATGAACCTAGGCTTTGCAAGTGTGGAAGCAGGTTTTTCACAAACTAAAAACACAGTAAACATCTTGTTTAAAAATGCAATTACACCAGTAATAGGAATATTACTTTACGCACTTTGTGGGTTTAATTTAATGTACCCTGGTTTTGGTGATGTACCGGGCTGGTTTGGTTTTTCAGGTTTTGGCTTAGCTTTGCCAGCAGGAGGAGACACTGCTGCTTATAACGCAGGTTATCCTTATTATACAGATTTCCTTTTTCAAGCAATGTTTGCTGCTACCACAGCTACTATTGTTTCTGGAGCAGTTGCAGAACGTATCAAATTTAGTGCTTACTTAATTTTTACTGTTTTCTTCGTAGGTGTTGTATACCCAATATGTGGTAGCTGGCAATGGGGTGCAGGTGTGGTTTCTTCTTGGGGATTCCATGACTTTGCAGGTTCTACTTTAGTTCACTCTGTAGGTGGATGGGGTGCATTAGCCGGAATTATTTTGTTAGGTCCACGTATTGGAAGATTTGCTGGTAAAGGAAATCCATTCCCAGCATCAAACTTTGCTTTAGGAACTATCGGTGTATTTATCCTTTGGTTAGGATGGTTCGGTTTTAATGGTGGTTCTGTTCTTTCATCAGATCCAGCTTTAACTTCACTAGTATTAACCAACACTACTTTAGGTGCATGTGCTGGCGCTGTAGGCGCATTTATTT
>JBDSHZ010000099.1:0-2961 GCA_039918235.1 Pelobium sp.
ATGCAAACAAACCTCCTGTGCCAATAGCAGTAATGGCTATAATCATCCATGCCTGTTTCTTTTTAAAGAAACCCATTTCTGATCTGATATTTCCTGAACGCTTCACAGGTAAAGCGGGCATCCAATAATAGATGGCTATTAGGGTAATTAGACCAATCAGGGCAATTAAAATAAAAGTGTAACGCCACGAATAATGGTGGCCCAAGTAGGTGCCCAAAGGTACTGTGGCTAAATTAGCTACTGTTAATCCGCCTAACATCATGGAAATGGACTGCGCTTCTTTACCTTTAGTGGCAAGCCTACTGGCCACTACAGATCCCACTCCAAAAAAGGCACCATGGGGTAAGCCAGATAACAAACGGGCAATTAATAAGCTATAATTTCCTGGAGCAAAAGCCGAAAAAGCATTGAACAGGGTGAACAGCATCATCAAAACCAATAATATTTTTTTAGGTTCAAAATTGCTGGCAGCAGCCACCAAAAGTGGAGCGCCAATCACCACGCCTAAAGCATAAGCAGAAATTAAATGACCCGCTACGGGAATACTGATGTTAAAATCGGTGGCGATATCTGGCAATAAGCCCATCATTACAAATTCCGTGGTTCCTATCCCTAAACCACCTAATGCAAGGGGCAATAAACTCTTTTTCAATACAATTTTTTTTAAGGTTTTGTTGTTAACCCATCAGGTGATCCGGATTTTTAATTGGATGAAGCTGCAGAACTGCATGACTTATTAGCTGCCACAAAAGTAAAATATTTAGTGCAGAATTATCTGGTCATTTACCTTAAATGTTTTTTATGAGTTTATAATGATAGATTAAATCTTAAATTTAAATGATATTGAATCTCATTGGGCTAATTTTAATAAAGCAGGACATGAACACTACCAGCAATCATGATGAAAAAATCGCTAAACTGACCTTTGCTTCGGTATATCCACATTACCTTGTTAAAGTGGAGAAGAAAGGAAGGACAAAAGATGAATTACATCAGGTGATTTCGTGGTTAACGGGTTATGATGAAGAGCAGCTAAAAGAACTGATAGTAGAAAAAGTAACTTTTGAAAAATTCTTTCAGGATGCAGTATTAAATGCAAATGCGCAACTCATTACTGGAGTAATCTGTGGTTACAGGATAGAAGAAATTAAAAACCCGCTCACGCAAAAGGTAAGGTATTTAGACAAGTTGGTAGATGAACTGGCAAAAGGCAGAAAAATGGATAAAATATTGAGGACTTTATAAAGAGAACATGAACAGCAAAAACCCTAAAGTTGATTTCTATTTTGATAAGGACAATAAATGGAAGGAGGGAATTAGTAAGCTAAGAAAACTTATTCTCGGTTGTGGACTTTCTGAAGAATTGAAGTGGGGTGTACCTTGCTATGCGCTGCAAAAAAGTAACATCGTTTTAATTCATGTGTTTAAAGAATATTTTGCGCTATTGTTTTTTAAAGGAGCGTTGTTGCACAATGAAGATGGAATGCTCATTCAGCAAACTGAAAATACACAGGCCACACGGCAGATCCGCTTTACACATGTAAACGAGGTCATAGAAAAAGAAGCCATTTTAAAAGCTTATGTATTTGAAGCCATAGCAGTAGAAAAGGCAGGTTTAAAAGTACCTTTAAAAAAGACAGCAGCCTTTGCTGTTCCCGAAGAGTTTCAGCAAAAACTGAATGAAAGTGCCATATTTAAAACTGCTTTTGAAGCGCTAACCCCGGGTAGACAAAGAGCCTATTTGCTTTATTTTGCTAATGCCAAACAGTCTGCCACGCGAGCGTCCAGAATTGAAAAGTACAGGCAACAGATCCTAAATGGAAAAGGGTTAAATGATGAGTAGCTCCTCATACTTATATTTTTTATGAGATTGGAAATGATAGATTGATCATCTTTCTTTGTAAAACTATTCCCCATGCACAAGGCCGCTAACGCTCTTTGCCTTCACTCAATAGACTTGCGCTAGTTAGGGGGTTTCATTTGTCTTGAACACGATTTTGATCGATTGCAGGATGGACAAGATTTTTATTATACACCCGCTTAAAGTCTAAACTTTTTGAGCCAAAATTAATTAACAAGCCATCGGCAATAGTATAGGCTTCACAATAATTTATTGCTTGTGCTTTGTGTACATCGAGTAATTGCTCAATAGCTTTAATCTCAACCATCACCTTTCCTTCTACAAAAAAATCTACTCTTCGCGTACCAATATTTTCTTCCCTATAAAATAATTCCATTTCCTTCTCTCTTTCAAAAGTTAAACCCTGAAATGAAAATTCAATTGCCAATGCTCTTTGATAAATTACTTCCTGAAAACCATTGCCTAATACCTTATGCACTTGCATTGCACAACCTATAATCTTATGCGTTAAGGCATTTATTTCTTCTTTATTATCAAAAGTGTTCTCCATAATTACGTTGTTCCAATTTTTCTTGTCTTGAACAGGATTGGATTGATTGCTTGATTTACACGATTTTCAAATGTGCTTCTTTTATTCTTGTTCATCCTGTAATTCCTTTAATCGTGTTCAGACATTTTTATTTTAAGCCTGACTTGTGCGTTTATATTATTTTATTGCAATACATTAATTTTTATTAAACCTTTTCCGTCTTCGTAATCAATAGCATTGCTATATAAATAATCTGAAGCATTGTTTACTATTCCCCATGCACAAGTCAGCTAACCCTACTCGTTTCAGTGTTCCTTTTTCAGGATCACTGAAATGCTTTTTGAAAGCCAAGGACTCCGTCCGGAATGAGTTGCAAACCACATCCCTTAGCATTTCTAACTATCCTGCTTTTATCTCTACTCGTTTCAGTGTTCCTTTTTCAGGATCACTGAAATGCTTTTTGAAAGCCAAGGACTCCCTACTCGTTTCAGTGTTCCTTTTTCAGGATCACTGAAATGCTTTTTGAAAGCCAAGGACTCCGTCCGGAATGAGTTGCAAACCACATCCCTTA
>JBDSHZ010000100.1:0-10674 GCA_039918235.1 Pelobium sp.
TCATTGGCTAGTTATATATCAGTTTTTCGGCTTTATGGAATTAAATCTCTTATATAGACCATAAAGGTTCCTCGATGTTATTTGAAACATTATTTTATATTACTGAATTACATGAAAAAGTTGGGATTATATTACATGAATTTCGAAATAATCTAATTTTAAGATGCGATCTAAGTGCTTTTCAAAACCAAGTTTATGATCTCTGATCATGACATTCATTTTTTTGAATTTTTTATTAAAGAAAATACTTCGGCATAAAATTTGGATTGATCGATTATCTACTAACATTTAATAATCGCTCTTATGAACACAAACAATATAAATTCAGAAATTTTAAACGATTTAATACAAATTAACAATGATCGCATTGTCGGTTATGAAAAGGCTATCGAAAATCTTAAAGATGGGGATAGAGATTTAAAATCTTTATTTATAGGAATGATAGAAGAAAGTCATAACTGTAAAATGGGATTGTCTAATGAGCTTAATGTTTTAAAGCACGATACAGACACAGGCACCACGATTAGTGGAAAAATTTACAGAGCCTGGATGGACGTCAAGGCAGTCTTTACAGGCAATGATAGAAAAGGTGTTTTAGAAAATTGCGAATTTGGTGAAGATGCAGCTCAAAAAGCTTATGCATCGGCGCTTAGCGATAATGACTTATCACAACACCTAAAAGAAATGATCTTGGAACAAAAAAATATTTTGAGAAACTCACATGATCAGATAAAAGCTTTGAGAGACCAGCAAGCTTAGTTTTTGAAGACCCTATATCTATCTAAATTCCCGTCGTATAAAATCCTCGACGGGAAATTTCAAAACCAATTATTCTGCTTAAAATTACCTAATAGTCTAAAATCATTTCAATGTGCTTATTACGGCGCAAAATTGATTGTTGAAATTTGGACTTGATTATATGAGTAACTCTACTTATTTCTTAATCATCAGCACCTTAGTGTAATTGTTCATGTAAAGGACGAAATAATCTGTAAACATCGAACTTTAGCTGAGCAGGTCAACCCACATATGAGGCGTGAATACAAATCTATAAAGCTTTGAATTTGATTTGTTGCTCTTTTAGTGATTCAATATATTCTAAATGCGGAATTCTATTTCCAAAATTATCCAAATCAAAAATGCCGCAATTACTGTAATCTAAAAGGTTATCCCAATCTGGGCGATCGGTAACTGGATAAATGCAAATTCCCCAGAAGGGAATTCCAGATTTCACGACCGCCAAGCATTCTTGTGAAATCTCTTCTAGCCATTCCACCCTACCCTCGCCAAAGTGCCCAGTTTCAGAAACAAACATAGGTTTGTTATATCTTAAGTAGGCCTCTTGTAACAGTAGCCGAAGAGGGATTCGTGTTTCTGAGAGATCTGGCCAGATTAGTGTTTCCCCACCCTCAACCCATTGGCAATTCCAGTAGTAGTTAACTCCTAATATATCAAAAAGCGTAATATTTCCGCCCAATTCTGGACATAGTTTACCTGTAATGATGTCCGCAGCTTCAAATTGGTACTCATTGATTTTTTGTAAATCCTCCGAAGCAAGGAAGCCGTTTTGGTGAACTTTAATAATTGGTTCAACCAAAATTATGTGAACAGACGGACATTCAATTTTGATGGCTTTGATCGCAAGTATCGCTGCCTTGCAAAGATGATATTTCATATCCCAGCCGCTCTTTTCTAAAAACGGAACAGTGCCTCTAGCATCACCAGAAAACCAAGATAAAAAACTAATTTCATTAATGGGAACGATTAGGAGTGGTTGCAAAGAATTTTGATTATAAAATCTAACAAATTCCACACACAAATGAACAAACCTATCACAAAACTTGGGATGTGTAGGGAATAAATCATCGGGGTAGCCAAAATGAATCATATCCCATATTTGTTGAATACCCAGTTTTTGTCCAACCCTAATTCGGCTTAAAACCTCACTAAAATCAAATACTCCGGGATATATTTCAACGCTACTCCAACAAATACCTTCACGTACCGATGTAATTCCGATGTCCAATAATAATTGATAATCTTCCTCTACTCTTAAATCATGTTGTGTAACTTCCAACAAATTAACTCTCTCGCCCGAACGGTTAATTTGATCAGCACACTCAAATCCTCCTAAAAAGAACGAACTAAAAGGATTTTGCATATTCTTGTTCCTCAGCAACATTTAATTCTACACTTTTAAAAAGGTCTAATGCATTTCTAAATGCCTGATCCATATTAAAATATTTGTAATTCGCCAACCTCCCTACAAAATGCACATCTACCAATTTATCAGCCTCATTTTTATATTTGGCATAAATATCTTGGTTTTGCTGGTTGGGAACGGGATAGTACGGTTCTCCTTCGTCAATCGTGTATTCTTTAACGATACTAGTTTTCGCAGATTGTTGATTTCCGAAATGCTTATATTCAACAATCCGTGTAAACTCAACCTCATTTCCAGGATAGTTTACTACGGAATTTTGTTGGAAAAATTCTTGATCAATTTCTTCTCTCACGAAGTTAATAGAGCGATACTCTAACTTCTCTGTCAAATTCTTATTAAAGGCAAAAAACCGATCAATTGGTCCAGTATAAAATAGCTTTTCATAGCCACCGATTCGTTCTTTAATGTCGAAATAATCTGTGTTTAACAAAACTGTGATATTTGGATGATTTAAAATATTTTCAAACATCTTAGTGTAGCCGCCTTTTGGCAAAGCTTGATAAACATCAGAAAAGTAGCGGTCATCATAACTATCTCGTACCGGGATACGTTCCAGTACTGATGCATGCAATTCTGCAGGATATTTATCCCATTGCTTTTTTGTGTAATGCTTAAACATTTTATCGTACAAAACTTCACCAACGCGATTTAAAACAGCTTCTTCTCCGTTTTTTGGTGGATCGTAACACACTCTGTTGTTGGAAAGCCATTCTCTCATTTCTGCCTGGGTAGACAGATTCTCATTAAAAAGCTTATTAACTGTTGTTATATTTACTGGGATCGGTACCAAATGGTTATCAACTCTTGCTAATACTTTGTGTTCCCAATCATACCAATCTGCAAACTGATTAACGTACGTCCACACTCCTTCATCGTTGGTGTGGAAAAGATGAGCTCCATACTTAGAAGTCAGTATCCCATATTCGTCATAAAAATCAAAACAATTTCCTGCAATGTGATCTCTCTTTTCGATAACCAAAACTCGTTTTCCTGCTACCGCATATTGCTCGGCAAGCACAGCGCCAGAAATTCCTGCACCGATAATTAAAATATCATAATCTGTCATACTAATTCTTTTACATCTTTAATCAGTTGAGACATTTTTAACGCAGTTGCGTCCCAAGAGGTAGTTTCTAAAATTTCACGATAAGCATCTTCAAAACTATCGTTGGTATATTTTACTGCAGTATAGAAATCATTCTCGTCTTCGATAAGCCTGATGCAATGACTGTAATCTCGTTCAACGTCTTTAATTTTAGTTGAAATAATTGGTTTTAAGGCGCACATGTATTCCAAAGTTTTTGTAGGGCTAATAAATTTAGTAGCGCCATTCAGCGCAAAAGGCATCATTGCATAATCAAATTCATTTAAATAAACCGGAAGCTCTTCATAAGTTTTCATTCCGAGATAAAAAATATTTGGTGCTTGTGGCAGGTCTTTTTCTTCAATTTTACAAATTGGTCCAATCATTACGAATGAAACGTCCGGCATTTTTTTGGCGCTCCTTTCTAATAAGTTCAGGTCAATTCGTTCATCGATAACTCCATAATAACCAACTATTGGTTTCGGGATCGATTTGATATCTGATGGCAGTTCGACACTGTTATTCCCCTGTTCAAAATGCGCTAGATCTACTGAACTTGGAAAACAAAAAACATTATGGTGCTTTTCTTTTTTTGCTTCATAAAGGGACTTTCCACCTGTAAATACAATATCCGATGCGGATAACAAATACCTTTCCTGTTCAATTAATTGTTGAGAAGCGCCTTTAAAAAGCGAAAGTTCGTCCATACAATCATATACTATAACAGAAAAATCAAAATGGTTTAAAACATCTATAAATGCCGAAGAATAGAACCAACCTATTTGAGACTCTGTTGTCGCTAATAGATCTTTTAGAAACACGCCAAGGTCTCCAATATTGTCAATAGTTGGTTGCAAAACATGTAACTCATCCGTTATTTTAAATGCTCTTATTTCTAAGTCATCTCCCCTTCCTACTGGTTCTTCTACAACCAAAATTTTATGCTCCTTGGAAAGCCGCGATATTAAATGTTGGGGTCTCTGGTAAACAAAATCCCAGCGTAGGTGGCAAAAAACAATCATATCGTAAGAAAGGTGTAAATCTTTTTTATCTAGTATGTCCATAGTGTAAACGCTTTTTTAGAAGTGTAAAATTAGACGTTTCATAAAAGAAAAATGCCCCAAAAAAAATTATTACCGATGCAAATAGATTTATCTTAAAAGTCAGACACTTTTGAAAATTAAAAAGCCCTTACTTTATAATACAGATATAACTTTTGCAAAGAAGTTACCTTATTTCTTAAGTTCTCAATTTAAGTTGAATTCAAAAAACTCGTTATATAAAAGTAAAAACCATGGAAACAAAAAACAACAATACACAGAAGCAAGACAAATCAAAAGTATCAACCAATCTGAAAGATTTTTTTACTGCTGGATTGAAAGACATTTACTATGCAGAAAATGCATTGGTTAAAGCTCTACCAAAAATGTTTGAGCAGGCAACCGATCAAAAGTTAAAGACCGCCCTTAAAGATCATTTGGCTCAAACTAAGGAGCATGTTGTACGACTTGAGAAAGCATTTGAATCTATGGGATTGAAAGCTGAAGGGGAAAAATGTTTAGCCATAGAGGGAATAATCAAGGAAGGCGAGGAAATTATGGAAGAAACGGCAGAAGGTCCAGTTCGTGATGCAGGAATTATTGCGAGTGCCCAAAAGGTAGAGCATTATGAGATTGCCACTTACGGAACCTTAGCCGCGTTCGCGAAAACTTTGAGTGAGCGCACAGCACTTGATTTACTGTTAAAGACTTTAGGAGAAGAGAAAAAATCAGACATGTTATTGAGTAACATTGCCGACACAAACTTGAATTCTCAAGCAGTTGATGGTAAACTACAGGCGAAAGATTTAAATGCAGTATAGGATAAAGTAAATTTAATTAAAAGTATTATGAAAATAAACGAAAGCGAGCCGTTTGAAAATGGCGCTAATCCTAAGCAAGAACAGCTCGGAAAATTCACTACAGATAATCAAGGAGAGTTCATGACCACCGATCAAGGACTTAAGATAAATGATGATCAAAACTCTTTAAAGACTGGGGAAAGAGGTGCGACTTTACTTGAAGATTTTATTCTTCGCGAAAAAATCACCCACTTTGACCATGAACGAATCCCGGAAAGAATTGTGCATGCAAGAGGTTCCGGCGCCCACGGGTTTTTTGAGCTCTACAACTCGATGGCAAAATATACCAAAGCAAAATTCCTTAACAATACTGCCATACAAACACCCGTATTTGTTAGATTTTCTACAGTTGCAGGGTTTAGAGGGTCAACAGATGTTCCAAGAGACGTTCGCGGTTTTGCAGTAAAATTTTATACGCAAGAAGGCAATTATGATTTGGTTGGAAATAATATGCCAGTGTTCTTTATTCAGGATGCAACCAAATTTCCTGATTTAGTTCATGCTGTTAAGCCTGAACCGCATAACGAAATTCCACAGGCAGCATCCGCTCATGATACTTTCTGGGATTTTATATCCTTAATGCCAGAAGCCATGCATAACGTGATGTGGCTTATGAGTGATCGAGCCATTCCGAGAAGTTTGCGCACAATGGAAGGTTTCGGTATACACACTTTTAGATTTATTAACGATGAGGGCAAATCTCATTTTGTCAAGTTTCATTGGAAACCAAAACAAGGTGTTTTAGGTTTAGCTTGGGACGAAGCGCAGCGAATTGCCGGAAAGGACACCGATTTTCATAGAAGAGATTTATGGGAAGCTATTGATGAAGGTCACTTTCCTGAATGGGAATTGGGCGTTCAAATTGTACCTCAAGAGGATGAACACAAATATCCGTTTGATCTTTTGGATCCAACAAAATTGATTCCCGAAGAAATGGTTCCAGTGGAGATTATTGGTAAGATGACACTGAACAGAAATCCAGACAACTTTTTTGCTGAAACTGAACAAGTTGCTTTTCACCCAGGTCACTTAGTTCCCGGAATTGATTTTACCAACGATCCATTGCTTCAAGGAAGGTTGTTCTCTTACACAGATACACAAATTTCTCGTTTAGGAGGACCAAATTTCCACGAAATTCCAATTAACAAATCAGTTCCTGAAGTAACAAATAATCAACGTGATGGTATCCACAGAATGCAGATTAACAAAGGAAAAGTTGCATATAACCCGAATTCTTCGGGAGGAGGCTGTCCGTTTCAAGCTATGATTTCTGAAGGAGGATTTTCATCTTTCGAAGAAAGAATTGATTCTAACAAAATTAGAAGAAGAAGTAAAAGTTTCTTTGATCATTTTAGTCAGCCCGAACTGTTTTATAAGAGTATGTCTCAGGATGAAAAAAGACATATCCAAAATGCATTTGCATTTGAATTAGGAAAAGTAAAAACTGTTCCTATCCGTCAGCGAATGGTAAGCATGCTGTTAGAGATCAATAGTGACCTGGCTCAAATTGTTGGGGATAAACTTGGTCTGAAACCAGAAAAACTGCCACAGCCAATAACAGGCAGCATACCAGCAGACGCTGATTTAGAACATTACCATTCGTTTAAAGAAAAACTCCCGATTGAAGGTGCGCCATCATTAAGTATGGCAAACAAGTTACCAACAGACATTGATTCTAGACGAATCGCAATTTTAACTGCAAATGGTGTGGAAGATGAGGCTTTTTCTGTAGTTAAAAAGGAATTATGCGAAATGGGGGCAATGGTTACCATCATCGCTCCTAACCACGGGTTTGTTACCACAAAATCAGGCGATCAGTATCCGGTTGATGATAGTTTATTAACTGCAGCTTCAGTTGTTTTTGATGCAGTTTATGTGCCGGGCGGCGATAGTGTAAAAGTGCTGTGCAACCACGCCGATGCCGTACATTTTGTAGCAGAAGCTTTTAAACACTGCAAGCCGATTGCTGTAAATAATAATGGTAAAGAATTATTGGAAGAAGCCCTGACCCCATCTTTAATTAAAAGTGAAGGAGTATCAACATCTGGAAATTTAAATGATTTTGTAGCAGATATTAAACAACACCGGTTTTGGCAACGAGAAGAAGACAATAGCATTCCTGCTTAAAATTTTCAGTACCTACTATGGTTTGTGAAGCCATTGTCCTTGGTGTTCACTACTAATTTCAAATCATAACACCTCAGAAAGAGCGGCGAAATAGCCGCTTTTTGCTACTGTACTCGTCTCATGAATAACAAATTAAACGCAAATCATTCTCCACTTTTTAAAGATGCTCCACTTACTGATGCAATTCAGATTTGTGTTGTTATACCTGTAAAAAATGAGGAGGATGACATCAACGAATGCTTGGGCGCTTTTCTTAATCAGGTAGACAATGATGGAGATCCAATTGATAATGAAACCTTTGAAATTTTAATATTGGCAAACAACTGTACTGATCGCAGCGTTCAAGTCATTCAGCAATTTAAAGAAGAAAACCCAAATTTAAATGTTCACTTGGAAGTGGTAAATCTTGATGCTGAATACGCCAATATTGGTTATGTTAGAAAACGTTTAATGGATACCGCTTATGGGAGGTTGTGCAAAAACGGCAAAGGAATTATGATGACCACTGATGGCGATACTGTAGTATCAAAAGACTGGATTTATCAGAACACTTCCGAAATAAAAAGCGGTGCGGACTGCGTTGGCGGAAGAATTCTATTAAAAGAGAAGGAATCACTCAGCTTGGATTCTTCAATAGCAGTTTTCTACAAAAAAGACGAGGAATACCAACTTCTAATTTCTGCATTAGAAGCTATGATTTTACAAAACTTCGACTTTGAAAAACCTTGCCATCATCAACATTTTAATGGAAGTTTCGCGATAACTTCAGACTGTTACCGAAAAGCAGGTGGTTTACCCGAAGTTAGACACCTAGAGGATTGCGCTTTCTACGAGAGATTACTATCCGTAGATGCCAATATAAGACATAGCAACGCGGTTGAAGTTCAGACCTCCGCAAGACACAGTGGTAGAGCAGCTATCGGGCTTGCCTATCAACTGATGATTTGGAAAAATATGGAAACTGAAAACCCCAACTTTCTAGTTGAATCTTGCGAATCATTAATTCATCGATTCACAACAAAGAGGAAACTGATGAATTTATGGCATCAAAAGAAGAAGGATAATGTACTACTAAGCTTAGCCTTAGTAGAGATAGATAAGGATATCATTATAAATGAGGAGATTATTGAAAATTATACAGAGTTAAGTTATTTCGGGCAATGGTTCAACCAGATTAAAGATTTGAATGAGATACGTTGGAGATTGACTTGCGTAGCTACACCTATTAACCTTGCGATCCAAGCATTAAGGAAGAAAATAGCTAACTATTCGAATTAGCACTTTTCCCATACATCTATTCTGTATTTCTCTTTCCTACTCTTAAATATATTCTCCATCTTCTTGCCAATTTCAGTAGCAAACAGAGAGTGAACTTCATCCCCGGTTTGAGGGTAATCATGAACTTCTGGCAACCAATGCACTAAAACGACTTGTCCTTTTTCATTTAACATTTTATATACTTTAGTAATCGCTAATTTCCAATCTGTAGCAGACAAATAATATGCAACTTCAGAAATCACTATCAAATCGAATTTTTCGTCGGGAAGTTCATCTGGAAAGTTTAACTTTTTGAATTCAATATGTTGTATTCCTTTACATCGTTTTTCTGAAATTTGTAAAGCTTTTTCAGAAACATCAGTAGCTAATAACTTTTTACATCTACCTGCTATCAATTTTGTAAGTACGCCGATTGAGCATCCAATTTCCAACGTTTTTTCATACTCCTTTTTTGATAATGCATTCATTGTAGAAGCGTATTTCTCAGCCTCATATTCACTAGTCTCAAAATCCCAGGGGTCATCATCCGCCGCATAAACCTTGTCGAAATAATCGGCTGTAAGTGTTTGTTTAGATTCCATTATTTAGACATATAAAAAGTTTCGTAGGGCTTCTTAAACTCCTCCAGCATTTCTGCCGAAATCCTGAAACCCGTAGGATCATCATCAATTAAATCAGTAGTTTGTGATTGATGAGAAGCAATTGCTTGTTGTTTAAGCGATATAACGCTGGAAATATCTAATCTGAATGGCTTAACTTCAGCTGTATCTGGAAAATCATTTGCTTCGCCCAAAGCGTTAAGCCAAATAGTATATTCATAAACTTTCGCCTTTTGCGTATTTGCGTTATTTACTAATTGGTAAGCCGCAACATGGTCAGGATGGGGATCGTTACGCCACGGAACAAAAATACTTTGCGGATCAACAATACTTACTATTTTATTGATATCAGATAATGCATTTATAAAATTTGCATCTCCTAACCTCGGAACACTCCTATCTTTATATCTACAAAAAATAACATTTTTATCAGGCACATTTAAAACTTTGGTAGCATTTAATAGCTCACTTTCTCGCAAGTTTCTTAATTTTTCCTCAGGATACTCCAAGCTATTGGGGTGTGATAAGGTACCGTCAGTCAATAGAAGTATATATACCGGTATGTTGTATTTTCGCAGTAACGAAATAACTCCACCACATCCTAAACTTTCATCATCTGCATGGGGTGCAATAATTAAAGTGGTACCGAAACCCATAACACACTGTTCTGGTGCAATAGGAATATTTTCTACTTCAAGTCTATTCATTGCATTAAATGTTGCTATTTTTAAACTCATTTTCTAGCTTTCCTTGTTCAATTGCGAAACGTCCTACTTCTAGTAATGTGTAATCGGGGGCAGGTTGACGCAAATAAGTATTGAGATCTCTAATAATTCGCCCGAAATGATAAGGTTTATTTAATCCCCTTGCGCCAATACATTTTTGACATAATGCCATTACCTTTGTACAAATCTCATCAATCGCCGTCCTTACCATATTTGCCTGATTGAGAAATAGATTTGCTTTAAATTGAGAAGACTCTAACATATATTCGTCTAAAAATTCTGCCGCTGAGCGTATCCACTGATTGCCCGCATTGATAAGAATAGTCATTTCTCCTATTCGCATTTTCTGAAACGCATCGTCCGTTCTCCCCAAGTCTTGTATATATCTTATCGTTTCTGTCATCAGCATTTCAGCGCCCCCCAACTGCACTGCAGAAAAACGAACCGATCCACCACTGAAACTTGGCTGTTGGTAATAATCATTTTCTTCGCCTAATAAATTATCCTTAGAAATCACTGTATTATCAAAAGTCATTTTATAACTTTTGGTCGCCCTCATTCCCATTGGGTTCCAAAATTTGGCATCCGCAACTGCTGAAACTTCGTCGAGAGCAGGAACGCACATCTGCCACGAATTACTCTTGGTGGTCGCCGTTACGATTGGCCGTGATACATATCCTGAGCCAGTAGCGAAGGTTTTGGAACCGCTTAAAGTATAATTGTCTTTTTCAGAAGTT
>JBDSHZ010000101.1:0-3672 GCA_039918235.1 Pelobium sp.
CATTGCATTGTGAACAGCAACAGGGTCCATTCCGTCAACCGGAGCACATGGCATATCAAAACCTAAACCGATTTTGTATAGATCTAACATATTCGTAGTACGCTCTACAGAAGTCCCCATCGCGTAACCATTGTTCTCACAAACAAAAATTACTGGAAGCTTCCAAAGCATGGCCATATTAAAGGTCTCGTTTAATGAACCCTGACGAACGGCACCGTCTCCCATGTAACAAACATTAACATTATCGGTTCCTAAGTATTGCTCCGCAAAGGCGATACCTGCTCCTAATGGAATCTGACCACCAACAATACCATGACCACCAAAAAATCTGTGCTCTTTATCAAAAAAGTGCATAGACCCACCTTTTCCTTTAGAACAACCAGTTGCTTTTCCGTAAAGTTCGGCCATGGCCGCGTTAGGAGACATTCCTTTTGCTATCGGATGAGCATGATCTCTATATGCAGTAATTAAGCTATCGTCCTTTTTAGTAGCAGACATGGTTCCAGCGATCACCGCTTCCTGTCCGATATACAAGTGACAAAACCCTCTAATTTTTTGTTGGCCGTATAACTGACCAGCCTTTTCTTCAAACCTTCTTAAAAGGAGCATCATTTCATACCAATATAGGTAAGTCTCTTTTGTGATTGCAACTGAACTCATTCTTAAATCTTATTTTTGGAAAGCAAATCTATCAATATTAGGACAAATATAAAACTTCCATTTTTTATAAAAAACATTCTTTAAAAGGAAAAAGCATTAGAAAGTACTGAAACTTTCCTATATTGCTTTCCTGAGACAAACTTAAGTCTTAATTTCTCAACCACACAAAATATAATTTTGTTTAGAACGTTCGAGATTTATTAAGTCAAACCTGAATAAAATAATTTCAATGAGGAAAAGTTTAATTTTTGCATTACTTATCTGTTTATCTATAGCAGTTAACGCTCAAACTTCCAAATCAACTTCATCAAATCCATCATCAAAAGCAGACGTTTCAGATCCCGACAATTTAGCAAGCCAATTTTTTTCCCAAATAATGGGTGTGGCCATCTCTGCTACCAGCAACACCAAAATGTATTCTTTTATATACGATTGGTTGGGTACTCCCTACCGTTTAGGTGGTGATACCAAAAAGGGAATAGATTGCTCTGGTTTTGCTTATGAACTTTATAACAAGAGTTTTAATACCATTATAGGGAGTAACTCCAGAAATATTTTCAGCATGGTGAATCCCATTAGCAAGGCTGACCTTAAAGAAGGGGATTTAGTTTTCTTTAAAATTCACAGTAAATCCATCAGCCATGTTGGCGTTTATATCGGAGACAATAAATTTGCTCATGCTTCTTCTAGCAGAGGAGTGATGATCTCTAATTTAGAAGAGGCTTATTGGCAAAGATATTTTTATAAGGGAGGTCGGATTTTAGAATCCCTCAAATCCCAATTAGAAAACAACTAAAAAACCAATCCCGCTAGCGGGATTTTTTTATGCCTCGTCTTTTGTAGTTCTCACTAAACTGATTCCAGTTGTAAAAAATATTATCCCTAATATCCCTAAAACAATCACAGTTCTAGTATCTCCAGAATGATTAATAAAGCTAACAGCAGTATAAATAAGACCTATTATTCCTAATATGGTTAATACTGTTCCAAAAGTTCTTTTTAGATTCATCTTTTTTGTTTTTCTTGAATAAACAAATAACCTGCCAATATCTAAAGTTTTAAGTCAAGGTTGGCTCCTCAGTTAATTTATTTCTATTTTAGGTAAATAAAGGATCGAAACTTAGCTCATTTAACTTGAAGATAATTGATCAACAATTTTTATTTTTGCACTATGATTAAAATGATGGCCGATACGCAAACTAAAGAAGAAACTTTTACGCTAGATGAGATTTTAAGCTCATTAAAGGTAATGCACCGTTTAATATTATGGAATGATGAGGTGAATTCTTTTGATCATGTGATTTACTGCCTCATGAAATACCTAGATTATTCAGAAAACCAATCTGAAAAAATTGCCTGGAAAGTACACAATGATGGCAAGTGTGAGATTTTAGAAGGCTCTTTTACAGAGATGGAAGTTTATAGGAAAATTTTGCAGCAAGAAGGACTAACAGTGACTGTTGATTAATACTAGGTTTTTAATAAATCCAGTAACTCCAACATCGTTTGCGCTGTTCTGTCTTTAGCATACCAAGCATGTACCTTTTCAATCCAATCTTCGTGGGTCAATAGCGGATCTGCTTTCCAATCATTTACCATATCCTGTAAAAGTTTTGGTCTTGGGCCCCAATCAGCTAGTTCTTTTAAATTATTATTTAAAACAATTAACTTGGGAATTGCTCTGCCATTATTGGTTAAATGAGCATCCATAATATAAAGGTGTTGATCTCTTAAAATAAACCTAACAGAAATTTTACCATTGGAAGCCTCAGCAATTTTATTCATCACCGGAATTGTTTGAGCCGCATCTCCGCACCAAGCTTCGGTTAAAACCAGCCACGTATAATTTTTATTGAGCGCATTTATCTTTTCTAAAGCAGTATCTGTGATTGAAGTGGTTTTATCCAACCTTTTCATCCGCTGAACGTTCATCTCTGTATAATTAGTCATAGCAGCAGACTGATTATTTCCGGTAGTCTTACCCTCCATCAACAAAGCATCTATCAAGTCTCGGTATTGCCCATAACTCATGGAACTGTCTATTAATCCTCTGGAATACATCATAATTATCTGTAATAATGTGGTTACCCTGCTTTAATTACCAAACACAGCACCAACTTTGCAGTTATCAAGTTAAAATTGAATAAAAGTACTTATGAAGATCAAGATATTAACCCTCTTATTGTCATTATTTTATGCAGTAACATTTGCTCAACAAAGTAATATGCCTGCAAGTGATGGTGTTACGGTGAAAGGTAGAGCAGTAGATGAAAAAAGCAATGTTACCTTACCATTTGCAAGCGTAACTTTATTAAAACAAGATAAAACACCAGAAAAAGGTGGTCAAACAGATTTAGATGGTGTTTTCAGATTTGAAAGTGTGAAACCCGGAAATTACACCCTAAACATAAGTTTTGTAGGTTATAATCCCTTTAGTAAAGCGATTACGGTTATCGCTGGCCAAAAAGTATTGGATCTTGGGACCATAAAAGTTAGTAAAGGAAGTAGCAGTCTTTTAAACGAGGTGGTAGTAACTGCTAAAAAGGATGTGATCCAATTAGGAATTGATAGAAAAGTTTTTAATGCCGACCAAAGTATTGTAAGCCAAGGAGGCTCTGCATCGGATCTTTTAGCAACTGTTCCATCTGTTCAGGTAGATTTAGACGGAAATGTAAGTTTAAGAGGAACAAGCAATGTTAGAATTTTAATAGATGGCAAGCCTTCAACTTTTGGTGGTGGAAACATTACTTCTGTACTGCAGTCTTTACCCGCAAGTGCTATTGAACGCGTAGAATTGATTACCAATCCATCTGCAAAATACGACCCAGAAGGGCAGTCAGGGATTATTAATATCGTTTTAAAGAAAAATCAAAAATTAGGTGTGAATGGAAATGTTTCTGTTTCTGCCGGGAGGTTTAACAGTTATAATGGAAACGGCAGTATTAATTATAGAGACGAAAAGTGGAATCTTTCCAGTAATTACAGCTATAGAACTGGTGATAGGCTAGGTTC
>JBDSHZ010000102.1:0-22502 GCA_039918235.1 Pelobium sp.
ACTTCAGCTGTAGCTGCGCTTACATCAACGCCGTCTCTTTTACCAATTGAACCCAATGCTCCTAAATAACAACTGCCCCAAGCACCTGCAAATAACAGTTCTGGATTTGCGTATCCGTCCTCGCCACCCATGGCTTTTGGTGCTTTTAAATCTAAATCAATAATTCCATCTGATGACTGAATATGGCCGTCTCTGCCTCCTTTTGCGGTAACTACCGCTGTATATAACTTTTTCATATTGATATTGATTCAAAAATAGCACCAAAAGTAAACCTTCCATAAATGAGTAAGTGAGAATTTGACAATACCCTTAATTATTTTAATATTTACTTAACTTTAAAAGAGAAATATAATGGCAACTCCGAGAATATTTGTAAGCTCAACATGTTATGATTTACAAGAAGTAAGATTTCAATTAAGAAATTTCATAAATGAATACGGGTATGAATCTGTTCTTAGTGAGTTTGATGACATATTTTACAGTTACGACAAACACGTTCAAGATTCTTGTCTTGAAGAAATCCCTAAGTGTCAATTATTTATTTTAGTGGTAGGCAATAATTACGGTAGTTTTTATCATAAAGAATCACAATTAAATAAAACTCCTGATAGTGTTACTCTAAAGGAATTTAGAAGAGCATTAGACCATAATATTAGTAAAGTATGTAGATTATGATTATAAGAATTATAAAAGAGCTCTTGATAAAGATATTTTAAGATATTTTAAGGAGAATGATGTTAATGATAATGAAGTTACAACTGTTAGACTAAAAATAAAAGAACATTTTGATAATAAATATCATTTCCCCAATGATACATATAAATATGTATTCTACTTCTTAGAAATTGTATACGAATTAAATGAAGGAAATGCCATAAGTATATTCGAATCTTTTAATGATATTAAAGACAGTCTTAAAAAGCAGTGGGCTGGTCTTATCTATGAAGCCTTAACAAAAAAACAGAATATTGTATCAAATGAAATTCACTCATTGAATTCTAAAATTGATAGTATTGAAAAAAATATTTTAAAAATATTACAAGCCAAACATTTTGAAGATGATGAAAAAATATCGTTTAATGTATCTTCAATAGTTAAAGAGGTTAATATAGAACAATTGGAACAATTACAAGAAAAGGTTCAAGTTTTACTTTATCATATATTAAACGAAGAGATACACAATAGCTATGGAGATTACTACACTGAAAAAAGAATTTTTTTTAAACAGAAAAGTAATTATGAACTAGTAAAAAAATGGCTTCAAGATTTAGGTCATATTTTAAAGAGCTATAAATGGTCTAGATATATAAATGTAGAAAATTTATTTATTGGGTTTCCAATATTAAAAACTATTCAAAGTTCACAAGATGTAATTTATAAGAATGTTTTAGAGCTTTCCAATATTTATAATTCAATTTCTGAAGAAGATAAAGATAGTTTTGTAAATACTGTTTGTCAATATATTGATAATAACTATGAAAATCCAAAAGAACTTTTATCAAAAAGCATTATAGATGAAGATGCTGATTTACCATTTTAATCTTTAATGTTTTAAAACTTTCTACCTAAACCCGACAGTCGCGGATATAGGCCATGAGCCTAATTCCTCCTGATGGCTACGCGGGAAAGGATGTGGCGTATAAGCAAATGGCGGGACTGCCTTTCCTAAATTGTTTGTAGCACCTTTTCAAAACAACATTCCCATTGTCTAATTTCACACTCAGTTAACCTATTTATTATAAATTTGCTTTCGGTATTAAGTTTTGAAATTTGTGCTTAGAAACAATTATTTTTGCTAAACCAACAAAAACCCGTACTTTAGTGTCACTTTAACACTAAGTATAAACCGAATATTATTAAATCAACATAACATGAGCTTAATTCTTGACGTACATGCAAGACAGATCCTCGATTCAAGAGGAAACCCTACTATTGAAGTAGATGTAATCACCGAAAACGGAATTTTAGGAAGAGCCGCAGTGCCATCTGGTGCTTCAACCGGACAGTGGGAAGCTGTAGAATTACGTGATAAGGACAAGGCCGTTTACATGGGCAAAGGAGTTTTAAAAGCCGTTGCTAACGTAAATGAGAAAATTGCTGAGGCTTTAAGAGGTGTTGATGTTTTTGAGCAGAACGCCATTGATAATTTAATGATTGATTTGGACGGAACAGAAAATAAAGGAAACTTAGGTGCCAATGCTATTTTAGGTGTTTCTTTAGCTGTTGCTAAAGCGGCCGCACAAGAAAGTCGCCAGCCTTTATACCGTTACGTTGGTGGTGTAAATGCAAATACTTTACCTATTCCAATGATGAATATTGTGAACGGTGGTTCACACTCTGATGCGCCTATTGCTTTTCAGGAATTTATGATTATGTCGGTTGGTGCATCTTCTTTCTCTGAAGCTTTACGTTGGGGAACTGAGGTTTTCCATAACCTAAAAGCGATATTACATGATAGAGGATTATCTACTGCTGTAGGTGATGAAGGTGGTTTTGCACCAACTTTTGAAGGTACTGAAGATGGTGTTGAAACTATTATGCAAGCAATAGAAAAAGCAGGTTATAAGCCAGGAGTAGACATTTGTTTAGCTTTTGACTGCGCAGCTTCTGAGTTTTACAAAGATGGAATTTATGATTATTCTAAATTTGAAGGCCCAAATGGTGCAAAACGTAACAGTGCACAGCAAGTTGAATATTTAGCTTCTTTAGCAGCAAAATATCCAATCATTTCTATTGAAGATGGAATGGATGAAAATGACTGGGATGGATGGAAATTATTGACCGAAAAAATTGGTGATAAAGTACAGTTAGTTGGTGACGATTTATTTGTGACTAACGTGAAGAAATTGAAACAAGGTATTGATAATGATACTGCAAATTCTATTTTGGTAAAAGTTAACCAGATTGGCTCATTAACAGAAACTATCAACGCAGTAAGTATGGCGCAAAATGCTGGGTACACTACTGTAATGTCTCACCGTAGTGGAGAAACTGAAGATGTAACCATTGCTGATTTAGCAGTTGCTTTAAACTGTGGTCAGATTAAAACTGGTTCTGCTTCACGTTCTGACAGGATTGCAAAATACAATCAGTTATTACGTATTGAAGAAGAATTGGGCAGTCAGGCTAAATTTATTGGAAAAGATTTCAAATTCTTTAAGAATAGAAAGTAATTCTGAGATAAAAGATTAAGGAGCAAAGAACAAAGACTTTTAAATCAAAACAACCGTTTCCATATTTGGAAGCGGTTGTTATTCATTTTGCTTTTAAATAATTATTTTAATCTCCTTAAATTTGTGAATATCTACCAGCAAAACACTTTAATCTACTTTTAGTATGTGTTCATAGACTTATCAGATTTTTGAATTTCATTTTTATTAATTTTAATAATGGAATTCATTTTCTACCTAAACAAAAAATATGAAAACAGTTATTAGCTATCTTAAGTTTTTTACAGGATTTGTAAAATACGTATTTAACAATAGCGTAAATCCCAACTAAAATTTCACCCTTTTCTTTAAAATAACAATGCGCTGATTTGATGTTCAAAAAAAACCAATTTGATACCGGTTATAATCATGCCGCAACCAATAATTGCTAAAATTAACCCCATTAGTTTCCCTACTACAGCAATCAAGTTAACACCTACAGTCCGCACTACAATATCACTTAAAGAAAGTGCCAGGTAATTAAGAAAAATCATTAAAGCGAGGATGAGAATTACCACGCCAATGTAGAGCGGGCTTGCATCAGTGACATCGTTCATGGCCGTTACAATAGTTCCAGGCCCTGCTAATATTGGGATTGCCAATGGGGAGATCGCTACATTATCATCTTCATTCACTTCAGGATGACCATGAATTTTTGGTTTGTTAGACATCAGCATTTGAAAACCGATAAAAAACATCAAAATACCACCTGTAATTTTAAAAGCAGGAATGGTAATTTCAAAAAGTTCGAAAATATACTTTCCTAAAATTAAGAAGAACAACACAATACAAAAAGCATTTAAACAAGCCTTTTTAGCAATTCTTTTCTTAGTAGCTTCACTTTCTCCATTTACCAATCCAAGAAAAACCGGTGTGATTGCAACTGGGTTCATTACCGCAAAAAAACCGGCGAAAACAGATACTGAAAAAGTTAATAGTTCACTTGTCATTAAATAATTTTTAGTCACAATATAATAAAAATGTTTATTACAATGTATTTCTATTGCGGTCATCCCATAGTCAGAAATAGATTCTTAGGAAACCTTTCTTTCTTTTCAGACTTATATTTGATGAAATGAAGAAAATAAAATTAAGCGTTTTAGACCAAACTCCTATCCGCAAAGGAAGCAATGCTACCGAGTCTTTACAGGAAACCATTGAATTAGCAAAACTTGCTGATGATTTGGGTTATACCAGGTATTGGTTAAGTGAACACCATAATTCAAAAACTTTAGCAACAGGTTCTCCAGAGGTAATGATTGCTAGATTAGGAGCCGAGACCAAAAATATCCGTTTGGGTTCTGGCGGAATGATGATGCCCAACCATAGCACATTAAGAGTAGCAGAAAATTTTAGGGTTTTAGAAGGCTTATATCCAAATAGAATTGATTTAGGAATGGGGCGAGCGCCAGGTGGTGATAGGTTAACAGCACATTTATTAAATCCATCCAACACTTTTGATCCGCAGCATTACTTACAACAGCTCAGAGATTTAAAGCAATTGTTGAATGATGATAATTTGGAAGGTTTAAGCGAGACAAAAGTTAACGCCATTCCCATGATTGGCACTTCCCCTGATTTATGGATTTTAACTTCTAGCGGAGAAAGTGCATTGATTGCCGCTCATTTTGGTATGGCAATGTCTTTTGCACAATTCATCAATCCAATGAACGGACCTCAAGCTATTCAAAATTATAAAGCTAGGTTTCAGCCTTCGGCAGAATTGAGCGAACCACAGACCAGTGTGGGGTTTTTCGGTTTCTGTTCTGATGATGAAGAGAAAGTAAAACGTGTACAAGCTTTAATGGATTATAGATTGTTGAGTTTTGAAAGAGGCCAGTACAACAAAATATATACCTATGACGATATTAAAGATGAAGCATATGATGCGCAAGAATGGCAAAGGGTACTGTACAATAGGGAAAGGATGATTGTGGGCACTCCGGAACTAATGAAACAAAAGCTGATAAAAATTTGCGAAGATTTTGATACTGATGAAGTCATCATCTCTACATTTACAGAAACTAAAGAAGATAGGTTTAATTCTTACCGATTATTATCGGAAGTAATGGAGCTTTCTCCAGATAATTCTTTTGTTGAATGATTGAATAATAAGTAGTATTTTTAAAAATGAATTCAAAGTATTTAGAAGAAGATGAAATTCCCTTTGAAGAAATCTTAAATAAGGTTTCTGATAATTCGGATGATGTTTTAAGGGTTATAGACGCAATGAATCTTGGAAGATCTCATGTTAAGGACGATGGGGTTTACAGAGTATTTAATGATGGTTCTGAAATTAAAATTGAAGCAGGCTCATTTTCCAAAAAAAAACTCTTTAAAAAAACGTATAAATTATAGGCATGCCTCAGCCTAAATTAAGGATTTTTGCGGGTCCAAACGGTTCAGGAAAATCAACGCTTTTTGAGGCAATTAAGAATGTTTATTTTTCTATACAAATATTCGTTAATGCGGATATACTTGAAAATCAATTCAAAGAACAGAATTTCATTGATCTTAAACAATTTAATATTTTTTTGCGAAAACATAGAATTCTCCAAATTCTATTTAAACCATGGTCTTTACAAAAAAGCAAATTTCAATTCTAGTTCTTGGAATTTAATTATTACTAATAACATAATAGTTAAAGAAAATAAGGAACTGATTTTTAATAATTACAACTCTTATCATTTTGCCATAATTGCAGATTTTATTCGTTATAAACTGATTGAAAATGAGGTGTCTTTTTCTTTTGAAACTGTTTTTTTCGCATCCTTCAAAACTCGAACTAATAAAATCCGCTAAGGAAAAGGGCTATAAAACTTACCTTTATTTTATTGGAACAGATACACCTATCATTAATTTAGAAAGAATACACGATAGGATTAAAAAAGGAGGACATCCAGTTTCTGAAGTTAAAATTAAAGACAGGTACTACAAAACAATGGACTTACTTCTTGACATCCTAGAATTAGTAGATGAAAGTTATATATGGGATAATTCTCAATCCAGATATGAATTCATTGCCTACTCAAAAAATAAAAGTTTAAATTTAAAAAAACTGGAAGTACCTAAATGGATGTCTGAATATTTCTTTGATAAAATTTTATAATCAATTTTTATGGATGAATTTTTAGAAGCCGCTTTCGCGGAAGCAAAAAAAGGATATGAAGAAGGAGGCATTCCCATTGGCTCTGTTTTAGTTTATGACGGAAAAATCATTGGAAGAGGGCATAACAAAAGAGTGCAAAATGGCAGCGTAGTTTTACATGGCGAGATGGATGCTTTAGAAAACGCAGGCAGGCAACCGGCGAGTGTTTATGCGAAATGCACTTTATACACTACATTGTCGCCATGCCCAATGTGCTCAGGAACGGTGTTGCTGTACGGGATCCCTAAAGTGGTGATTGCTGAAAATAAAACTTTTATGGGCGAAGAGGAACACTTAAAATCCAGAGGAGTAATAGTAATCAATTCCTATCATGAAGGCTGTTATCAGCTCATGCAAAAATTCATTAAAGAAAAACCCGAACTTTGGAATGAAGATATTGGGGTTTAAGTTTCCGATTTTTCCTCTTATTTATGAGCTATCTGCTCAATAAATTTCAAATTATTACCTTCGCGGAAAGTTGTAAAATATGAAGGCAGTCTTAAACCTATTCGATTTTAAAAAGAAAATTGATTACAAAGTCGAAATACTTGCAGGATTGACCGTAGCCATGACAATGATTCCAGAATCATTGTCATTTGCAATCTTGGCCGGTTTTCCTCCTTTAGTAGGTTTATACGCCGCATTTATTATGGGTTTGGTCACTGCTGTACTAGGAGGCAGGCCGGGGTTGATTTCTGGCGGAGCAGGCGCTACAGTAGTGGTTTTAATTGCATTGATGCAATCACATGGCTTGGAGTATGTATTTGCCGCAGTTGCTTTAGCTGGAGTTGTCCAAATTTTAGTTGGGATTTTTAAATTCGGTAAGTTTATCAGGTTGGTTCCTCAACCAGTCATGTATGGTTTTGTTAATGGTTTAGCCATTATCATATTTATGGCGCAGTTTGAACAGTTTAAAACCGTAATAAATGGTGATAAAACTTGGTTAACTGGTGAGCCGCTTTTCATTATGGCTGGATTAGTAGCTTTAACCATCGCTATTGTGGTGTTCTTCCCAAAAATAACCAAAGCAGTTCCTCCATCATTAGTAGCCATTATTGTTGTCTTTTTAATTGTTTTAGGTTTCGGTATCCATACCAAAACAGTTAGTGACATTGCATCTGTAAGCGGAGGCTTCCCTCCTTTTCATGTCCCAAATATTCCTTTCAGTTTTGATACATTGAAAATAATCGCTCCTTATGCTTTTATTATGGCAGGAGTTGGATTAACAGAAGGTTTATTGACACTAAATTTGGTTGATGAGATTACTGCAACCAGAGGAAATGGAAATAGAGAATGTATTGCCCAAGGAAGTGCCAATATTCTAAATGGTTTTTTCTTTGGAATGGGCGGTTGTCCAATGATTGCACAAACATTAGTAAACCTTTCAGCAGGAGCCAGAGCAAGGCTCTCTGGAATTGTAGCGGCTTTAACCATCTTAATCATCATTCTTTTTGGTGCACCAATTATTGGATTGGTGCCAATGGCGGCCTTAACTGGTGTAATGATTATGGTAGCGGTGGGGACTTTTGAATGGATCAGCTTGAGAATCATCAATAAAATGCCTAAGCAGGATGTATTTGTAGGGATTTTAGTTGCTGCAATTACCATTTGGTTGCATAACCTAGCTTTAGCAGTGCTAATTGGAGTGATTATTTCCGCCTTAGTTTTCGCTTGGGAAAGTGCTAAAAGAATCAGAGCCAGAAAATATATCGACGATAAAGGCATAAAGCATTATGAGATATACGGTCCTTTATTTTTTGCTTCTGTTGCTGCTTTTAATGATAAGTTTGACGTTCCAAACGATCCAAATGAAATTATTATTGATTTCAGTGAATCCAAAGTAGCAGATATGTCGGGCATTGATGCTTTGAATAAACTTACCGAACGCTATAAAAATGCTGGTAAAACTTTACACCTCCGCCACCTAAGTGCCGACTGCCGTGAATTACTTAAAAATGCAGATGAAGTTATTGATGTGAATATTATAGAAGACCCTACTTATAAAGTTGCTGTGGACAAGATTCAGTAAGTTTAAAAAAATATAATCATCAGGATTTAATAGTGCTAAATAAACCATTGCACTTCAAAATCTTGCTGCAATAAATTTGATTTTTCAGTCCTGAAATAGTCTTTCTTTTAAAAAATAGCACCAATCGATATTAAAACTCATTTTTCGCTAAATAATTTTTATTTTGGACCTTACAATTATTTCAAAATTCATATGCAGCAAGGTGTATTCAGAAAAAAGACAATCTCCAAAATACTTCAGGATAGTAAACAAGGCTACGGAGATGGAGAACATCACAGTTTAAATAAAGTTTTAACTGTAAAAGACCTTACTTTCATGGGAATTGCGGCCGTTGTGGGTGCTGGGATTTTCTCTACCATTGGCGAAGCTTCTTTTAACGGTGGACCTGGCGTGAGTATTCTTTTTGTACTCACAGCAATTACTTGTGGTTTTTCAGCATTATGCTACGCAGAATTTGCTTCCAGAATTCCCGTTTCTGGAAGTGCTTATACCTATGCTTACGCTTCTTTTGGCGAATTAATTGCTTGGATTATCGGTTGGGATTTATTGATGGAATATGCTATTGGAAATATAGCGGTAGCAATTTCTTGGAGTGGTTATTTTGTTAATCTTTTGAGAGGTTTTCATATAAATATCCCAGCTTACCTCACTATGGATTATTTATCTGCTTATAAAGCAAGTGAAACTGTAGCTGCAGCGGGCGGTTCTTTAGCGGGTTTAAGCAACAATACCATTAATGCGGCACAAGCATGGACAACTGCTCCATCAATAGGCGGTTTAAAACTGATTGCAGATCTTCCAGCCTTAATGATCGTCTTTTTGATTACTTGGTTGGTTTATATAGGCATTAAGGAAACTAAAAAAGCCACCAATGCAATGGTAATTTTAAAAATTTGTGTGGTGATAGCGGTTATTGTGATTGGTTTCTTTTATGTAACACCGGCCAATTGGCATCCATTTTTACCAAACGGTTTCAGTGGCATGATGAAAGGTGTATCAGGTGTTTTCTTTGCTTATATCGGTTTTGATGCCATCTCTACTACAGCAGAAGAATGCGAAAATCCTCAGAAAGACCTACCAAGAGGAATGATTTACTCCTTAATCATTTGTACGGTATTGTATATTTTAGTGGCACTGGTTTTAACTGGAATGGTAAATTATAGCGAACTAGCTGTTGCCGATCCGCTTGCTTTCGTTTTCGAAAGAGTGGGATTAAATAAAATAAGCTATGTAATTTCTATCAGTGCAGTGATAGCTACTGCAAGTGTACTGTTGATTTTCCAAATGGGGCAACCTAGAATTTGGATGAGCATGAGCCGTGATGGTTTATTGCCAAAAGCTTTTTCAAGAATTCATCCTAAATATAAAACACCTTCATTTGCAACAATTGTTACCGGTTTTGTGGTGGCCATTCCAGCACTGTTCATGAATTTAACTGAAGTAACAGATTTAACCAGTATAGGTACTTTATTTGCTTTTGTTTTGGTGTGTAGCGGTGTATTGCTATTGCCTCCAGATGAACAAGTAAATGACGGTAGAAAGCGTTTTAAAATGCCTTACATCAACTCTAAATTTATAGTCCCGGTTTTAACAGTAGTTGGTTTTGTGGTATTTTATAAAAGTATTGTTTCCATTTTTGACTTTAGCCAAGGGTGGGAAATTGTAAGAGAGAAATTGCCTTATTACCTATTCATTATATTAGCAATAGGGATGGCAATTACTTCATTTATGAAAAATTTAAGCTTAATTCCTGTTTTGGGATTATTGAGTTGTTCTTATTTGATGACTGAATTGGGCTATACCAACTGGTTGAGGTTTTTAATTTGGCTAGCAATTGGTTTAATCATTTATTTCAGCTACAGCTATAAAAATAGCCGATTGAATGAGCCAGAGACTAACTCATAATAAAGTAAAATATCCGTAAAAAAATAAGCCCCGAACAGCTATTCTGTTCGGGGCTTATTTAATATAACGTTTCTTTTTATTCAATCCTGTTCAAATCAAACTTCTCATTTTCAGAAATCATTAACGGAACCTTTTCTAGCGTTACAAAACTTAAATCTAATCCAAAACCCTTTTCTTCTGATAAACTAAAATGCTTCAATAAGAAATAAAAGTCTAAGATTAATTTTTCATAAAAAGAAAGCTTATTTGAGCGGGACAATACCTTCTCTAAAACCACAAATCTGAAATCGCCAACAATATTGAATTTCTGTAATGATTTGTAATGACTGGTAATGTCCACCTCATCATTCTTCACCAAATCTTCCACCACTTTTCTGAACAGCACAGAAATTTTCTGTTCTACCCTAAAGCCCAATTTAAAGTCAATCCTAATCAACTTACCTTTAAGCAAATGCTCAATTTTATATTCACATCTGTAAGGTTCATCTACTACATCAACATGCACCAACCAATATACATCTGCTCTTTTAGGTTTTTTCTGTAATATAGAATAGATGATTTTCGATTCAATTTCCGATGAGAAATTGGCACTGGTTAGATACACCAATTGAGAAGCATACTTTGGTACTGATTCATCTTCACTCAACTCTTTTATGATATCGTAATAATGATCAATCTCTACAAATTTCATGTAGCTATTTTTAATCTTTCTGGCAGAATACCAAGCCCACATTACACAAAACAATACCGTACCTATCAACACAGTAAACCAACCACCATGTAAAAATTTAGTGATGTTACCTACAAAGAAAACCATCTCTATGGAGATGTAAACCGCCAGAAAAAGAGCAATCAAGTAATTTGGATATTTTTTCTTCCTTAAATAAACTGAAACCAAAATAGTGGTCATTAACATGGCTATGGTGATAGATAAGCCATATGCTGCTTCCATCTTTTCTGATCTTTCGAACAGCCACACCACAAACAAACAACCTCCCCACAATAACCAGTTCATACTGGGGACATATAACTGCCCTTTTTCATTAGACGGGTAATTGATTTTTACTTTAGGCCATATATTTAATCTTACTGCCTCGGAAATTAGTGTAAATGAGCCGGAAATTAAAGCCTGACTGGCAATAATTGCCGCTATAGTTGCAATAGAAATCCCGAATATTAAAAACCATTCCGGCATCATTCTATAGAATGGGTTTCTATCGTCTAGTAATTCATTTTGAATATTCCATAAATAAACACCCTGTCCAAAATAGTTAAGCAATAAGCATGTTTTAACATAAATCCAACTTATTCTAATATTTGAACGGCCACAATGCCCTAAGTCAGAATACAATGCTTCTGCTCCGGTAGTACATAAAAACACAGCACCCAAAATCCCTAAAGCACTTGGGTTCGACATCAATAAATGAACAGCATAATATGGATTTACCGCCTTTAATATTTCAGGGTAATGAAAAATAAAAGACAAACCTAAAACGCCCATCATGGTAAACCAAATGAACATAATTGGGCCGAAAGCTTTCCCAACGAAAGATGTTCCGAATTGTTGAATAACAAACAAAAGGGTAATAATTGCAATTACAATGGGTACAGTTTGTAAATCAGGATTATAGATCTGTAAACCTTCAATGGCAGATGATATGGTAATTGGTGGCGTAATAATCCCGTCTGCCAATAAAGCGCATCCTCCTATAATAGCCGGAATAATGAGCCATCTGGATTTCCGTTTCACTAAAGAGTAAAGAGAGAAAATCCCGCCTTCCCCTTTATTATCAGCTTTAAGCGTAATTAATACGTATTTAATGGTAGTTTGTAAGGTTAAAGTCCAGAAAATGCAACTTAAGCCTCCTAAAATTAACAACTGAGAAATGGGCTGGCTTCCAATGATTGCCTTAAAAACATATAAGGGTGACGTTCCAATATCGCCGTATATAATCCCTAAACTAATGAGAACCCCAGCGGCTGTTAGTTTATTTAAATTATTGTGTTTAGACACGTTAGTAAAATTAAGAAGGGCAAAAGTAATTTATTTATACGGATTAATGCAACTCTCATTCCTTTTATAACGTATAACTAAACAGAGATATATTTCTAATCATTGATGTTGTTAAAATATGTTAAAACCTTTAATAATAAATATTGCAATATGAGTATTTACTAATTTTATTTATACTTTTGTTTTATTATAAAAATGAATAATAAGTTCGTCAAAATATCGTCTAAAGCAATTTTATTCCTTGCAGTTTTTGCAATGATACTCCCTGCTTTTGCAAATGGACTTTTGAGGGCTGATACGATTATCAATAAATCTATTTTAAAATTAAAAGATAACAGACCTAACCGTCCGGTTTTCAGTAATGTTATTCCTACAGATTTTGAGTCTTTTATGTATAAAATGACTTCCATTAAAACAGGATCTGCAATTAGCAAAAACTATAGCAGTGCTAAAGTAAGCACTAAAGCATTATCAACGCTCTCTTTAGATGCTCAGAAACCAATTGATAATGTAAAGATTTATCCCAATCCTGTTTCAGATCAACTTAATCTTTCTTACTACTTAAAAAAAGAAGGCTGGGTAACTATAAAGGTTTTAGACGTTTTGGGTAATGAGGTTTCTGTTTTATTTTCTCAGAAACTTGCTGTAGGAGAACAAACCAATACCTTTTATTTAGATTCTAAATTAAGTACTGGTTTCTATTTTGTTAGAGTGATTGCAGGATCAGATTCCATCATTAAAAGAATTTCGGTTTTATAGAAATCCCATAAAAAAAATACATAAGCCCTGATGATAAATCGTCAGGGCTTTTTTATTTTCACAAATCATATCCACCATTTTGGATGCTGAGATTAAAGAATAAACAAACAGCTCATGAAGATTATTGCCATAGGAAGAAATTACAGCGAACATGCAAAAGAATTAAACAATCCCATTCCGGATCAACCTGTATTATTTTTAAAACCTGATACCGCGGTTTTAAAAAACAATAAACCCTTTTACCACCCAAGTTTCTCTAATGATGTTCATTATGAAATTGAAATTGTTTTAAAGATTAGCAAGGAGGGAAAGTTTATTGGCGAGAAATTTGCAAACAAATACTATGATGAGATTGGTTTGGGAATAGATTTTACAGCCCGCGATTTGCAAGCACAACAGAAAGCAAAAGGATTGCCGTGGGAAATTGCTAAAGCATTTGACCATTCTGCACCTATTAGCGAATTTATTGAGAAAAGTGAATTAGGTGATTTAAGAAACCTTGATTTTAAGTTGTTGATAAATGATGAGCTGAGACAACAAGGAAACTCGGCACAAATGCTTCATCATTTTGAAGAACTGATTTGTTATGCTTCTAAATATTTCACCCTTAAAAAAGGAGATTTAATATTTACCGGTACACCTGCAGGGGTAGCAAAAATCAGTATTGGAGATCGTTTAATAGGATACCTCGCTGGCCATGAACTTCTGAATTTCGAGATCAAATAAAAATCATCCTCATCCATTTTATTAAAAACAAGTTAATGATATCTTATCTGAAATTCCTTATAATTATTGCCGTCTCGCTTTCTTCTACTTTTTTTGCCAATGCACAACAACAAACTATACCTGCCATTGATTTAAATTATTTTAGAAATCCGCTGGACATTAAACTTGTTTTAGCCGGTACATTTGGAGAAATTAGGGCAAATCATTTCCATTCTGGAATTGATATTAAGACCAATCAAAGAGAAGGTTACCCGGTTTATGCTGTGGCAGATGGCTATATTTCTCGTTTAAGAGTACAAATTGGTGGCTTTGGAAACGCCGTTTATATTAACCACCCTAATGGCATCACCAGTGTTTATGGGCACCTTCAAAAGTATAATGCAAGATTATTGTTGGCGATGAGAACCATGCAATATAAAAACCAGTCTTTTACACAGGATTTTATGCTCACTCCCATTGAGATCCCAGTAAAAAAAGGAGACATCATTGCTTGGTCTGGCAATACTGGAGGTTCTGCTGGTCCTCACTTACATTTTGAACTCAGAAACACAAAGACCGAGGAAACCATTAACGCATTAACCTTAGGAATTCACGTTCCAGACCATATCCGACCCGTCATCAATGGATTTTACATTTATCAAATAGATCAACATGCATTTAATGAAGACACAAAAAAGAAATATTTCCAAACTGTAGGTTCAAATGGAAATTACAGCTTAAATCAAGTCAATGTTGTTCCAGTTTCTGGAGAAATTGGTTTAGGCATTATGGCCTATGATCAATTTGATGGTGCAACAAATCATAATGGACTATTCTCCACCACTATTAAATTGGATGGACAGATAATTTATGAAACAGTGATCAGTAAATTCTCTTTCGATAATACCAGGGCGGTAAACGCTTACATTGATTATCCTGCCAAAATATCTTCCGGAAGAGTGATACAGAAAGGTTTTGCTTCTCCAAATCCCAAAGTAAGGTTTTATAATAACTTGATTAACGATGGATTAATTTCACTAAATGACAAAGAAATTCATCAAATAGAATACATTTTAAAAGATTATAGCGGGAACGAATCTAAACTGAGCTTTAAAATTCAATCTAACGGTCAACCATTAAAACCTGCACCTATTTCAAAAGGAGAATTGATGAGCTGGAAATCAGACCACCGTTTTGAAAAGGACCAAGTAAAAGTTTACATTCCAGATGGAGTCTTATACGATGATCTTGACTTTAAATATGCTGTAAGCGCACAACCTAGTTATGGTGCTTCAAAAATTTATCACATTCATGATAAGCTTACTCCTATTCATGATGTTTACGAACTGGGAATAAAACCTGATAGTAGTCAAAGTCAATATTTCGATAAAATGTTAATCATGAATACTGAAACTGGTAGCCAAGGTGGAGAATTTAAAAATGGTTACGTAGTTGCTTCACCTAAAATTTTCGGGAATTTTTACCTTCGGATAGATAACATTGCGCCAGCAATTATCCCTTTGAATGTTAAAGAAGGTGTTAACCTTTCGCAACAGAAAAGCATTAATTTTAGAATTTCTGATAATTTATCCGGTATCAAGAGTTTTAATGGCTACATTGATGGGCGATGGGTTTTATTTGAATATGATTACAAAAATGGCAAGCTTTGGCATAATTTTGACGAGAAAACAGGGTTTGGCAAACATGAATTAAAAATTGTTGTTACCGATTGGAAAGACAACATTAAAACTTACAGCATTAATTTTTATAGATAACATGGCAATATTTAACGTTGGAGATGCAGCTCCATTATTTACCGCTCACAATCAAAATGGTGAGGTCATTTCTCTAGCAGATTTTAAAGGGAAAAAGGTGATTTTGTACTTTTATCCAAAAGACAACACGCCGGGTTGCAACGCGGAAGCTTGTAATTTTAGAGACAATTACCAGTTTTTAAAAGGTAAAGGCTTTGAAGTGATTGGTGTAAGTACAGATGATGTAAAATCACATAAGAAATTTGAAACCAAGTTTGAATTGCCTTTTAACATTATTGCTGACACTGAAAAAGACATTGTGCATAAATATGGTGTTTGGGTAGAAAAAAGCATGTACGGTAAAACCTATTGGGGAACTGCCAGAAAAACTTTTCTAATTGATGAGCATGGAAAAATTGCCTCTATTATTGAAAAAGTAGATACCAAGAATGCCTCCCAGCAATTGCTGGATGTGATGGAGTAAATGAATACTATATTTAATCTTAATTTGAAATAAGTTACCTTGTTAGTAAAACAAAAAGGAGACGCAACCCATCTCCTTTTCTGGGGTTAAATCATCTTTAACAACTTTATTTGGTTTTTACTATTAAAGATCCTGTTAAAAGTGGCATAATGAAATAGTTGGGAACAAAAGCAAGTTTAGTATTAATCTTCACCACTTTAAACGCTGTCCTTCTATTCAACTGATGCTCTTCATCTGTGCATTTTACGCCATCTGCACATTTATTAAGCAATAGCGTTTCTCCAAATCCCTGTGCACTTAATCGATTGCTATTTGCACCTTTATCTAATAGGTATTTTTCTGCCGAATTGGCTCTTCTTTGAGAAAGTTCCATATTATAATCCGCTTTGCCTCTTGAATCAGTATGAGACCGCATCTCTACTTTTACGTAAGGTGTGGCATTCATAAAATTCAGTACTTTATTCAGCTCTGGCTCGGCATCCTTACGGATAGTTGATTTATCAAAATCATAATAGATATTGTTCATTCTCACCAAGAAAGCTTCTTCTCCTTTTTCTACTTCAAATTTTACATTGTAAATAGTAGATTCTAAAGCACCTTTTGTGGTGATTTCCCCCTGTTGCCTGCTAAAATATTTTTCAAGATCTCCTCTTACCACATAATCAGTATTTTTCTCCAGATCAAATTTAAAAGAACCATCTGCGGCAGAAGTTGTAGTAATTTCTTTTCCTGTAGATTTGTTCACCAATACAATCTTGATATTTTCTAAAGGCGCTCCGCTATCTTTCATCACAACATGACCTTCAATAGCAAAGAATTTTTCTTTAGATCTCTTACTGAACAAATAAATATCATCCTTGCCCAATCCGCCAGGTCGATTAGAAGAAATAAATCCTGTTAAGTTATCCTGAAAATAAAATACTCCAAAATCATCTTTTGTAGAATTCATCGGTGATTTTAGGTTTTCTGCATCTGTCCAATCATTTTTTGCTCCTGCGGAAGAAAAAATATCCAAACCACCCATATTAATATGTCCTTTAGAAGAGAAAAACAGTTTGCCATCTCTTCTTAGATAAGGGAAAACCTCATCTTCTTTGGTATTGATGTTTGGTCCACAGTTAACAGGTTTAGACCAGCCAGCACCAGTATTTTCAGAATAAAATATATCCGTCCCTCCCATAGTACCGGGCATATCTGAAGCAAAATATAGTGTTTTATTATCTGGGCTTAAAGCCGGATGTTGAATAGAATAATTAAGCGGATTATTATACGGGAAAGCGATAGCAGGAGACCAAGTTCCACCGGTTTGTTTTACAGAATAATAGATGGTGTTTTTCATCACTGAGTCTTTTGATCTTCTGTAATTTGCACCATCAATAAAGCCTGCTTTGGTAAAATAAAGCACACGGCCATCACTAGAAAGTGTTGCCGGACCAGAATTATATTTATCATTGATCTCTTCCGGCATCAGCGAAAGCTTTAACTTTCCGTCTAACACCTCATTTTCATTTACAGCTTGGTATAGTTTCAGGTATGGATTACCTGTCCATCCATATACTTTTGGAGATTTATTGTCTTTATTGTAATGGGGTTTCAAAAATTCTCTGTCTGATACAAATAAGAAACCATTGTCATAAGCTATTGGCGAGAAATCAGAATTTTCAGAATTAAATCCTCCTTCGTTCACCAATTGAATGGTCATGTCGGGATTATCCAACCATATTCTGGCCGCATCACAGCTATTCGCCATTTTTACTGCCTCATCACTTTTAGACGGTTCCCGCTCTGCATAAGTCAAATAAATAAGTTTAGCCTCTTCAAACTTGCCATTCTGTTTTAAAGCATTAGCATAATAAAGGTAGTTGATAGGATCAAAACCCGGAAAAGTAAGCACTTTGGCATAGGCTTTCTCTGCTTCTAAAGTATTATTGGTTAGGCGATGGCAATTGGCAAGTTTTAGTGCTATTTCTAGCATTGGCTTTTCGGCCATTAGACGCTCATAAATTTTTATGGCATATTGATAATCGTATTTTTCATAGTATTTGTTCGCTTTTCCCAAATCATCAGACCTCAGCTTTAGCGGAACTAAATAAATAAGTATTCCTAAACCTAATGCAATGGATAAAAGTTTCTTCCACTTCATATATTTAAAAATATATGGATGAAAATATGCTTATATCCCTCTTCCAACTAAAAATTATAGGTTTTTTCTGCATTACCTTTGAAAAGTTATCAACGTATAGTTATTAACATAACTATTGAATGCAAACGTGGTTTTTCATTCAATAAACAAAGATTATTTATAAAAAAGCAATGAAAGGAAAAAGTTATCCACACTGTGTTGTTAACACGAGTAAATTACAATTGGATTAGGGCATTTAACTTATTTATTTAATTTAGGGTAATTTTATAAGAATCAACTATGACACTAGAAACAAAAGATCTCAAACGGATGGCCTCCCAGGTAAGAAGGGACATCTTAAGAATGGTCTATGAATGCCAGTCGGGGCATCCCGGTGGATCCCTCGGATGTACCGATTACCTTGTTGCCCTCTATTTCAGGATCATGAAGCATGACCCTTCATTCAATATGGACGGCAAAGGCGAAGACCTCTTCTTCCTTTCCAACGGGCACATATCGCCTGTTTTTTATAGCACTTTAGCCAGATCGGGCTATTTTGACATTGCAGAGCTCAAGACTTTCAGAAAGATAAATTCAAGGGTACAGGGCCACCCTACCACTCATGAAGGTTTGCCTGGTATCAGAATCGCATCGGGATCATTGGGACAGGGAATGTCTGTCGCAATAGGTGCAGCCTTGGCAAAGAAGATGAACAAAGACCATGCTCTGGTTTTCTCCCTTCACGGGGACGGTGAACTGCAGGAAGGACAGAACTGGGAAGCAGCCATGTTTGCCCCTTTCAATAAAGTAGACAATCTGATTTCTGCAGTGGATGTCAACGGCCAGCAGATTGACGGGCCTACCGATAAAGTTTTAGGTTTATTGGACCTTCACGAAAAATTCTCCGCCTTCGGTTGGGACGTGATGCATGCCGACGGTAATGAGATGGAAGGCATTGTGGAAGCTTTGGAAGAAGCGAAGACCAGAACCGGAAAAGGAAAGCCGGTAATGATTTTAATGAAGACCGAAATGGGCAAAGGGGTGGATTTTATGGAAGGTTCCCACAAATGGCATGGCGTGGCTCCAAACGAGCAACAGCTTGCCGATGCGTTGGGACAGCTGGAGGAGACTTACGGAGATTTTTAACCCTATTAAGAAGATTGAAATGAAAACCTGCGTAGCATGCTTGAACAAAGAAATTTAAAATTATAAAATCGTGAAAAAATACACATATACAGAAAGCAAGGACACCCGTTCGGGTTTCGGTGCGGGACTGCTGGAAGCCGGCAGGAAAAATGACCAGGTAGTGGCACTCTGTGCCGATCTGGTGGGCTCTTTGAAAATGGCAGATTTCATCAAGGAGTTCCCCGACAGGTTCATACAGGTGGGCATTGCCGAAGCAAATATGATCGGTATGGCCGCTGGGCTGACCATTGGAGGAAAAATTCCTTTTACGGGGACTTTCGCCAATTTCTCCACCGGTCGCGTTTATGACCAGATCAGACAGTCGGTGGCCTACTCCGACAAGAACGTGAAGATCTGTGCCTCGCATGCAGGCCTGACGCTTGGAGAAGACGGTGCAACGCACCAGATTTTAGAAGACATCGGACTGATGAAGATGCTGCCGGGGATGACGGTGATCAACCCATGTGACTACAACCAGACCAAGGCCGCGACTGAAGCGATCGCTGAGTTTGAAGGACCGGTATACCTGCGTTTCGGACGCCCTGTTGTCCCTGTCTTTACACCTGCGGACCAGAAGTTCGAGATCGGCAAGGCATGGACAGTAAACGAGGGTGCGGACGTGAGTATTTTTGCGACCGGGCATTTGGTATGGGAAGCGATTTTGGCGGGGGAAAAACTCGCTGAAGAAGGTATAGATGTGGAGATCATCAATATCCACACCATCAAACCGATGGATGAGGAAGCGGTGCTTAAATCGGTACGGAAGACCGGCTGCGTGGTGAGCTGCGAGGAGCACAACAGGTACGGAGGGATGGGCGAAAGTATCGCTCAGCTATTGGCCACTCACCTGCCAACTCCGATGGAGTTTGTAGCGGTGGACGATACTTTCGGCGAAAGCGGCAAGCCCGAAGAGCTCATGAAAAAATACGGACTGGACAGCAGCGATATCGTAAAGGCTGTGAAAAAAGTGATGAAAAGAAAATAAACCGCCACTTATGGCAGTTATAAAGCCGGAACCTCAAAGGTTCCGGCTTATTGGTTTAAAATATGGTCATGGAAGATTCGCTTATCCTGCAAAAGTTTGAAGATGAAAAAACCCGTCATGAGGCTTTTTCCATGCTTTTAGAGAAATATCAGCAAAAAGTATATTGGCATGTACGGCGAATAGTTTTAAACCACGATGATACCGATGATATTGTTCAGGAAGTTTTTATTAAAGTTTGGAAGAATCTGATCAATTTCAGACAGGATTCTCAGCTTTATACTTGGCTTTACCGTATTGCTACCAATGAAAGTATCACTTTTCTGAATAAGAAAAAAACTAAAAATAATATCTCTATAGATGATTTATCTGAACAGCTGAGTGAGAATTTAAGTGAGGAGAATTATTTTAGCGGAGATGCCATCCAGAAAAAATTACAGGAAGCTATTCTCACGCTTCCTGAAAAGCAGAAATTGGTTTTTAACATGAAGTATTTTGACGACATGAAATTTCAGGAAATTTCTGATGTATTGGGCACTAGTGTGGGCGCATTAAAAGCCTCTTATCACTTGGCA
The DNA here is from genome assembly GCA_039918235.1 of Pelobium sp. Lineage (GTDB taxonomy): Bacteria > Bacteroidota > Bacteroidia > Sphingobacteriales > Sphingobacteriaceae > Pseudopedobacter. The sequence goes on from JBDSHZ010000102.1 coordinate 20,872, forward strand.
GTGAAAAAAATAGAGAAACATTTAACTTCTAGAGATTAAACCTTTAACCATTAAATGTATCAATAACATATAATGAACAAAGAGGAAGAATATATGGACTGGGAAAAAGACGCTCCTTTTTTGGCATCTTTAAAAAAAGAACAGCCTTTTAAGATTCCTGGACACTATTTTGAGGATTTAACTCCTCAAATAATAAGTGAGGTTAAATTGGAATCTTTAAAGCAAAATCTATTCACTACACCCGAGAATTATTTTTCAGATCTGAAAAGCCAGCTCTTTTCACAAATAATTTTAGAAGAAATAAAGGAAGACGTTATTAAAGAAAATGCAGGTTTTTCAGTACCGTCTAACTATTTCAATGAATCATCATCTATTATCCAGCAAAGCGTAACTGGTCAAAACAATAAAAAGAGAATCTTAAAACTGTCGATTATTCGCTATGCGGCGGCGGCTTGTATTTTGTTAACCACCTCATTTGGCATTTATTTTAATATTCAGCAAACTTCAAGCGTATCTTCTCAACTTTCAGAAATATCAAATGATGAGTTGGAAAATTACTTACAGCAACATACTGACGCAACAGATCTGTCCATTATTATTGATAACCTTGAAGACAAATCGATTTTCGATATTGATAAATCACAACTGAGCTCTTCTGAACTTAATGATCTTTTGGAGCTAACCCCTTAAACAGCATGAAACAACTCATTTATACTTTATCTTTTTTAATGTTCATAGGCACATTTACAGCAAGTGCTCAGGGTAAAAATCAGAATAAAGCTAAACAGATAGAAACCATTAAAATTGCCTACTTAACCAGAAGGCTTGCCTTAACACCTGAAGAATCACAAAAATTCTGGCCGGTATATAATCAGTATCAAGATGAATTGAGTTCCGTAAACAGGCAAAAAAAACAGAGTCGGACAGAAAATGCGGATAACCCTACGCAACTTGTAGACGAGGATTTGAAATTTGAAACACGGGCTTTGGAACTCAAAAAAAAATACCGGCAGGATTTTGGGAAAGTCCTTTCTGCAGAAAAAGTAAAAAGACTTTATATGGCCGAAAGAGATTTTAGAGAAGAATTGATCAAGCAATTAAAAAACCGAAGAGAGAACAACTGATTTCTATAAAAAACAAAAAAGCAGCTTAGGTAAATTACTAAGCTGCTTTTTTTATGCTCTCATATGAGGTTAATTGAATCTCTTTTTAATGGCGGTCATATATCTTGCCATCTCTACCTTCACCTTAGGGGAAAGAATAATCAGACCGATCATGTTTGGAAATACCATCGCCAAAATCATGGCATCTGAAAACTTCACCACAGAATCTAATGTTGCTGCTGCACCAATCACCACAAATATCAAAAACAATATTTTATAAGTGATATCTGAAGATTTAGATCTACCAAAAAGGTATTTCCAAGCCTGTAAACCATAGTAAGACCAAGAAAGCATGGTACTGAATGCAAATAATATAATGGCTACGGTAAGTACATAAGAAAAATGAGGGATTACCGCATCAAATGCTAAAGTGGTTAAATCTACTCCTCCGGCTGATTGACCCGTTGCTTTGATGATTACATTTCCAGCAGCATCAGTCATTCCATAATCAAACAGCCCGTCCATATT
>JBDSHZ010000103.1:0-17247 GCA_039918235.1 Pelobium sp.
ATTATAGAATCATCAATGAATCCTTTGGCTGTTTCTAGGGTTGGTACAACAGGTTTGTGGCAATTTATGTATACCACAGGGAAAGTATATGGTTTAGCTATTGACAATTATGTAGATGAAAGAAGAGATCCGATAGCATCAAGTTACGCTGCCGCTGCGTATTTAAGAGATGCTTATAATGATTTTGGCGATTGGTTGTTAGCCTTAGCATCTTATAACTGTGGAAAAGGAAATGTAAGCAGGGCAATTGTTAAAGCAGGTGGATCTAAGAATTTTTGGGACATACAACCTTTTCTCCCAATTGAAACTAGGAACTATGTTCCGGCTTTTATTGCTGCAAATTACATGATGAATTATTATGACCGTTATCCTGATATTAAAGTTGAGGAGCGTAATGGTTTTAATATTGATTCCGTTTATGTGAACAAATATCTGGCTTTCAATAAAATTGCTGCTGTATTAAATATGGATGCTAAAGATCTACAGATTTTAAATCCATCTTACAAAAAAGACGTGATTAATGGCTCTTCAGCTATTCCAAAAAGATTGATCATTCCAAAAATTGCTTCTAGGGATTACGCAGGTTTTTTTAACCTGATGAACGGAGATGAAGACACTTCCCTGAAAATTGTAAATGTGATACAAAACTCAGAAGGATCAGAAAAGGCGATTTATTATCAAGTAAAACAGGGAGAAAATTTAACTGTTATTGCCAAACAGTTTAAAGTAGAAGTGCAGGATATTTTAGTTTGGAACGATTTAAAAACCCAGCAGCTTGCTCCCGGACAAAAATTAGTAGTGGGTAAAAGCAAAATTGTTAAAAAGACCGAATCAAAACCTACTTACTTCACTTATAAGGTAAAAACCGGGGATACTTTGAGCGAAATTGCTGAAAAATTTGAAGATGTGACCATCAAAAGTATTAAAGAACTTAACAATTTAAAGAGCTCTATTTTAACAATTGGCATGCTCTTAAAAATCACTAAAAACTGATTATTCTTTAATCTCATTCATTAAATTAACCTTCATTTCTGTTAAGGTTTTGCCTCCTTTTATACCAAAATCTAAAGTCCTGATTGGGAATGGAATAGTAATCTCATTTTCATCGTAAGCCTTTTTAATAGAAATAATTGCCTCACTTCTGGTATCCATATAAGTTTTTTGCGCTGTGGTATCTAACCAAATTCTTAGGTTAAAATTGATGGAGCTGTCTCCAAACTCTTCATAGAAAAGCTCTATTTCCTTATTCTGATCTCTGTTTTTAACTGCATTTGCGGCTTTTAGGGTAATATCTCTTACTTTTTCTAAATCATCTCCGTAAGAAACACCTATCTTAAGATCCAGCCTCCTCATTCCGGTTGATGAAAAGTTCTCAATCGTATTCTGAAAAACAGTTTTATTAGGAATAATCAATCTTTGCCCCTGTAAAGTAATAATGGTAGTATCTCTTAAATTAATAGCTTCTATCCTACCTAAATGGTGATCAATCTTTACCAAATCGCCAATATTAAAAGGATGCCTAAAAGACATAAAAATCCCCGACATAAAATTGGCGGCAATATCCTGAAAAGCAAAAGCTAAGGCCAAACCTAAAATTCCGGCACCTGCTAACGCAGTAGTCACTGCTTTGTCGAGGTTAAGGATATCAAGAGCAGTAAAAATAGTTACCCCCATCCCAAGGATATACATAAAAGAAGCAAAAAGCTTATTGATCGTTTCCAGATGGGAAAACTTTCTGATCATCTTTAAAGAATACTTTCTTAAAAGTTTGGAAATAAAAACGCCAATCACAATCACTATTGCCGCCAAAGCAATATTTGGAAGTGATTTAACTATTCCGGCGTACCAAGTAGTTAGTTTTTCGGAGATCAGATTGTAGGCGCTATCTAAATTCATGAATGTTAAAATATATAAAATAAAGCAATTAAAGGAACTTTTTGTTCTTCGTCAGTTTAAGAAAATAAGCGTGGAGCTATTTTTCGCGATGAATCATAAAAGCGTGATCAAACTTTTCCATCCCAATTTTTGGATAGTAATCCACTGCAGCCGGTGCAGCCAAAAGCAATAACATTACCTGAGGACCAAGCTTTTCTTTGGTTATTGCAATCAGTTTTTTCCCAATGCCTTGGTGCTGATATTTCATCTTCACTGCTAAATCAGACAAATAGCAACAATAATGAAAATCAGTGATGGATCTGGAAATACCTACCAATTCTTCACCATCCCAAGCTGTGACAACCAAGTTTGAATTTTTATACATGGCAGTGATCCTCTCAGAATCATTGGTTGGTCTTTTGATGGTAGAGCTCTCGTAAACTGCAATAATTTCTTCGGTTGACGGAATAATGCCTGCTTTATATTGAATTTCCATTGGTCATATTTTTGATATAAAGCTATTAATAATTCATTTTATGAAAAATTTAAATCATCACCAACTTATTTTGATTTGCAGTGTTTATTAAAAGATGCCTAAGAAACCATTATTAGAATTTAATCAGAACGGAATTTATTGTACCCAAGGGGATTTCTACATAGATCCTTGGCGACCCGTAAATGATGCCGTGATTACGCATGGCCACAGCGATCATGCAAAATGGGGGCATCAAAAATATTTAGCGCATACCCTTTCCAGAGAGATTTTGTATTACCGATTAGGTGCCATCAATTTGGAAACGATGGATTATGGCGAAAGCCGTATAAAAAATGGTGTAAAAATCACTTTTTATCCTGCCGGACATATTCCAGGTTCTGCACAAATCAGGTTAGAATATAAGGGAGAAATATGGGTTGTTTCTGGAGATTATAAAACGGAGGACGATGGTTTATGTACTCCTTTCGAACCCATAAAATGCCATTCCTTTATTTCAGAATGTACTTTTGGAATGCCTGTTTATAAATGGGAGCCACAAGCCGAGATTTTTAAGGGAATAAATGAGTGGTGGTTAAAAAATCAGGCAGAGGGAAAAACTTCTGTTTTAGCAGGCTATTCTTTAGGAAAAGCACAGCGCATCCTGCAAAATTTAGATTTAAATATTGGTAAAGTATTTACCCATGGCGTCATTCAAAATTCTAATGAAGCATTAATTAGAAATGGAATTAAGTTGAATCCTACGGAACATATTACTTCAGAAACCACTAAAGAAGCATTAAAAGGAAATATGGTGATCTGTCCGCCTTCCGCTATTGGAACCCCGTGGATGAAAAAAATGACTCCTTATGCTTTTGGTTACTGCTCCGGTTGGATGGCGATACGTGGTGCCAAAAGAAGAAGAGCTGCCGACAGAGGTTTTGTACTATCAGACCATGCAGATTGGGACGGATTGATCGCCTCCATTAAAGCAACGGAATGTGAAACGGTTTACCTTACTCATGGTTCTACCGCAAGTTTCAGTAGGTATTTAAGCGAAATAGGTTATGATGCCAGAGAGGCAAAAACATTATATGGGAATGAAGAGGAAACTGAAATGGAAAATTTGAAAGGAGATCAAGAATGAAAGTTTTTGCCAAACTTTTTCTTTCTTTAGACGAGACCAATAAAACCAATGAAAAGGTTAAGGTGATCAAAGAATATCTTTTATCAGTTGCTGATGAAGATAAAATAAACATGTTAGCGCTTTTTACAGGAAGAAAACCCAAAAGACCCATCAATTCCACACAGTTGAAAGAATGGGCTTTAGCACTCAGTCAAATTCCGGATTGGCTTTTTAGAGAAAGTTATGATGTGGTGGGTGATTTAGCCGAAACGCTTTCACTCTTACTCCCTGAGCCAAAACATCAACAGGATAGAACACTTTCATCATGGATTGAGGAGATTAAAACCATTAAAACCCTTTCAGATAATGAGAAGAAAGAATGGCTGATCACTTCTTTAGATCAAATGGAACGGCAGGAAAAATTTGTGTTTCTTAAATTACTTACAGGTAGTTTTAGGGTTGGCGTTTCTCAGAACTTGGTGGTAAAGGCAATTTCTGAAATTGCCAATTTAGATACTGCCACCATTACTCATCGGATTATGGGAAACTGGGAGCCGGAGGCATTTTCTTATCAAAATTTAACTGCCGAAGATGACGGCACTTCAGATATTTCAAGGCCTTACCCTTTCTTTTTGGCTTATCCAATCCAGGAAACTTCAGAAATTCAAAAGACAGTAGAAGAATTGCAAAACACGCTTGGTTCAGCCAATGAATGGCAGGCAGAATTTAAATGGGACGGCATTAGGGCGCAATTGATCAAAAGAGAAGGAGAGATTTTTATCTGGAGCAGAGGAGAGGAATTGGCAACTGATAAATTTCCGGAACTTCACCCTTTCATTACAGCATTACCTGACGGGACAGTTTTGGATGGAGAAATCCTTGCTTTTAAAGACAATTTACCTTTGCCTTTTAACATTCTTCAAACCAGAATTGGAAGAAAAACGCTGTCAAAAAAATTATTGGCCGACAATCCTGTAGCATTTATTGCTTATGATGTGATGGAATTTGGTGAAGAGGACATAAGATTAAAGAGCCAAGAACAAAGACGTAAGATTTTAGAAACCCTGCAGCATTCTTCTACTTACCAAAATATATTTAGGATTTCTGAAATCATTGAAGCGGATAATTGGAAATTATTGGCACAAGAAAGAGAGCGTTCAAGAGAATTAATGGCAGAAGGATTGATGCTGAAGAGAAAATCAGCAAGCTATCAGGTAGGCCGTAAACGTGGTGATTGGTGGAAATGGAAAGTAGACCCACTTTCTGTAGATGCGGTGATGATTTACGCTCAAAAAGGTCATGGCCGAAGAGCTGATTTATATACAGATTATACTTTTGCCGTTTGGGACGGAGATAAATTAGTGCCTTTTGCAAAAGCTTACTCCGGATTAACGGATAAGGAAATCAGACAGGTAGATTATTTTATAAAACGGAATACTTTAGAGCGTTTTGGACCAGTAAGAACCGTAAAGCCCGAATTGGTTTTTGAAATCGGCTTTGAAGGGATCAATAAATCGTCAAGGCATAAATCTGGCGTGGCTTTACGTTTCCCAAGAATTTTAAGGTGGCGAACTGATAAGAAAAAAGAGGAAGCAGACACTTTGAAAAGTTTGATGCTTTTGTTGCCACAATAATTGGTACTCGTTTTGTATATATTGCAAAAAAAACTATAAAGCTATGCAATGGAGAGGCCGACGTCAAAGTTCAAATGTTGAAGACCGTAGAGGAATGTCAAACGGTGGGAAATTAGTGACAGGTGGAGGGGTGATAGGGGTAATATTCTTACTTGTTCAAATGTTTATGGGTGGAGATGCTGGAGATATTTTAGCGCAACTTACCCAACAATCTTCGGGTGGTACCCCTACAGAAAAAAGGGATTTAACTAAAGAAGAAATAGAACAAAGAGAATTTACTTCTACAGTTTTTGCTGACACTGAGGATGTATGGGCTAATGTTTTTAAAAATGCTAACCAAAGTTATAGAAAGCCCGGTTTGATTCTTTTTGAAGATGCAGTTTCTACAGGTTGCGGTCAAGCATCTTCATCAACTGGTCCTTTTTATTGCCCAGCTGATGAAAAGGTATATGTCGATTTAACTTTCATGAATGAATTGAAAACCCGATTTGGAGCTGAGGGAGGGGATTTTGCAACTGCTTACGTGATTGCACATGAGGTAGGGCATCACATCCAAACTTTAATGGGCACATCTGCTGATGTTACCCGCCAACAACAGAATTTGAGTACTACGGAAGCAAATAAATTATCCGTTGCATTAGAATTGCAAGCTGATTTTTATGCCGGAATTTTTGCGCATTACGATAAAAAATATTTAGACGACGGTGATATTGAAGAAGCGATGAGTGCAGCCAATGCTGTAGGAGATGATGCCATACAGGAAAAAGTACAAGGAAGAGTAGTTCCAGATGCTTTTACACATGGAACTTCTAAACAAAGAATGTATTGGTTTATGAAAGGCTATAATTCAGGAGATGTAAATCAAGGAAATACCTTTGCTGAATTAGCTAATTAATGATTATTCTTCTTTGAAATTAATTCCATTTGCCCATTTTACCATTTCTATAATCTGCGTAAGCTTCTTGGATTTCTTTTTCTGAATTCATCACAAACGGTCCTTCAGCTACCACTGGTTCATTAAAAGGAAGTGCATGTGCAAAAATAATGTAGGCATCACTTTTTGCCTCAATAGCTATTTCTCCACTTTCCATTTCAAACTGCACCAGTTGATGTTTTTTGACTGGAAGATCATTAATAGCTAGTTCCCCTTTTACCAAATAAAATAATATTTCATGACCTTCAGGTACAGATAAATTAAGCCTTCCACCTTCTTTTATTTGAATGCTGGTCATGGTCAGCTCTCCTAATGAATCAACAGGTCCTTTAAAATCTCCCCATTTTCCGGAAATGAGATCCACGGTTACTTTTTCTTCATCTAGGTTAAAATGAGTAATCTCCTCCTTAGTCAAACCAATGTAGTTTGGCTTTACCATTTTATGCTCGGCTTTTAAGTTCATCCATAATTGAATGACTTCTTCTTCACCTCCATTTTTCTTAAACTCGTCTGAAGAAACTTCAGAATGGATCAAGCCACTTCCTGCCGTCATCCATTGTATACCTCCTTCTTTGATCACACTTTCTCCACCTCCGGAATCTAAGTGAGCAATATCTCCTTTAATCACATAGGTTAAGGTTTCAAAACCACGATGTGGATGTGGACCAAAAGGTAAACCTCCATTGTTTTTCTTATAAGTTTGAGGCCCATGATGATTTAAGAATAAAAATGGATCAAGATAATCTATGCTGGAAGTTGGAATTGCTCTATGGGTAATTAAATCAGCAATTGGTGCGTAAACTGCGGTATGAATTTTTTTTATAGCCCTCATTAAAATATTATTTACTGTTTGATGAACAGTTAATTTAACGCGTTTTTGTTTTAACTATTTCCTTATGATTAAAAAATTTCATTTTAATATTTATTTCGTTTAGTAACAATTTTGTCACGCTCAGCAGGCAAATGCTTCTTTCTAGCATTAAAGGGTTAAAATTTTTAACTTGCCTATTGAACACAAAATCATTTTATGAGAAAACTTTACGCATTCACCATTCTTTGTCTTTTCATCAACTTTGCAAAAGCACAAACACCACTTTCTTACTACTTACCTCAAAATATTTCTTACGATCCTAAAATTCCAAAACCGCAGGATATTTTCGGGTTTAATGTTGGAGATCAACACGTAAGTCATGATCAAGTGGTGATGTACATGAAGGAGTTAGACCGTCTTTCAGACCGCATCACTTTGGTAGAATATGCACAATCTTATGAGCATAGAAAACTACTGTTGCTCACCATTACGAGTACTGAAAATCAAAACAATATTGAGCAGATCAAGAAACAGCATATTGCTTTGTCTGATCCTACAAAGTCAGCAAATATCAATGTAGATAACATGCCTATTGTAGTTTGGCAAGGGTTTTCTGTTCATGGTAACGAATCAAGCGGTGTAAATGCAGCAATGGTGGTTGCTTATTATTTGGCGGCAGCTCAAGGTGCAGAAATTGATGCGCTATTAAAAAACACGGTGATTTTATTTGATCCCGCTATCAACCCTGATGGGATCCAAAGATTTTCTACTTGGGTAAATGCTAATAAAAGCAATACTTTGGTTACCGATCCAAACTCCAGAGAGTTTAGTGAGCCTTGGCCAAACGGAAGGACCAATCATTATTGGTTTGACTTAAACCGCGATTGGTTGCCTTTACAGCATAATGAATCTAAAGGAAGACTGGAACAGTTTCATGCTTGGAAACCGAATATCTTAACAGATCATCATGAGCAAGGTACCAATGCTACTTTCTTTTTTCAACCAGGCGTACCGGCCAGAACCAATCCTTTAACCCCAAAAATTAATCAAGAGTTAACTGCAAAAATTGGAGAATATCATGCTAAGGCTTTGGATGAAATAGGATCGCTTTATTTTACAAAAGAGAATTACGATGATTTCTATTATGGAAAAGGAAGTACTTATCCGGATATTAATGGTGCTGTGGGTATTTTATTTGAGCAAGCAAGCTCCCGTGGACATGCACAGGAAAGTGATAACGGGATAGTGAGGTTTCCCTTTACTATAAAAAATCAGGTAACCACTGCATTCTCTACTTTAAAAGCAGCACAGGGAATGCGAGTAGAAATGCTGAAATTTCAAAAAGATTTTTATCAAAATTCGATCAATACTGCCAAATCTGATGCGGTTAAAGGCTATATTTTTGGTTCTGAAGACAATAAAGCCATTAGCTATCATTTAATGGATATTTTAAAAAGACACCAGATAAAAGTATATGAACTGGCTAAAGGCACAAATGTTAACGGAAAGAATTTTGATGATAAAGCATCTTATGTCGTTCCTGCAGATCAAGCGCAATATTCAACCATTAAAGCAATTTTTACCAAACAGACTAAGTTTCAGGACAGTTTATTTTATGATATTTCTGCTTGGACTTTTCCTTTAGCAATGAACATAAAATATGCTGAGTTAAGTTCTACAGCTGGATTATTGGGAACTGAAGTTGCTTCAGCAAAATTCCCTGAAGGAAAAATGTTGGGTACCCAAAGCAATTATGCTTACATATTTGAATGGACAGAGTTTTATGCTCCAAAAGTTTTGAATGGATTACTAAAAAAAGGTGTTTTGGCAAAGGTGGCATCCAAATCTTTTACCATCACTGTTAATGGGAAACCGAAAACTTTTGAAGATGGAACCATTATGGTTCCAGCAATGAATCAAGAACTTAAACCAGAGGAAATTTATCAGCTTTTATCGGCTTTGGCAAAAGAAAACGGAGTGGATATTTTGCCATTAGGAACAGGAATTACAGAAGGGATTAACTTAGGAAGTAGTAATTTCAAACCTTTAAAACAGCCTAAAACTTTATTGGTCACTGGTTCAGGTGTGAATGCAAATGATGCCGGAGAAGTTTGGCATTTGCTAGATCAACGTTTTGATATGCCTCCAGTTATGGTAGATCAGTCTGACATGAACAGAATCAGTTTGGATAAATACAATGTTCTCATCATGTCTGATGGCAGGTATTCCATTGGTCAGAGCGGTATAGATGAAATTAAAAGATTTTTAAGAGCAGGAGGGACTTTAATTGCTCAAGGCGATGCCAATCGTTGGGCAATAGCTAATGGCTTAATTACTATCAAGTATAAAACCATGAAAAATAGTGATTCAACTGCTTTCAGAAATTATGACACACAACAGGAAGTTTCCAGAGCGCAATATATTCCCGGTGCAATTTTTAATTGCCGAGTAGATAACACCCATCCAATTGCATATGGAATCACAACTTCAGAAATCCCGGTATTTAGAGAAGGAACAGGGATGTTTGAAAAACCATCAAATCCATTTGCTACTCCAGTTTCTTACACAAATAAGCCATTATTGGCAGGATATATTTCTCCGGCTAACGAGAAGATATTGAAAGGTTCTGCATCAGTGATATGCAGTAGTTTTGGAAGAGGACAGGTGATTTCTTTTTCTGATAATCCAAATTTCAGGGCATTTTGGTTTGGTACCAGCAAGCTTTTTATGAACGCCATTTTCTTTGGCCAAACAATGAGTGGTGGCTATGGAGGTGGCGAGGAATAATGACAGATGCCAGAAGACGGAGGTTGGAAGACAGAAGTAAAAAGATTTAAACCTGATTAAAAATTAATAGTTAAAAACTCGTCTTTGGATTTCGGTCTTCTGACATTAGAATTTATTAATATGAAAAAGTACATCCTCATCACCTTTCTTCTTGGCAGTTTAAATTGGGCACAAGCACAAGAATTAGGAAAATTAACTGTTGATAAAATCATGCGTGATCCTGTTTGGATGGGCACTTCCCCTTCCGGCGTACAATGGAGTGCAGATAGCAAAACCGTCTATTTTCAGTGGAATCCAGAAGGAGCGAGTAAAAGCTCTTGGTATTACATCACTACTGCTAACACCAATCCTCAGAAACTGAGCAAAGAAGCTGAAATTGCTCTGCCTTCTTTTAGAGGCGCTTTCAATAAAGCTAAAACGCAGAAGCTTTATGAAAAAAACGGCGACATTTTTTTGCTGGATATTAAGAGCGGTAAATCCAAACAAATTACCAATACTTTAGATAGGGAAAGCGGTGCTGATTTTTCTACAAATCAAACAAGTATTGTTTATCAAAAAGGAGACAACTTGTATGAACAGTCTTTAACAACAGGTGAACTGGTACAGCTCACCAATTTTTCTAGAAGTAAAAAGAGACCGGAACCTAAACTTAATGCGCAGGAAAAGTGGTTGAAAAATGAGCAATTAGTGCTTTTTGATATCATTAAGAAAGATGATGCTGAAGCTAAAGAGCAAAAAATTGAAGCAAAATTTAGAGAAGTAAAGCGCCCAAAAGAAATTGGTATTGATGATGCTTTTGTAAATGGTGTACAATTGAGTCCTAATGGCAAATTTGTAACTTATCGTTTAATTAAAAGAGCAGATGGTAAAGTAGCAGATGTTCCCAATTATATAGACGATTCTGGCTTTACCACAAATATTCCCACACGTACCAAAGTTGGCGCAGCGCAAAGTACCAGCATTGCTTACGTATATGATTTAGACCGTGATACATCTTACGTCATTAATACCTCAACAATTGCCGGTATTAAAGATTTGCCCGATTATGTGAAAGATTATCCAAAACAATTAGCGGAAAGACAGAAGAAAAATGAAGACCGCGAAGTTACCGTTGGTGCACCAATATGGAATTTAGCTGGGACAAAAGCAGTATTAACCGTCTCTTCACAAGATAATAAAGACCGTTGGATTATGGCTTTAAATCCTGCGGACGGTTCTTTAACATTATTAGACCGTCAAAGAGATGAAGCTTGGATTGGTGGTCCTGGAATTGGAGGTTCTTATGGAGGAGGAAACATCGGATGGTTTGATGAAAGCCATATTTATTTTCAGAGCGAAGCTTCGGGCTATTCCCATATTTACACTATGGATGTGAATACCAAAGCTAAAAAGCAACTAACCACCGGAAACTGGGAAGTGCAGTCACTAGATTTATCCAATGACAAAAAAAGTTTTTATTTCACTGCAAATACAGATCATCCTGGCATTACCCATTATTATAAAATCAGTGTAAATGGTGGTGAACCAGTAAAGTTAACGAGTATGAAAGGCGGCAATGATGTAAGCCTGTCTCCTGATGAAAAATACTTGGCAGACCTTTATAGCTACTCCAATAAACCTTGGGAACTTTATTTACAAAGTAATAAGGCTGGCGCCGAAGCAAAAAAAATAACCCATTCTACTACAAAAGAATTTGAGTCATACGCATGGAGAGATCCTGAGATGATCACTTTTAACAACCGTTACGGAACTAAAGTTTACGCTAGATTATATCAATCTGCAAACCCAGATCCTGCAAAACCAGCTGTAGTATTTGTACATGGTGCAGGTTATTTACAAAATGTACATTACCAATGGAGCAGTTATTTTAGAGAGTACATGTTCCATAATTTATTGGCAGATAACGGCTATACAGTATTAGATATTGATTATACCGGAAGCTCTGGTTACGGCCGTGATTTCAGAACAGGGATTTATCGTCACATGGGAGGCAAAGACCTGACCGACCAAGTTGACGGGGTGAAATTATTAGTTGATAAATATGGAATCAATCCTAAAAACATCGGTATTTACGGGGGTTCTTATGGAGGTTTCATCACTTTAATGGCCATGTTTACCCAGCCTGATGTTTTTGCAGCAGGTGCAGGTTTACGCTCAGTTACAGATTGGGCCCATTACAACCATGGCTACACAGCAAATATTTTAAACGAACCCTACAATGATGAAAAGGCTTATGAAATGAGCTCTCCAATTAATTTTGCAGACGGGTTGAAAGGTCATTTATTAATGTGCCATGGCATGTTGGATCTCAACGTTCATTTTCAGGATATTGTGAGGTTGAGCCAGCGTTTGATAGAACTTAAAAAAGACAATTGGGAGCTGGCTGTTTTCCCTGTGGAGAACCACGGTTTTGAGCAACCTACCAGCTGGAGAGATGAATATTCAAGAATATTTAAGTTATTCCAAGAAAATTTAAAAGCTAAAAACTAGAAATACAAAGCAATTGCTTTTGGCAAAAATTAAAAAGTAAATCAAAATAAAATGCAAAAAATCACGGTTTTATCATTGCTTTTCCTAACGGTTTCGTTAGGGGTCTCCGCACAGGATTATAGCAATTACAGCTCGCTCACCAGTAGAGCCAAAGCTTTGGAAAAAAAGTATCCGACTTTGGTAAAGGTGAAATCACTTACGCAAACTTTAGGAAATAAGGACATCTGGATGCTGACCATTGGAACAGGAAATACTTCAGAAAAACCTGCAATAGCAGTAGTTGGTGGGGTAGAAGGTGCGCATCTTTTAGGTGTAGAATTGGCAATCGGCTTTGCCGAACAGCTATTGGCACAATCTGGAACTGATAGCATCAAAACACTTTTAGACAAGCAGACTTTTTATGTTTTTCCTAACATGAGTCCTGATGCATCAGAACAATATTTTACGAAGTTAAAATATGCGAGGAGCGGAAATGCCAGAGCAACAGATGATGACCGAGATGGAAAAACCAATGAAGATCCATTTGAAGATTTGAACGGTGATGGCAAAATTACCATGATGCGTATTGAAGATCCAACTGGGGAATGGTTAATTTCTGAGGAGGATGCAAGGGTAATGGTTAAAGCAGACTTCAGCAAAGGACAAAAAGGAAAATACCTTTTGCTAAGTGAAGGAATGGACAATGATAAAGATGGTGTTTTTAATGAAGATGGCGAAGGTGGTGTGGCTTTTAATAAAAACATGAGCTATAACTATCCAAACTTTGTTTCGGGATCTGGCGAACACATGGTATCAGAAAAAGAAAACAGGGCTTTGTTAGATTTCCTTTTCGAAGCTTTTAATGTTTATGCAGTTGTTTCATTTGGTCCATATAACAATCTTTCAGCACCTGTAAGTTTCAACAAAGCCGGCGTTGGCAAAAGAATTATCTCCAGTTGGTACAAAGAAGATGCAGATGTGAATGAGCTGGTTTCAAAATCTTATAACAAGTTGGTAAAGGAAAAAAATGCACCTGCTACTACGGGAACGCCCGGTAACTTTGCGGAATGGGCGTATTTCCATTACGGACGTTTTAGCTTTAGCACACCAGGTTGGTGGGTGCCTGAATCTAAACCTGATACTACTTTAAAGCAAAAAGCATTGACAGAGAAGAATGGAGAGGCAAATTATTTAAGATGGGCCGAACAGCAAAAAGCTTCCAATTTCTTCACCCCATGGACAGTGGTAAAACATCCTGATTTTCCAGAACAGAAAGTAGAAGTGGGCGGTGTTGATCCTTTTGCAATGATCAATCCTCCGTATACAATGGTTGCTTCAATTGTAAAAGAACATACCGAATTTATTGAAGCCTTAGCTAAAATGGCTCCTGAAATAGAAACTGCAAATCTGAAAATAGAAAAATTAGACGGTGGCTTAACAAGAATAAGTTTAGATGTGATCAATAAAGGTGCAATGGCAACTCAAACCAAAGTTGGAGAGAAAACAAATTGGGTAAAAGATATTCATGTTGCTTTAAAGTCCAATGGTCAAATGATTACAGGGAAAGCAAATCAAACGATAAGTGCCATACCGGGTTACGGTAGTGAGCACCTTACGTGGCTGGTAAAAGCAAGTGGAAAAGCAACCCTTACCTTAGAAAGTCCATCAAACGGAAAAAAGATCATTTCTATTAATCTTTAATCAGGAATCATGAAAAGTACTATTAAAAATATCTTCTATACTTTATCTATTACTGCTCTTACTTTGCAGGCAAATGCTCAAGAGCCGAATCAGATATTCAAGGCATCAGGTTCGCCAGCCAATCCAAAAGTTCAAGTAAGCTGGAATAAATATTACGATTATGAAGGCCATGTGGAGATTGCAAAAAAATTAGCTAAAGCTTACCCGGATTTGGTAAAAGTTCAGGTGATAGGAAAAACTGCACAAGGCAGAGATTTGATTCTTTTAGCGATAACCGATTATAAATCGGGCGGAGACCCAGATAGAAAACCTGGGATGTACATTGATGGGAATATCCATTCCAATGAAATTCAAGGTTCTGAATTTGCTTCTTATACCGCTTGGTACTTAGCCGAATCTTTTGGAGATACGCCATTCATAAAGGAATTATTACACGATAAAATTTTCTATATCGTACCGTCTATCAATCCCGATGGAAGAGACAATTTTATTCATGAGCCAAACAATGCAAATTCTCCACGCTCAGGAATGATTGCAGTAGATAATGACAGAGACGGACAAATCAACGAAGATGGTTTTGACGATTTAGATAAAGACGGAAGCATTACCATGATGCGAAGAAAAGACCCAAATGGAAGGTATAAATTAGACCCAACCGATCCAAGAAGAATGGTGAGAGTAGAAGCAGATGAGAAAGGGGAGTATGAAATGTTGGGCTATGAAGGAATAGATAATGACGGCGACGGAAAGGTTAATGAAGATGGAGAGGGTTTTTATGACCCAAACCGTGATTGGGCTTGGAACTGGCAACCTAATTATATCCAGGGTGGGGCATTCAAATATCCTTTCTCTCTTCCAGAAAATAGGGCTGTTGCTGATTTTGTGATGAAACATCCAAATATTGCTGCTGCACAATCTTACCATAATAATGGAGGAATGATTTTACGTGGTCCCGGTGCTGCAGAAGATGAAGGTACCTATAACCGTGAAGATGTAAGGGTTTACGATGCTTTAGGTAAAAAAGGAGAAGAATTAATCCCTGGCTATAAATACTTAGTAGTGTATAAAGACCTTTATTCTGTATTTGGAGGTGAATTAGATTGGTTTTATGGAAACCGTGGGATTTATACCTTTTCCAACGAACTTTGGAATAATTTTCTGATGTACGATAAGCCAGATGAAGATCCTCAAGCTAGCGCCTATAAATTTGATAAATATTTATTGTTTAAAGATGCCTTTGTGGATTGGAAACCTTATAAACATCCACAATATGGAGACATTGAAATAGGTGGCTTCAAGAAAAATTATGGAAGAATGCATCCAGGATTTTTATTGGAATCTGATGCGCATAGAAATATGGCTTTTACTATTTATCATGCCTACCATACGCCAAAGTTAGAAATTACTGCTATTGATGTAAAGGATTTAGGGAATGGATTAAAGCAGGTAACAGCTACAATTTATAATGATAGAATGATGCCGACTCATGCTTCACAGGATAGAAAATATCATATTGAAGTACCAGATGTAGTTTCCCTTTCCGGAGCTAAAGTTTTGGCAGGGATGATTGTAGAGGATAAGGACATGAATATCGCCACTGAACAAAAAACCGATCCTACTAATATAAAATTAGATAATATTCCCGGTTTAGATAAAGTAATGGTACGGTGGATTGTATCTGGAGGTAGTAAATTCACTGTAAAAGTGGACAGTAAAAAGGGTGGGATAATTGAGAAAACGCTTTAACTAAATTAATGCGATCATTAAAAATAATCTATTAATAAAGTTTCATTATAATAAATTATTTATCAATAAAAGAAAATTAGGTTTATTTTGTTAAAAAGAATAGCGATTGTTAAAAATTAACTTAGAAAAATGGATAAATCGCTTGCTTTTAATTATTAAAAATACTTAAATTAGTATTAAGGTTAATCATCTCTTAAAGAATAGCAACAATGTTCTTTAAGAATTCAATAGGTTTTTTAATTGTTAATAATAAAGCCGGCTCTCACACCAGAGCCGGCTTTGTTATTTTAATGCACATCTACTGGTATAGTAGTATTCTTTTTAAATTTTTGTAATGCCAATAATGGGATAGAAAATAACATCACAAATCCCACAACCCAATAGGCATCCGTATAAGTCAATAAAAAAGTTTGGCGGGTTACCATTCCTTCAATTGCTTTTGTTGCCGCATGTTGTGCATCTAAATAGGTATATCCCTTTGCCATAAAGCTTCTGTTAATCAGCTCCATTTTTTGGGTAAAAGCAGTATTGTACTCATTAATATTGCTCAATAAATTGCTTCTGTGTAATCCATTTCTTAAATGAATGAACGTTGTCAACGCCGCAATTCCAAAAGAGCCTCCTAATTGTCTGCCCATATTGTTCAAACCTGTTCCCTGTCCAATTTCTTTTCCTCTTAAATCTTGTATGGCTAAGGTTGTTAATGGAACAAATAAAAATGCCATCCCTACTCCTCTAATAATTAAGGGCCAGAAAAAATCCCCAGTTCCGGATGATAAAGTTGACTGACTGAGCATATAGGAAAATATGAAGAAAAGCAACATTCCTAAAGCAGCCATCAATTGTGCAGGTACTCCTTTTTTTAGCATAATCCCGATAAATGGCATCAAAACAATGGTTGCCAAACCGCCTGGTAAAAATATTTTACCGGTTTGTAAGGCAGAAAATCCTAGCAAGTTCTGGCAAAAAATAGGAAAAATAAATACCGATCCGTACAATCCGAAGCCTAAAACAAAGCTAAAGAACATTCCTACAGAAAAACTTCTCTTTTTCAGAATGTTCAGGTTAACAATTGGATATTCAATGCTTTTCTCTCGCCAAATGAATAGAAAAAACCCAAGAACAGAAACAACTGTTAATATTAAAATATAAGAAGTAGCAAACCAATCTTCACTTTCTCCTTTTTCTAAAACGGTTTGTAAGCTCCCTACGGTAAGTGCCAGGAGAATAATTCCCCACCAATCAATAGGTCTTCCTTTTGCTTCTTTAGGTGTTTCCCTGATGACCAGGTAAGCGGCAAACGTGGCAATAATTCCTATTGGGATATTCACATAAAATATCCAAGGCCAGGAGAAATGCTCTGTGATGTAACCTCCTATGGTTGGGCCTAATGTTGGTCCAACTACAGCACCTAAACCAAACATCGCAGTAGCAATACCTACTTCTTCTGGTGGCCAAGTCTCAAGTAATATAGCTTGCCCTGTAGAAATTAAACCTCCACCAGCAAGCCCTTGTAAAATCCTGAAAGCAATGAGTTCTTCTAATGTGGTTGCATTTCCGCATAAAAATGAGGCTATGGTGAAAATAATGATGGAAAAAATGAAATAATTTTTTCTCCCAAACTTATCACCTAACCATCCCGACATGGGTAAAATAATTACGTTCGCAACTGCGTAACCCGTGGTTATCCAT
>JBDSHZ010000104.1:0-31362 GCA_039918235.1 Pelobium sp.
TTCAGCATTATACTTCTGATTTTGGCAAAAGGATGCTGAATGAGGATTTTGCCCATTTCTATAAAAAACCTGCTTCTTTTGAAGAGAGCTATATAGCATCTGAACAACTTTATTCCAGAAAAATTAAGGGAATTTCATACCGGGAAATGGTGAGCTGTAATCCAGATACACCAATTTTTGAAGTGGCGAATTTAATGGCTCACCATAAAGTAAGTTGCTTGTTTGTTATAAATGAAAACAAAGAAGTAATTGGCTTTGTAACGGATATTACTTTAAGAGATGAAGTGATTGCTAAACTGTTAGATGCGAATAAAGCTGTTTTAGAAATTATGGACAGGAATATTGTAACCATTTCTGAAGAAGCTTACGTTTATGAAGCAATTCTGATGATGTTTAGCACTAAAACCCGTTACCTTTTGGTGAAAAATGGAGAGGATTATCTTGGTTTTTTAAGTAGAAACAGGTTGCTGAGCGAGCAAGCTCAATCCCCTTTGGTATTTATTCAGTCTGTTAAATTGGCGCTTTCTTCAAAAGAGTTAAAAGCAAAATGGCAAAAAGTCCCCAGAATTGTTGCCCAACTTTTAGGTAGAGGAGTGCATGCGGAGATCGTAAATCAAGTAATTACGACCATTGCCGATACCATTTCTCAAAAAGTAATTGAGGAGGTTTTTAAAGAAATTGGACCTGCTCCAGCAAAATTTGTGTTTATTGTTTTAGGCAGTGAAGGAAGAAAAGAACAGACCTTAAAAACTGACCAAGACAATGCCATTATTTATGAAGACAAAGCCAATGAGCAAAGAGAACTGGTGAGGTCTTATTTTTTAGATTTTGCAACACGAGTTTCAGACAAATTAAATGAGATTGGATTTGTATATTGTAGTGGAGATTTTATGGCTAAAAACCCTAAATGGACACATTCCCTTTCCCATTGGAAAAGAAATTATAAAAGCTGGATAGATGAATCTTTACCTGAAACTGCCATTATGTTTTCTACATTTTTTGATTGTAGGCCTATTTATGGAGATAACAGTATTATAGATGAACTGAGGGAATTTGTTGATATACAATTGCAACAACCCATTGAAAAGTTTTTTGCTTACATGGCTAAAAATGCTTTACAATATGAACCGCCATTAACTTTTTTTAAAAACATTAAAACATATACTATAGGAACTAAAGAAGTTTTTGATGTAAAAAAAGCCATGACTCCGATTGTAGATTTAGTGCGTGTTTACGCTTTACAGAACAGGATCTTTCAAAAAGAAAATACTGGAGAGAGGCTTAAGGCTTTAAAGCAGCTGGGTGTATTTAAAGAAAATCAGTTTCATGAGCTGATGCAATCTTATTACTACCTGATGGGGTTAAGACTTAAAAATCAAGCTCAAGATATTATAGATAATAAATCAATGCCTGATAATTACATCCATTTAGATTCTTTAACGAAAATAGAACAGGTCACTCTAAAGGAAATCTTTAAAACAATCGCCAATTTTCAGGACGGAATCCGCATGAAATTCACTGGAAGCCTGTAGGATTTTATTGATTTTTTTTAATTACAATAGCCTTCCTGAATTTGCTGTATAAACATGCTATTTAAAGCTTCTGAGAACTAAAGCTCTTTGTCTTTCTCAAATATCATCAATAAAATTATTTTTAGTCTAATTGGGTCAAAATAAATTTTTGGCACATATTTTAGCCTATTCTTTACAATTCTTTTCCTCTACCATTTACTTAATTTTTAACATGACAAAGTTAGCTTATATATCTACTTATATGCCAAGACCATGCGGTTTGGCAACTTTCAATTCAAACCTTAAGAAAGCTATTGAACATAACTTAAGTCATGAATCATCAGGAAGCTATGTGGTTGCCATTAACGATTCCGAAGATAAAAATCAATACCAGTACTCCAAAGAGGTGAAGCAGATCATCAGGCAACAAAATCAGAAAGATTATATCGTTGCGGCCAATTATATAAATAATAGTGCTGTCGATATTTGTATCATGCAGCATGAATTTGGAATTTACGGCGGAGAAAATGGTATTTATGTATTGCCTTTGCTTAATAGAATTGAGAAGCCTTTAATCACTATTCTTCATACAGTTTTAAAAGATCCCTCCTATCTTCAAAAATTAATTATTCAGGAAATCGCCAAACAATCATCAAGAGTTGTAGTAATGGCTGATAAAGCAGTTCAGTTTTTAAAAGACATTTATGATGTTCCTTCAGAAAAAATAGTAAAAATAGAACATGGAGTTCCTGATTATGAAGTGTCATTAGAAAATACATTAAATGGTTCAAATCATTTTTCCAATAAAAAAGTGTTACTTACTTTTGGCTTAATATCAAGGAATAAAGGCTTAGAAACAGTGATTAAGGCATTGCCGGAAATTGTTCAAAAACATTCTGATGTTGTATATACTATTATTGGAAGCACACATCCTCACGTAAAAAAGAATAATGGAGAAGAGTATCGGGATTATCTAAAATTGTTAGCTAAAAATTTAGGGGTAAGCAAAAATGTAAACTTTATCAATAGTTTTCTTGCAGAAGATGAAGTAATGGATTACTTAAGAGCCACAGAAATTTATATTACTCCATACCTTAACGAGGCACAAATTACAAGCGGGACGCTTTCTTACGCAGTTGGCGCAGGAGCTGCCGTTATATCTACCCCTTACTGGCATGCTCAGGAGCTATTGGCTGATGGTAGAGGGCTTTTATTTGATTTTGCAGATCATCAACAGCTAGCTAAAATCGTAAATAAGCTTTTGGACGATGAAAGTGCTTTAAAAAATATCAGGGATAAGGCATACACTTATGGGTTAAATTTACGTTACCCTAAAATTGGCGGTTTATATAATAAACTGGCAGCCGAAATCATCCTTGAAAGAAAGCAAAAAATTATACCCGAAAATTTCTCTTTAAATACAGAACTGCTGCCCAGCTTCAACTTAGATTATGTAAGAAGATTAACTGATGACACCGGCATTGTACAGCATGCAAGATTTGGAATCCCCAACCTTAAAGAAGGCTATTGTATGGATGACAATGCAAGAGCTTTGCTGATGGTATTGATGGCTAATGATCAGTTTAAAGCTAAAGAAGCACTGGATTTATTACCAATTTACCTCAGCTTTATACAATATATGCAGTGCGATGATGGTGATTTCAGGAACTTTTTAAGTTTTAAAAGGGAATATTTGGATGAAGCAGGAACGGATGATTCTTATGGCAGAACACTTTGGTCTTTAGGTTATTTGATCAGTAATTCTCCAAACAACTCTTATAAAGAGTTTGGTAGAGAGTTATTTTTTAGCTCTTTGCAACATTTGGATAAACTAACACACCTCAGGGGCTATGCAAATAGCATTATAGGCTTAGCTAATTATCTGAAATCATTTCCTGATGATGATTTAAAATTAAAAATGACCGCCTTGGCAGATAAACTTGTCAATTCTTATCAAAAGAACAAGACTAAAGGCTGGAATTGGTTTGAAGAAAAAATGACTTATGATAATGCGATACTGCCTTTAGCTTTATTAAAAGCTTATGAAATAAGCCCAGAGTTTATTTATAAAGAAGTTGGATTAGAAAGTCTGTATTTCTTAGATCAGGAAACTTTTACCGAAGGCTATTATAATCCTATAGGAAATGAGGGTTGGTTATTCAAAGGAGCAATAAGAGCAGTATTTGATCAGCAGGCTATAGAAACTATGGCAGCAGTTATGATGTATTTTCAAGCATTTGAAATTACTAATGATGTTCATTTCATCAAAAAAATGTTTAAAACCTATTTATGGTTTTTAGGAGAAAACGCACTCAGGATTCCATTATATGATCACGAAACCAACGGATGCTGTGACGGGTTAACTCCAATTGGCTTAAACAGGAATCAAGGTGCTGAAAGTACATTGGCTTATTTTATCTCTCACTTAACTGTTTTAAAAGCACAGGAAAAGGAATATTTATTTGACAAGGTAAGTGCGATAGAAGATTCCGTAAAATGAAAATTGCAGTTTTGTCTCCAATAGCATGGAGAACCCCACCACAACATTATGGGCCTTGGGAACAGATGGCATCCAACTTAACTGAAAATCTTTTAGATTTAGGAATGGATGTTACCCTTTTCGCTACCGCAGACTCCATTACCAATGCAAAATTAAATGCTGTTATACAAAATGGTTATGAGGAAGATCGTGATCAGGATGCCAAAGTGGTAGAATGCCTACACATTAGCCACTTGATGGAGCAAGCTTCTCATTTTGACCTGATTCATAATCATTTTGATTTTTTACCGCTTACCTATTCTAAACTCATTAAAACCCCCATCATTACTACCATACATGGGTTTTCATCAGAAAAAATATTAAAGGTTTATCAAAAATATAATGATCATTGTTCTTACGTTTCCATCAGCAAATCTAATCAGCACCCTTCTCTAAATTATTTAGGTAATGTGTATAATGGATTAAATATCAATGAGTTTAAATTCAATAAAACTCCAGAAAATTATTTATTATTCTTCGGAAGAATACATCCTGATAAAGGTACTGCCGAAGCTATTGAAATAGCCAAGGGTTCTGGGAAAAAGTTGAAAATTGCGGGCATTATTCAGGATGAAAACTATTTTAATGAAGCAGTTAAACCACACTTAAATGATGATATCGAATTTGTAGGTCACGCTGATCCGATGAAGAGAAACGAATTATTAGGCAATGCAATAGCTTTGCTTCATCCAATTAATTTTGAAGAACCTTTTGGTTTAAGCGTAGTGGAGGCAATGTTATGTGGCACTCCTGTAATTGCTTTTAATAAAGGTTCTATGCCAGAATTAATTCAACATCATCAAACAGGGTTTTTAGTTGGCTCAGTTTCTGAAGCCATAAAAGCCGTGAATCTATTGAAAGAAATTGACAGATCTTATTGTGCCTCTTATGCGAGTGAGCATTTTTCGGCAAAAAAAATGGCACAGGAATACCTTAAACTATATGAGCAATTAGTGACTGTTCTTTAGTCTATCCAATAGCGCTTTTAAATTCACGGTCATAAAAGAAGAAGAGTAATCTGACAATCCGTAAGGTATAATTAGCTCTCCATTATTAATGATAGAACCACAAGAGTAAACAACATTAGGTACATAGCCTTCCCGTTCGTCTTTATTGGCTATTAAAATAGGTTCTTTTAAACGCCCTATTTCAATGCTTGGGTCCTCTAAATCCAATAAGCTTACCCCAAGACAATACTTGCGCATTGGCCCAACACCATGGGTTACTACAAGCCAACCTTCTTTAGTTTCTATAGGAGAACCGCAGTTTCCGATCTGTACAAATTCCCATGCATATTTTGGAGATTGGAGCTTGATGGGATCTGTCCAGATATTTATCTTATCAGAATACATGATGTAATTATTCCAACCATCAATCCTTGACATCATCACGTATTTACCTTTTATTTTCCTCGGAAATAAAGCAAGATTTTTATTCCTGGCTCCTATACCATACATTGGTCTAACTTTAAAATCATAAAAATCAGAGGTTTCCATTAATTTAGGCATAATCATAAAGCCATCATAGGCGGTATAAGTTGCATAATACTTAGAAGTTCCATCTTCATTAAAAAACTTTACAAATCGGGCATCTTCTATTCCTTTTCTTTCATATTCTGATATTGGATAAATAATACGGTCAGAAATATCGGTATCTAATGAAAAAAGAATCTCATGGTAAGAATCCGCTAACCAAAGTAGTTTTTCCAGTTCAGTCCCTACACTATCAATATGAATATCAGAAGTCAACTTTTCAATAAGTATTTTCAAAGTTCTGTAATCAAATCTTTCTGGCAAATGCTCTTTTGCCAATGCTAAAGTTTTAGGTGAAATTTGAGCGTCATCTGCCTTTTCTAAAAAGTATTCCTTCTTATAGATATTGTTTTTTATAATCTCCGCTTCATCCACATACCTTCCTGAAGGCATTACAGTTATGTCATTATTTCTTTCCAACATTGCTTTTCTAAAAACAACTGAGGAGATGTGACCTTCGCCAACGGCTCTGAAACTAATAATCAATCTACGTTGCCCGTCTTCTAAGCCTGATTGATCTGGATCTTCAACAATTGAAGGATTAAAGAAAGCGGCAGATTCTATGGAATATTCATGCGTAAAATAAGAGCCAATTAACAATTTTCTAAATGAGGAAGTTTCACGGATTACTTGTGCCATTTCTGGAATTTCAACCATTAATTTTTCGGCATGTTTATCTAAAATCTTAGTGATGTTACGATGTCTTTTAGAAAACTCCTGTAAAATTGGAGAGATCAAATCGTAAACTTCCTGTTCGTTCAATTCATTGATATGGTTCAAAACCTGAATGGCTCTTTCAGCTCCATTAAAGAAAAATCTGGCAATCACTCTTTTAGAATCAGGAGGAATGATGATATCTTTACGTGTAATAGGGATTCTCATTCTATTTTTAGAGTTAAATAGTTTAAATACATTAGCCTTTTATAAACGAATAGTAATTAGGTCTTAGATTTTTTGAAGGTAGTTAAAAACATTACTATTTATCAAAGCAACTTTTTATGCAGTGAGTACCCCCAATAGCACCCCTGCTAAAATAATATAAGGCGTTTTAATTTTAGTGAATTTTAAAATCAAAAAAGTAATGATCATGGTAATTATAGTTTTAAAATTAACACCTGCAGGTGAAAGTAATAGCAAAAAGGCAGCAATCATAAAGCCTACCGCAACCGCATTAATCCCACTTAAAGAACGTCTAATACGTGTAATCTTCTTTAAATCATTCCAAAAAGGAACAATAAAAAGAATGAGAATTAAACCTGGGGCATTAATTCCTACAACTGCTATCAAGCTTCCCAAAATTTGTCCACTAACACCATAGCCTCTGTTTCCTAAAGACATTGCACCCAAAAAAGAAGTAAATGAAAAAGTAGGTCCTGGGATCATCTGTTGCAAAGCAAAACCTGAAAGAAACTCTTGCCCTGTTAAATAATGCTTTACATCTACAAACTCGGTGTACATTAAGGGTACAAGAACCTGCCCTCCTCCAAAAATAATGATCCCGTTACGGTAAAAATTCTCAAATAACCTGATGGGCAAACTAAATGGTGAAGTCCTATTAATTACTGCTCCCATTAAACCAAATAAAAGAAGGATTCCAATAAAATAAGCTACTTTTCTCGTATTGATTTTTGAGAATAGCCTTACCCTTAATTCATCTTCATCTTCTCTTGTTTCCGTTGCTGAACTGATAATTCCGCCTAATAATATCAATATTGGAAAAGCATAAGCACTCCTTAAAATTAAACTTGCGGCCACAGCACACAGCGCTAAAATGATACTTACTTCAGATTTTAATGCTGTTTTTCCAAAAGAATAAGCAGCAAAAGCTACAATTCCTAACGCAATGGGCTGTATAAAAGAAAGTACTTTAACAAATTGAGGGTGAACACTAAAGGAAGAAAAATTGATGGCAATAAAACACATGGCTGCTGCCGATGGTATTGCCCAAATTAAAAATGTTAGTATTGCAAAAAATGGCCCTCCTACTTTATAAGCAATCCCAACTAAAGTTTGTGTGGATGACGGCCCAGGAAGAATCTGAGTGAGTGCATAAAGCTCCATCAGCTCCTCTTCTGTTAAATATTGTCTTTTCTTTACGAAGTCATTTAGCAAAATAGCCAAATGCGCTTGCGGACCTCCAAATGAAGTCAGCATAAAAGCCAGCACATCGCCTAAAAATGTAAGTTTCCTGAATTTCAATTTTTCAATCAAATAATTCGTCTTGTAAACTATTGTAAACGCCCATTAGCTCATTCAGCGCATGCTGATCTTTTATTTTTTTTGCAACGGCTATCCCTTGCTCATAAATCTTTAAAGCTTCCTCCTGCTTTTGCATCAGCTCATATAATTTACCCAAATGATAATAAGTCCCAATATAATCGGTGTGTTTTTCCACCAAATCTAAATAAAACCATAAAGCTTTTTCATGGTTATTTAATCTTAGGTACTCGGTTGCGAGCGCATATTTTAAAAAAGGATCATTAGGCTCTTGCTCATAGAATTCTAATAATCGCTCTAATCTGTTTATCGACATCTTATAATTGACTTAATTAATTAAATTTGTAACAAATCCAATTATATGAAACTATCATGAATTTCCAAAACTTTCATAGTTACCTTATCATGATTGCTTCTTCACCATTTAAAAACAATAAATAAAATGATGAAAATTTTAGTTTGTATTAGTAACGTCCCGGACACGACGACAAAAATAACTTTTACTAATGATAACACTCAATTTAATCAGACAGGAGTTCAGTTTGTTTTAAATCCTTATGATGAGATTGCATTATCAAGAGCAATAGAGTTAACAGAGAACGGAAATGGCACTGTTACGGTGATTAATGTTGGGGAAGCAAGTACAGAACCAACCATTAGAAAAGCATTGGCAATTGGCGCAACAGATGCCGTTAGAGTGAATGCACAGCCACAGGATGCTTATTTTGTTGCACAGCAAATTGCTGCTTACGCTAAAGATCAATCTTTTGATATGATTTTAACAGGTAGAGAATCTATTGATTACAACGGAGCCAAGGTAGCGGCAATGTTAGGCGAATTATTAGCTATCCCATCGGTTTCCATTATCAAAAAATTAGATGTTGATGGAGATAAAGCAACTGTAGAGCGTGAAATTGAAGGCGGAAAAGAAATATTAACCATTCCTTTCCCATTTGTTGCAGGTACTGCAGAAGGTGTTGCAGAATGGAAAATTCCAAATATGAGGGGAATCATGTCGGCCCGTACCAAGCCTTTAAATGTGATTGAAGCTGTAGCAGTTCAAAAATTATCAGAAATTGTAAAGTTTGAAACTCCAGCTCCGCGTGGCACCGTAAAATTGGTGGATGCGTCAAATCCAGAAAAATTAGTTGATTTATTGCACAGTGAAGCTAAAGTATTTTAATTAGGGCGGACTAGATGCTCCTATCCCTGTCTGCCGACAGGCAGGACTAACGCAAAAAACAGCAACAAAACAAAAATATAAACCGAAAATTATGTCAGTTTTAGTATATGTTGAAAATGCCGAAGGCAAATTCAAAAAATCAATATTCGAAGCAGTTTCTTATGCAAAAGCTATTGCTTCACAATTAAATACAAATTTAGTAGCCATTTCCATCGGAAATGTAGCTTCATCAGAATTAGAGATTTTAGGTAAATACGGTGCGGAAAAAGTGTTAACCGTGACCAATGATAAATTAAAATCATTTATCAATCAGGCTTATGCATCTGTAATTGCAGAGGCAGCAAAAAAAGAAAGTGCTGCTGTTGTGGTGCTTTCCAACTCATTCTCCGGCAAAGGTTTGGCACCAAGAATTGGTGTTAAATTAAGCGCTGCAGTAGCAGAAGGAGCTATTGAACTTCCTGATACTGATGGCGGAAAATTTATTGTAAAGAAAACAGCATTCTCTAACAAGGCTTTTGCTTATGTTGAAATGACTGCCACTAACAAAGTGATTTCTTTAACTCCTAATTCTTACAAATTAATAGAAGGTGGCAACGCTCCTACTATTGAAGAATTCAGTGCAGATTTAAAAGACACCGACTTCACCACTATTATAAAAGAAATTGTTAGGGCAACTGATAAAGTTTCTTTACCTGAATCAGAATTGGTAGTAAGTGCGGGCAGAGGATTAAAAGGTCCGGAGAACTGGGGGATGATTGAAGAACTGGCAGACCTTCTTGGCGCAGCAACAGCTTGTTCTAAACCGGTTTCTGATGCAGATTGGAGACCTCACAGTGAACACGTTGGTCAAACAGGTATTGCCATTAGCCCAAATCTTTACATTGCAATTGGTATTTCAGGCGCAATTCAGCATTTAGCAGGCGTATCTTCTTCTAAAGTAATTGTTGTGATCAATAAAGATCCTGAAGCTCCCTTTTTTAAGGTTGCTGATTACGGAATTGTGGGCGATGCTTTTGAAGTTGTCCCTAAAATGATTGAGGCAGTAAAAGCTTTAAAAGCAAATTCATAATTTTCAAGAAAATTTAATCCTCTGATTTTGGCAGTAATTTTGCCTTTATCAGATGGTTAATTTAATTATAATAATTACCAAAGGATTGAAAATCCGGTTAAACGCCCAAATAATCAATTAAGAATTTGGGCATTATTTGATAATGAAGAAACTTAAACTAGATATTATTGGCTTATCCTACAGTCAAACACAGTCCGGAGCTTATGCTTTGGTTTTAGGGGAAGTGAACGGAAGAAGAAGGTTGCCAATTATTATTGGCGGTTTTGAGGCACAGGCAATAGCCATTGAAATTGAGAAAATGACCCCTAGTAGACCGTTGACTCATGATCTTTTTAAATCCTTTGCGGAGGCATACCACATTAACGTTCAAGAGGTGATCATTTATAATTTAGTAGATGGCATTTTTTATAGCAAGCTGATCTGTAATGATGGGAAGAAAAATATTGAAATTGATGCCCGCACATCAGACGCCATTGCTTTAGCAGTAAGATTTGAATGCCCTATTTCAACTTATGAATTTATTTTGGCTTCGGCAGGAATTGTGATTGAAGGAAATGATTTTGTGTTTTTAGACAATATAGAACCAGCTGAAGAAAGTAAAAGTAAACCATTTAGCTATTCAGACTTATCAAGTGAAGAATTACAGACCAAACTTCAGGAAGCACTAAAGGAGGAAGCTTATGAAAAAGCTGCCCGAATAAGAGATGAACTCACAAAAAGAAAAACTTCTTAATTTTATTAAGCTTAGCATTTCATTTTTATTATTCCAATTTTATTTATTGTATAGAATACATATATTAGGCTGCTATATCTAATTTGGCTTAATGATATGAATATTAAATTTCGCTTAATTGCGATGAATTTTCTGCAATTCTTTATTTGGGGTTCTTGGTTAATTTCTTTAGGTGGCTACATGATTGTCACCTTACATTTCACAGGTGTTGAAGTAGGTAGTATTTTTTCTACCATGGGAATTGCTTCCTTATTTATGCCTGCTATTATGGGTATAATTTCTGACCGTTTTTATAACGCAGAAAAAGTTCTTGGCTTTTGTCATATAGTTGGGGCGCTATTATTATTTTTGGCTTCAAATATTAAAGATTATCCTTCCCTATATATTATAATGCTATTTAATTCTATGGTTTATATGCCAACCATAGCATTGTCTAACACTGTTTCCTATAATGCCTTAGAGAAAAATGGGCATGATATTGTAAAATCCTTCCCTCCTATAAGAGTTTGGGGAACCATAGGATTTATCGTAGCGATGTGGACAGTAGATTTTTTAGGTTGGACAAAAAGCCCCATGCAATTATATGTAAGTGGTGGCGCATCATTATTATTAGGTCTTTATGCTTTCACCATGCCTAAACGCCCGCCACTAAAATCAACAGAAGCCAGAAGTCTTGCAAACAGTGTAGGTTTAGATGCATTTGTATTGTTCAAAACTAAAAAAATGGCCATTTTCTTTGTCTTTTCAATGTTCTTGGGAGCAGCGCTTCAAATAACCAATTTATTTGGAGGTTCATTTTTAGATGATTTCAAAACTTTATATCCTGGTACTTTTGGGGTAGAACATCCCAATTTATTACTTTCTATCTCTCAAATTTCTGAAACCTTATTTATTTTAACCATTCCTTTCTTTCTACAAAAATTTGGGATAAAAAATGTAATGCTATTTAGTATTATAGCATGGGTATTCAGATTTGGGCTATTTGCCGTGGGAAACCCGGGCGGAGGTTTATTCTTATTGGTTTTATCGATGATCATTTACGGAATGGCATTCGACTTCTTTAACATTTCAGGCTCTCTGTTTGTAGAACGTGAAGCCGATCCAAAAATAAGAGCAAGTGCACAGGGTTTATTCATGATTATGACCAATGGCTTGGGTGCATTCTTTGGCGGTATTTTAAGCGGTTGGGTAGTTGATTATTTTACCTCAAATGGGGTAAGAGACTGGCAAAGTATTTGGTTCTCTTTTGCTGGATATGCTTTATTATTAGCAATTGTATTCCCTTTGATTTTTAAATACAAACATCAAAGAGAAGAAAAGCTTTCAAACTTAGCACATTAAGGGTACAAAAAAAGACCTGCAATTTTTAAAATTGCAGGTCTTTTTTTTAAAAATTATAATTCTATTTTATCTTTTATTTATTTCAACATAATCTCTATCCGTTTCACCAACATAAATCTGTCTTGGTCTTCCAATAGGCTCTTTATTCTCACGCATTTCTTTCCATTGTGCAATCCATCCCGGTAAACGGCCTAATGCAAATAATACGGTAAACATTTCAGTTGGGAAGCCTAAAGCTCTATAAATTATTCCCGAATAGAAATCTACGTTTGGATATAATTTTCTGTCTACAAAATAAGGATCGCTTAAGGCTACCTCTTCTAATTTCTTAGCAATCTCTAAAACAGGATCGTTAATGCCTAATTTTTCTAAAATATCATCACAAGCCTTTTTAATAATTTTAGCTCTTGGATCAAAGTTTTTATATACCCTATGTCCAAATCCCATTAAACGGAAAGAATCATTTTTATCTTTAGCTTTATTCACCCACTTATCTACATCTCCGCCATCATTTTTAATCTGCTCTAACATTTCAATCACCGCTTGATTGGCACCTCCGTGTAAAGGACCCCACAATGCAGAAATACCAGCAGAAATAGATGCATATAAATTACAGTCTGAAGAACCAACAATTCTTACTGTAGAAGTAGAACAGTTCTGCTCATGATCTGCATGCAAAATCAACAACTTATTCATGGCGTTAACCACCACTTCATCTATCACTACCTCTTCTGTACGCTGGCCAAAAGTCATGTACATAAAGTTGGTGACATAATCATATTTGTTTTTAGGATAGATTACCGGATGGCCCAAAGATTTTTTGTAAATCCAAGATACAATGGTAGCCATCTTACCTAAAAGCTTAATAATGGTTAAATCAAATTCCTCATCAGTTGGATGAGCATCTAATGATTCTGGATAAAAAGATGATAAGGAACAAACCAGAGAAGAAAGCTGACCCATTGGGTGAGATTTTGACGGAAAACCATCAAAAAATTTCTTCATGTCTTCATGAACTAAAGTATGACGGCTGATCTGATGTTGAAAATCTTCTATTTGAGATTGAGTTGGCAAGCTTCCATAAATTAAAAGGTAAGCTACTTCAAGAAAAGATGACTTTTCAGCCAACTGCTCAATAGAATATCCTCTGTATTTTAATATCCCTTGCTCACCATCTAAATAAGTAATTGCACTTTTAGTTGCTCCTGTATTTTTAAAGCCACTATCCAAAGTCACATAACCAGTTTGATCTCTTAATTTAGCAATATCAATTGCCTTTTCATTTTCAGTACCTTCTACTATTGGTAAGGTATATAAATTTCCGTCTAATCTTAGTTCTGCTGTTTCTGACATATATATCTATTGGCTTTATCCTCAAATTTAATTAATTCTCACTGATAATTTAAAATAATGCACTTTAATAACAATTACTTTACATTTTGAGTATACTCAAAGAATTTAAATGCTGAAGCGTTTAAAGGGCAGAACGGTTTAAATTAAAAACTGTTTGCAATTTTACTATTCTATTTTTATATAAAACTAGCCTTATTCAATACATTTCACTCTTATTATTCTTATATTTCTCAAGCTAAACAAGCTGCTTTTACCAAACTTTCATCACTATTAATATTGATTGTGAGGTAAAAAAATGATCTCTCTAAAAGAAAACAGCAACATCAATCTTTAAATTGCGCTGCTTTCCGGTAAGAATTTGGTGTTAAACCCATTGTTTTTTTAAACAAACGGTTGAAATAATGAGCGTCGGAAATGCCTAATTTAAAAGAAATCTCTTTCACTAAAACATCACTAAACTTCAAGTATTCACAGGCTTTGGTCATTCTGATATTATTATAATAATTTATTGGAGCTAAGCCAGTCTTCTTTTTAAAAATTGCCGAAAAATGTGATAATGACATATTAACATTTGAAGCTAAATCAGTTAAACTTAAATTCTTGTTAACCTGCTCCTTCATAAAAAGCAAAGTGCTGTTAATTGCTGATTGAATTTTATCTAGATTTTTTTCTTTATCAACAGTAATTAATACCAAAGAAGAAACAAGGTTTAACAAACACATATTCATAAAGGCAATATTTTCTTGCCCATAGCCTCTTTCCAAATACTGATAAATTTTATTGAATAGTTTTACCCTTTCTTCATTATAAGGCAAAAAACCTTTATGCGTTTTATTTGATCTGATAAAAATATCAGCAATTTCTTCAATCGTATCTCCTTTGAAGAAAAACCAGAAAATACTCCATGGCTTCAACTCATCTGCATGGTAAGAGAAAGGACTTTTTGCAGGTATAATGAAAAAATCTCCAGGAGAAATGTGATAGGTTTTCTGTTCAATTTTAGACATTCCGTAACCATTGATACAGTAAATTAAGATGTATTCTTCTCTTCCCTTTTCATCTTCTATAAACTGATACCTAGCATCAGGATAAAAGCCAACTTTGGTAAAGAATCCGCTTTTTGAGGAAGGATTTTGTGCACAGAAATTGGCAATGAGCTGTCCATTCAATTCAATAGTCCGCTGTCCTGCAAATCCTTGTCTTTTTTTCATTTTTATTTTTTTCAAATAAAAATAGTAAAATAATCCAATAACATCATTGAATAGTTTACTTATTAAATTCATGTTAATTTTACCTTGCACCTATTAATTATAAATTATTCTGGCATGAAAGATTCACAAAACCTAGTTGAAACAGTATTTAAGAAAACGTTTAATGAAGACCCTTTGGTTGTGCGTTCGCCAGGTAGGGTAAACCTAATTGGAGAACATACCGATTATAATATGGGCTTTGTTTTACCTGCAGCCATTAATAAAGCGGCATATATTGCTATTTCAAAAAGGGAAGATGATACCATTTTTTTAGTTGCCGCAGATTTAGAAGAGTCGTTTACCACTACTGTATCAGAATGTAGTTATTCAGACAAAGGATGGCCAAATTATGTGATATGTATTGTAGATCAATTGTTGAAAATCAATAAAACTCCAGGAGGTTTTAATGCGGTAATCTCTGGAGATGTGCCTCTTGGCGCTGGAATGTCATCATCTGCAGCCTTAGAATGTGCTACAGCTTTTGCATTAAACCATATTTTCGAATTAGAATTAGAGAAAATGGAAATGGTGAAGCTTGCGCAGAAAGCTGAAAATGAATTTGTGGGGGTGAAATGTGGGATTATGGATCAGTTTGCCAGCGTATTTGGAAAAAAGGGCCA
This sequence comes from Pelobium sp., assembly GCA_039918235.1. Classification (GTDB taxonomy): domain Bacteria; phylum Bacteroidota; class Bacteroidia; order Sphingobacteriales; family Sphingobacteriaceae; genus Pseudopedobacter. The sequence goes on from JBDSHZ010000104.1 coordinate 15,349, forward strand.
CGTAGTAAAATTAGATTGTCGCTCTCTAGAATTTGAATATGTTCCTTTTGAGCTTGAAGGAATTAAAATTGTGCTTTTTGATTCTATGGTGAAACACTCTTTGGCATCATCTGAATATAATGTAAGAACCAGCCAATGTGGCGAAGGGGTTTCTATCATACAACAAAAATATCCTGAAGTTAAAACCTTGAGAGATGCCACTATTGCAATGGTAGAGGAGTGTCTTTCTGATCAAAGTACTGATATTTATCATCGGTGTAAATATGTAGTAGAAGAAAATGATCGTTTGTTAGCCGCTTGTATAGATTTAAAAAATGGGAAAATTGAAGATTTTGGACAGAAAATGTACGAAACTCATCAAGGTTTAAGCGAACTGTATGAAGTAAGCTGCCCTGAATTAGACTTTATTGTAAGTTGTACCAAAAAAGAACCTGGGATTTTAGGCGCAAGAATGATGGGCGGTGGTTTTGGTGGCTGTGTAATTACTCTAGTAAAAGAAGAAGAATTAGAAGGGATTGTGAAAAGAATAAAAGAAGCTTATTGGAATAAAATAAATATTGGAATGAATGTTTATATCACACAAATTGAAGACGGAACACATATCGTAAAATAACATGAGCTTTAATTTTGAAGAAAATCCGCATAAGCGTTTAAATATTTTAACCGGAGAATGGGTTTTGGTTTCTCCCCATCGTACCAAAAGACCTTGGCAAGGAAAGGTAGAAGCGGTTGAAAATGCTATGAGACCTTCTTATGATGAAAAATGTTACCTCTGCCCTACCAATATTAGATCAGACGGTTCTATTAACCCAAACTATAGCGGACCTTATGCTTTTACCAATGATTTCTCTTCACTTTTGATAGATACTCCTGATGGAGAAACCAATATTAAAGGGCTTTTACAGGCTAAAAGCGAAAAAGGTATTTGTAAAGTGATCTGCTTTTCTCCAAAGCATAATTTAACCCTTCCTCAAATGGAAATTGAGGACATTTTAAAGGTTATAGATTTATGGAAATCTGAATTTGCAACATTGGCAAAAAATGATTGGATAAAATATATTCAGATTTTTGAGAATAAGGGAGAGGTGATGGGCTGTAGCAATCCACATCCACACGGACAGATATGGTCTCAAAGTAGTGTACCTGTTGAGCCTGCAAAAGAAACAGTTCAGCAATTGGCCTATTATAATAAACATCATAAAAGCTTGCTTTCCTCTTATTTGGAACTAGAATTAGAAACCAAACAGCGAATTATTGCAGAGAATGATCATTTTGTAGCACTCATTCCGTTTTGGGCAGTTTGGCCTTATGAAACCATGATCATCAGTAAAAGACATGTTCAATACATTACTCAGTTTAATAACGAAGAGGGTTTGGCTTTAGCCGATATTCTTAAAAAACTGACCATTAAATATGATAACCTTTTTGAGACCTCTTTTCCTTATTCTGCTGGAATGCACCAAGCTCCGGTAAATGAAGGGGAGCACCCAGAATGGCATTGGCATATGCACTTTTATCCTCCTTTACTACGCTCTGCTACGGTAAAGAAATTTATGGTAGGTTATGAAATGATGGCAAATCCGCAAAGGGATATTACAGCAGAACAGGCGGCAAAGAAATTAAACGAATTGGCAGATCAGCATTATTTGAATTTGATTTAAATATTTTGAATTTTTACTTCTAAAGCTATCCAATTAACGTAATAGTTATATTCTGGATTTCTGTTTTCTATTGTAAAACCGTATTGATTCATATAGATCAGGTTTTCTTTTAAATATTTTGAGGTAGAATATATTTGAGTTTTCATTTCACTGATGATTCCTTGTTCATTTTCCATATAAGAAGAAATCACCAAAGTGGGGATTTTATTAAATTTCATATTAAAGTTAATTACTGACACGCCAACTTCTACTTTAATATGATTTCCTGTTTCTATTTTTTGTCCCATATGATTAAATCAACATTTTAAGATTTAGCTTAAATGCTATGATTCAAAAATATGCTATCCTCCTATTTATATAAATAGTCATTTATACCTGTTTTTCAAAAACGGAAAGATGGAAAAGATTGATAGTTTGGTTCAATATCAGTTCAAATAAATGATAATAATAATAACCCCAGAAAGCAGGATTATCTTTTTCCAGCTATAAAAAAAGCCATCAAATAAAATCTGATGGCTTGATATTTTGAAAGATAAATTTGCTAGGAAATAAATGCTTTAGCCTTTTCTAATGCCGAATTTAAACCCGCAACATTTTTACCCCCAGCAGTAGCAAAAAATGACTGTCCACCACCACCGCCTTGTATTTCTTTAGCCAATTCTCTCACAATATTGCTGGCATTCATTCCTTTACCTTTAACCAGATTTTCTGAGATCATTACAGTTAGCAATGGTTTTCCTTCAATGTCAGCAGCTAAAACTAAAAACATATTTTCCACAATATCTTTCAATTGATAAGCTAAATTCTTGATGGCTTCCGCATTGGGTAAAGCAACTGTTTCAGCTATAAAATTAATTCCATTGATGGATTGTGATTTGGCTTTCAGCTCATCTTTTAAATTTGAAGCTTTTTCCATCATCGCCTTCTCCACTTCTTTCTTCAACTTGTTGTTCTCTTCTAGTAAAGCTTCCACAGATTTAGCCAGGTCTTTGGGATGCTTCAACAGTTCCTTCAACGTTTTCATTAATTCATCCTGCTCATAAATGAATTCTTCCGCTTTGATGGCTGTAATGGCTTCAATTCTACGTACGCCCGCTGCCACAGCACTTTCAGAAACGATTTTGAAATAACCGATTTGTCCGGTTGCAGGAACATGGGTTCCTCCGCACAATTCTTTGGAATATTTGTCGTCAAAAGTAATTACACGTACATGATCACCATATTTTTCTCCAAATAAGGCCGTTACGCCACTATCTAAAGCTTGTTGATACGGGACGTTTCTTTCTTCTTTTAACGATATGTTCTCTCTGATTTTTTCATTTACAATTCCTTCAATCTGCTTTAGCTCTTCATCAGTCACTTTAGAGAAATGGGAGAAATCAAAACGTAAAACATTTTCATTGACTAAAGAACCTTTCTGATTCACATGATTACCCAAAACCATTTTTAAAGCGGCATGTAAAAGATGTGTTGCCGAGTGGTTATTTTCGGTCAATATTCTTCTTTGCGAATCAACTCTGGCTAAAAATATACTGTCTAGTGTCGTTGGCAATTCATCCACGAAATGAATGATTAAGCCGTTTTCCTTTTTAGTATCCGTGATTTTTACTTCCTCGCCCTCTCCTATCAATAAACCGGTATCTCCAACCTGTCCACCACTTTCTGCATAAAAAGGTGTTCTGTCTAATAGCAATTGGAATTGTTCTTTTCCCTTAGCGGTAACTTTACGGTATTTTAAAATCTTTGCATGAACTTCTAAATCATCGTAACCAACAAATTCTGATTCTTCACCTTTATTTATGATTATCCAATCTTCAGTATCAATCGCTGTTGCTGCTCTGGAACGGTTTTTTTGTTTTTGAAGTTCGGCTTCGAACTCGTCCATTTTAACTGACCAACCAATTTCTCGAGCCATTAACTCTGTCAAATCTATCGGGAATCCATAGGTATCAAAAAGTTCGAAAGCAAATTCACCAGAAATTATCATAGGCTTGCCTTCCAAATAAACCTCTTGCCCTTGATTACCAATATATCTTTCAAATTTTGTTATGCCTTTTTGTAAAGTTCTTAAAAATGACACTTCTTCTTCCAAGACTACTTTTTGGACAAAATCTTTCTGCAGATACAATTCATCAAAAACACCTTTAAATTGTTTAGCTAAAACCGGCACTAACTGATTTAAGAAAGGTTCTTTTAAATTCAAGAATGTATATGCATAACGTACTGCTCTACGCAAAATACGGCGAATAACATACCCTGCTTTATTATTCGAAGGTAGTTGCCCATCTGCAATTGCAAAAGAGATTGCTCTAATGTGGTCAGCCATTACACGCATTGCTATTGCCTCCCCAAAGCCTTCTGAAAAATCCAGCATTGTTTCAATGCTAACTTTGGAAGATTTATTTATATCTGAATTATATTTAATACCTGATTTTTCAGCAATAAACTGAATCATCGGTTGAAAAACATCGGTATCGTAATTAGATGTTTTCTCCTGAATCACACGCACCAAACGCTCAAATCCCATTCCGGTATCTACATGCTGTGCTGGTAAGTTTTTTAAGCTTCCGTCCTTCTGTCGGTTGAACTGCATGAACACATTGTTCCAAATCTCAATCACCAATGCATCATCGGCATTAACCAAAGTAGCCCCACTCACTTTTGCCCTATCTTCATCACTTCTACTGTCGAAATGAATTTCAGAACAAGGTCCACATGGACCTGTTTCGCCCATCTCCCAAAAATTATCTTTCTTATTTCCTAAAAGGATACGCTCCTCAGGCACAAATTGCTTCCATAAATCAAAAGCTTCTTGATCTTTTGGTAAGCCTTCTTTTTCATCTCCTTCAAAAATGGTAACGTATAATCTGTCTTTTGGTAATTTGTAAACCTCAGTGAGTAATTCCCAACTCCATTCAATCGCTTCTTTTTTAAAGTAATCGCCAAAACTCCAGTTGCCTAACATCTCAAACATGGTGTGGTGATAGGTGTCAATTCCTACCTCCTCCAAATCATTATGCTTTCCAGAGACCCGCAAACAACGTTGGGTATCTGTAACACGAGGATATTTGATGGTTGCTTCGCCGAGAAAAAGATCTTTAAACTGGTTCATCCCGGCATTGGTAAACATCAATGTCGGGTCGTTTTTCACCACAATGGGTGCTGAAGGAACAATCTGATGTCCTTTTGATTTAAAGAAATCTAAAAATTGCTGACGAATCTCGTGTGCTGTGCTACTCATAAGTTGCAAATATAAGGAGAATGAGGAGAGTTGAAAGGTAAATTTAGCCTTAATAATACAAGATTTACGAACGCCTCAGCACTTACCTAATTAAAACCTTAAACTCACTTTAAGAAATTTTTTGAAGTGTTAAAATGGAAAAATCAATAAGGCATGCTGACTTACCGTATTCATGTCCCGCCAAACACGGTTAATTTCAGTATGTTTCTTTGCCGCTTCCAAGCCAGCATAGGGATGTAATGCTGCAGAAGCTTTTCTACAAGCTATGGCTAAATGCCGACTATTATTACTCACTTTATTTAAAGTTGAAATGGTTATTTCTCCATTTTCCGTTAATTCTTTCCATGATTGATCAAAGCAATCATAAAACTCTTTTTTAGCATTTAAAATATATTGAGCATTTTCATCAAAGAGCGTTTTATAAAAGTTAAGGTGTTCTTCGCTATAATTTCTATTTTCATTTCTGATCCAGAAACAATCATCTACCAATTTTAAGAAATGCTTTGTAATTCCTAATACATTTACCGCCAATGTGGTTTCCGCTAGTTGCAGAAAGGGATATTGATATACCGGATTTTTTAAAATTGCTTTTTCTGGTTCGATCTCAAAACTTCTATTGAACGGTACTTTTATATCATCTACTTTAAAAGAATGACTTCCGGTGGCAATCATCCCCATATAAGACCAACCGTCCAGTATTTTCACTTCTTCTTTTTTGAGGATAAATGCCTTTACTAATTGATTTCCTAGTTCATCTAAAACTGCTTTCCCATCAGCTAGCATTTTACAATTAGCAGTAAAGTGTGTGGCATGCAATGCACCGCTGGCATAAGTCCAACTGCCATTTATATGGTATTCTCCATTTACTAAATTGGCTTCTCCTCCAACAAAACCGCTTCCTGCGAGGCAAACTTTAGGATCTGTAAATATTTCTTTAGCTAAATCTTGATTTAAAAAACCTACAAACCATGATGCTCCGGCACATAAAGTGATGGTCCAGCCTAAACTTCCGTCCATTTCAGCAAGCTCTTCTTCTTTTCTTAAAACTTCAGGAAGCGTTAAACCCAATCCGTTTAAATCCTTTTGCACAAATAATTTAAACCATTTGTTTTTAAAAATAAGACTTAACCATTCTTCAGGAAGTTGACCAATATTTTCAGCTTTGGATGCGCTTTCGGCATTAATAATTTCATTCATAATTAAAATTCCTTATAAAATATTTTCTGTTTCAATTTTCCTTTTCCAATCAAAATATCCAAATATGGCAACCACAAACAGAAAAACAGTTAAAATCGCAAACATGATTAATTGCTTATGGATTAATAAAGGAATAGCTACAAGGTTAGAGAGGTTAAGCCAAATCCAGTTCTCTAATTTTCTTTTAGCCAGAAGCCACATTCCTGCCCAAGCTGTGGAGGAGACAAAAGCGTCCATCATTGGAACATCAGAATCAGTGAAGTTCAAAAGGGTCAAATACAAAAAGACCCAGCCTACAATGACTATTGCCAAGGTAATTGAAAAATCTTTTCGATTACTTAAAGTGATTTTATTAGCCCCGGAAATAGCCTTGGATTTCCAAATTGCCCAACCGTAAATACTCATAACCAGGTAATACATATTTAGTGCAGTTTCTGCATAAAGTTTTGACTCAAAAAGTAAAAAAGAGGAAGTAATAATAGATATAATGCCAGCAGGATATAATAAGACCTTATTTCGCTTTGCAAGCAACACTTCTATCACACCAAAAACCACTGCAATCCACTCCAATAAAGTAGTTGCTTTTAATTGTTCAGCTAATAAATTAACCCAATTTGATAAGTTCATTTGAATAAATATTTAATATCAATTCAAAGAAGGGAGCATATAATTCTAAAAAACCTTTTCCCTACGCCGGCATTATCCGGATCAGGTGCATTTAAAAGTTAAAAGTTGAGGGTTAAAAGTTTTAAGCTTTGAACTTTTTTCTTTCACTTTCAAATTGGGTATGATCTCAGCCTGAAAACTATTCTTTTGAAATATTAGGCACCCCTTTTTGATAATGCTAAATTATAGATAATTTTTAAGCTGAGCTGATTAAATTTAAAATACCTTTAAAAATATTGAACGTTTCACAATTAAATCCCTATTTTAACCCAATGACTCTACTTTTGAATATTTTCGGAGCCGATACGATCTCTTTTGAGCAGGTAATAAATCTCGAAAAAAATGCCCCTAACCTTATAATATATGCCATTCCTGTAATGGCTGTGCTCACATTAGCAGAAATCATTTATTCGTGGCGGAAGGAAATTAATAACTATCCATTAAAAGAAACTTTAGGATCTACCATTGTAGGTTTAGGAAATGTAGGCATCAGTCTTTTGATTAAGATAGGTTTAATGTACGGTGCAATATGGATATTCAATCTGGTTCCGTGGAGGATGGAAATGAATTGGTGGACCTTAATTCCCTGTTATTTATTATTTGACTTTTGTAGCTATTGGTCGCACCGTATTTCTCATCAAAACCGTTTTTTTTGGGCTACACATATTGTACATCACTCGGCAGAAAATTACAACTTGTCAGTTTCTTTCCGTTTAAGCTGGGTGCAGAATATTAAAGTGATTTTCTTTCTACCGGTATTTTTCATGGGTTTTCATCCACTTGTTATTTTTGCGGTTAGCCAAGCGAGTGTTTTGTTTCAGTTTTGGGTACACACAGAATACATCAAAAAAATGCATCCTATTATTGAGTACCTTTTTGCCACTCCTTCTAATCATAGGGTTCATCACGGCACCCAGGATAAATACTTAGATAAAAACTATGCGGCCACCTTTATTTTTTGGGACAGGATGTTCGGAACTTTCCAAAAGGAAGAAGAAAGACCAGATTATGGTTTAACTAAACCAATAGGGAACCGTTTAAATCCCATATTTCTTAACTTTCATGAATATCAAGATATGATTGAGGATGTTAAAAATGCGAAAAGCATGCAGCAAAAATGGTTCTATATTTTTGCCAGTCCATCTGCCATTCATCAGGAAAAATTAAAAGACGTTGCTTAAGTGTATTTTTTTTAGTACAAAATAGTTGTTCTAACATTTAAAATCTACATCTTATTCCATCAAAAACTTTGGCATCATTATTTCTAAGGTGTTATCAAATTCAAAAAAGAATTAAATTTAGAAATTATGAAAAAGTTAATAGGAATAGTTTTGATAGCAGCGAGTTTAACAGCTTGTAACAATAAGTATAAGGCAAGTTCAGAAGAAAGAGCTGATTCTATTAAAATGATACAAGACAGTTTGAAACTTGATAGTTTCAAAAGAATTGAAACTGCTAAAGTTGAAGCTGAGGCTGAAGCTAAAAATCAACCTAAAACTACAGTAGTGAATCATTATTCCACTACAGAAACTACCACTCCTGCTACTGCTAACAAGAAAAAAGGTTGGAGTTCTGCAGCAAAAGGTGCTGTAATTGGTGGTGCTGCAGGTGCAGTTGGTGGCGCATTAATTGATAAGAAAAAAGGAAGAGGTGCAGCCATTGGTGGGGTAGCAGGTGCAGGTGCCGGTTACTTAATTGGTCGTGATAAAGATAAAAAATCAGGAAGAGTAGATCAATAATCGCTCTCCAAAAATTTAATAATTAAAACCTATTGAGGTTGCCTGAAATTCAGGCAACCTTTTTTTTACGGCAACATTTTCCAATATTATTACGTTATGGTTTTTTTTATACCTTTGGTTACTTTAGCTAAACGCTGTAATCATTTAATTATCAATTAATGGCGAAAACAAAATATTACTTTAATTCTCAAACTCTTAAATATGAAAAAGTTAAGAACAGCTTAAGAATTAAGGTTTTAAAAGGTTTAGGCTTCCTATCAACTGCCCTTGTATTTTCATTTATAATTATTGCAATGGCTTATACTTTTTTAGATTCTCCAAAAGAAAAGCAACTTAAAAGAGAAATTAGCGCAATAAGCCTCCAATATGAAATTTTAAAAGGCAGGTTAAAACAAGTTGATGTAGTGATGGAAGATTTACAACAAAGAGATGATAATATTTATAGGGTAATTTTTGAAGCTGAACCTATCCCATTGGATGTTAGAAAAGCAGGATTTGGCGGGATCAATAGGTACAAAAATTTAGAAAATTACAATTACTCTAAATTGATGATTGAAACCACAAAAAAACTCGACATCCTTTCAAAAGAACTTTATGTGCAATCTAAATCTTATGATGAGTTGAGCAAAGCTGTAAATTCTAAAGGTAAAATGATGGCTTCCATCCCAGCCATACAGCCAATAGACAGTAGAAAGTTAAGAGGTGCGATTTCAGGATTCGGTTATCGGATGCATCCTATTTACAAGATCAGAAAAATGCATGAAGGGTTGGATTTTGCCGCCCCTATTGGAACCCCAATTTATGCTACTGGAGACGGAGTAGTAGTTGCTGCAGGAGTAGAACGCGGATACGGGAATAGAATTATGATCAATCATGGTTATGGTTATGTGACTAAATATGCGCACATGAGTAAATTTAAAACAAGAAAAGGTCAACAGATCAAAAGAGGTGATATAATCGGTTATGTTGGCAATACCGGCGCTTCAACTGGTCCGCACTGCCATTACGAGGTTTATAAAAATGGAAAAACAATTAATCCCATCAATTTCTTCTTTAATGATTTAACGCCTTCAGAATATATGACCATGTTGGAAGTGGCATCAAGAGAAAATCAATCTTTAGATTAATACCGCTAATTATTTTAAAATATGCCCTACAAGGAGAAAGAAATTACCAAACTTTATTACCCAATTGGTGAAGTTGCAGAAATGTTTGAGGTGAACACCTCGCTCATCAGATTTTATGAAAAAGAGTTTGATATTTTACAGCCTAAGAAAAATGCCAAAGGGAACAGACTTTTTAGACCAGAAGATTTAGATAACCTGAAAATTATTTTTCATTTGATAAAAGACAAAGGTTTTACCATACCAGGTGCTAAAGATTACTTAAAAAGCAATAAAAATGAGATTGCAGAGCAACAAAAAGTAATTGATGCCTTGGAAAAAATCAAATCTTTTATGATTGAATTAAAAGAACAGCTTTAGGTTACTATTGTAATTAAATTTATTTATACCTGTAAGTAAACTGGTTCTTAAATGCCGAAGCCAAATAAAAAAGTTCTTTTCGTTATTAATCATAAAGCTGGAAAAAATGGCGCTATCAATTTAAACAGTGCCATTTCTAATCATGCTCAAAAATATTCTTATGATTTTGACATCCACTTTATGGAGGATAATCCATCTTTTGGTATTGAACAAAAAATTAAAAAGCATCAACCAGATATAATTGCTGCTTTAGGTGGAGACGGAACGGTAAGTCTTATTGCAAGTTTAATTCAGTTCTCTCCTATATCCTTACTCATTGTGCCTTTTGGTTCTGCCAACGGAATGGCAAAAGAACTTCAGATTCCAGACAACATCATTGCCTGTTTAGACCTCATTATTAATGGGCAAGAAGTAAAGATTGATTTACTAAAAGTTAACGATTCTATCTGTGTTCATCTTTCTGATGTTGGGTTAAATGCCAGAATTGTGAAAAGATTTCAACTCGACAATAAAAGAGGTTTACTCATTTATGGCAAGCATTTATTTTTTGAAGCATTTTTTCTTAAGCGAAAACAGTTTCAGATTTTTTATAACGATCAAATCAAAAAAGTAAAAGCAGTATCGCTCACTTTCGCCAATGCCACAAAATATGGAACTGGTGCGGTTATTAATCCTGATGGTATTTTAAACGACGGTTATTTTGAAATTTGCATTGTAAGGCCATTCCCCAACTATCATATCTTTAAAATAGCTTATCAGATGTTTAGAGGTACTTTAAAATATTCAAATTATTTTGATGTCTTAAAATGTACAGAAGCAACGATAAAATGTAGCAAAAGAACTTTATTACAAGTTGATGGGGAAGTTTTAAACCGGGTAAATGAAATCAGATTGGTTTGTCTTCCAAAGGCTCTAAGTGTAATTATCTCAAAAAATCTAAGTCATCCAACCCTCATAAATTAATTCTCCAGCTAAATTTTTATCATCAATTATAATTACCTCCGCTTTAACCTTATGGTTGTCATAAAAATTAAGTTTCACAAATCCTTTTGCTGAGATACCGAATTTGGAATGTTTACTATCTAAAACATAGGTTGCTTTGGAAGCTGCGCCGCTAATGATGAAATTATTATCATACTTTTCTATCAATTGCAGGTTATGCTCATGGCCCGCTGCATAAATTAATCCCGGATATTTCCTGAAAATTGCTTTTAGCTTCTTTCTTAAAACTTTATATCTGGGATGAGACAAATCTTCTCTGGCCCCAAAATATTTCCGGTAAAGCGGTAAAAGTGAACCTAAAAATGGCAATGGTAAATACGCTCTTTTTTTATATAATGTTAATGGAAAAAGGTGATGTTTAATTTTATACCTGCCGCCATGTAAAGAATAACTGTAAATAGGGTAATGGCCAATTACCAATATTCTTTTGGTCTTATTTCTTTCTAAAATTTCTTCTAAATTGATAAAGAAATCTTCCTCATACTCAATGTTGCACCCTTCATGTTTGCCAATAGGTCTAAAACCTTTTTGCACCCACCATTGCGTATTAATTGCAACAATAACTAACTGATCATTTATAGCTACCTCCTTTGGGCCTGGACAACCATTTTCGGGAATAAAAACATTTTCCTGCTTAAACAGCAGATTGATGAACTTCTCTTGCCTTAACACATATTCAATCCCGTCTTCTTTACCTTTATTCCAGTCATGATTTCCAGAAATAAAAATAGTTTTACCTGAAAAATCTTTTAAAGCATCATGATGATTATTTATAACCGTTTCTGCATCCTTTCTTAACTTATCCCCTTCTGGCGGTAAGCCTTTCGGGTAAACATTGTCGCCCAAAAAAATTACTGCAGATTGATCAGATTCAGGTAAATGAACCTTCATCAGTTCTATCAGTTCATCTGGTTGGTTACGTTTGATGTTTCCAGAATCCCCTATTAATAATATTTCATAAATCAATTTAGTACTAGGCATATCCTTTAATAAGCAAAAATTTAACCAAGTTAAATTTTCTTTATAAATATAACTAATTGATAAAAATTTCTTAATTTCAATTATCTGTTCATCTATCTATCTGTAATTATGAACGTTACAATTCTTATATTGTCATTTTTCTTATGTGCATATAACTTAAATGCGCAAGTAATTTACGGTCCGAGGATTACTGCAATGGGTAATGCTGGGGTTGCGGTTGTTGATATATGGTCGGTTCAGAAAAATCAGGCCGGCATTGCTGGCTTAAAAAGACCAGAATTATCAGTAGCCTATGAAAATAGGTTTGGGTTAACCGAGCTAAGCACTAAATCAGCTGCTTTCGCCATTCCTATTAAAAATTATGCAATTGGTGCTTCTTTTCAATCTTTTGGTGTTGATGCTTATCATGAAGTAAAAAGCGGGATCAGTTTAGCGAAATCTTTAGGTCCAAAATTATTTGCTGCGGTTAATTTAAATTTTCATCAGCTAAAAATTGATAATTATGGAAATGCAAACAGCTTTTCTGTAGAAGTTGGTTTGCAATACGAAGCTTTACCCAAACTTTGGTTGGGAACACATATCGCTAACCCAAATCAAAGCAAATATGGGGAAAATACTGATCAGATTATCCCAGCACATATTCAGTTTGGAGCCAGTTATCTTTTTTCTGAACAGTTGATGATCACCACAGAAACAGAAAAGGTATTAGATGCCGAAGTAGATTTTAAAACAGGAATTGAATATAAGATTATAAAGTTTATCGCCTTAAGAGGCGGAATAGCTGTAAATCCTTTTAAACAATATGCAGGGTTTGGGATTAACTATCAAAAATTAAAATTAGATTTTGCTGTTGGCTCTCACCCGCTTTTAGGATATTCACCTCAAATTTCTGTGGGTTATGAATTCTAAATTGAAATACCCTATTTTCTTTTTATTACTGATTAATATAGAAACGTTGCAAGCGCAACAAACTAACGACCATATTATTGAGTATATTATTGAAGCCGTTGTGGTAAACCAAACAGATGATTTTGATTATAGTGAACTGGTTGATCGGTTGAATAACTATCGGAAAAACAAAATCAATTTAAACAAAACTTCCAAAGAGCAATTACAGGAATTGATATTTCTTAATCCACTTCAGATTAATGCTTTATTGGAACATATTGCAGTTAATGGAAAATTAATCAACACGCTAGAACTTCAAAGTATAGATGGTTATGATTTAGAAACCATCAGAAATTTATTGTATTTCTCCGACATTAATACTCCTACCGGATTCGAGAATTTTTCATTTAAAAAATTATTTACTGATGGTAGGCAAGATTTACTGATAAGATACAATCGTTACTTAGAGAAACAGGCGAGTTACAAAATCCCATCTAACTCAACAAAAAGCAGGTATTTAGGCACTCCCGAAAGAGTTTTTGTGCGTTACCGATTTAATTTTAGCAATAACATTCAGTTTTCTTTAAATGTTGAAAAAGATGCTGGAGAAAAGTTTTGGAACAATATAAACGGACAAACTGGTCCTGATTTTTATTCTTTAAGTTTATATATTAAAGACATCAGAAATATAAAAAAGCTAGCAATTGGTGATTATGCCTTACAGTTTGGCCAAGGTTTAACTTTATGGAGCGGTTTATCTTTTGGGAAAGGTGCTGATATTTTTACTGTTGCCAAGCAAGATTTAGGTTTAAGAGCTTATACTTCTGTAAACGAATTTTCTTTTTTTAGAGGTTTGGCAACGCAAATAAATTTAGGGAAATTTGATTTTACACCATTCTTTTCCTACAATAAATTAGATGCCGGAGCTCAATTAAACCCGTTGACCAATGCCCAGGATATCTCTGCATTGCAAGAAAGTGGCTTACACAGAACTGCTAATGAATTAAATAATAAAAGAAGGGTAGATCAAATGGTTTTTGGTGGCAATCTTCAATATAACAATAGGAAACTTTCTATTGGTTTAACTGGCTATCATTCTAATTATAGTGAAAATTTTGCTCCGGGTAAAGCCTTGTACAACCAATTTGATTTTACTGGAAACAAATTGAATAATGTTGGCATAAACTATAGCTATACTATCAAAAACACTTATTTCTTTGGAGAATTTGCTCATAGCCTAAATCACGGTTTCGCTTATATTAATGGATTAATTAGTAGTTTATCTCCTGCAGTATCTATGGTGCTGTTTCACAGGAATTATCAAAAAGATTACTATTCATTTTACAATCAAGGAATTGGAGAAAGCAACAATGCAGTAAATGAAAAAGGCTTTTACACAGGTGTTCAGATTAAACCTAACAGGAAACATGAATTGAATTTTTATACAGATCTGTTTAAATTTTCTTGGCTGAAATTTAGAGTAGATGCGCCATCTGCCGGTTATGATATTTTTAGCCAATACACTTATACACCAAATAAAATAGCGAAACTAACGCTCAGGTATCAATTCCAAAACAAACAACAGAATGTTGCTAACCAAGTAATAACCAATACTTTAGGTTTTGTTAAAACTTCCAGATACAGGGCAGATTTACAATACCAGATCAATAAAAATTTCACTTTAAAGAACCGGTTAGAAATTGCTCAATATCATGAAGAAAGTGTTAAGAACAGATTTGGTTTTTTAGCTTTTCAGGATGTGAATTATAATCCGTTAAGCTCCAATCTTTCTGGAAGTGTACGTTTCGCTTTATTTCAAACAGATGGTTTTGATACCCGGATTTATGCTTATGAAAGTGATGTTTTGTACGGTTATTCTATTCCGGCATTTCAAAATCAGGGAATAAGAGCTTATGTAAACACCAGATATAATATTAAAAGAGGAATTGACTTTTGGTTGAGGTATAGTTATACCAAATACAATGATCAAACAACGGTGGGTTCTGGTTTGGATGAAATTGCCAGTAATCACCGGTCAGAAATTAAGGCACAAATTAGATTTCAATTTTAATGATTGCCTATTTTAAAACCGAAGTCCCTTTTTTAAGATTACTCTTATTCTTTATTATTGGAATCAGTATTTCCATTATCTATAATCTTCCTCCAACACAGTCATGGCTTTATGTATGGATGGGAATTTTTACAATCACTATTTTCTTCTCCATCTATTATAAAGAAAACAAGATTTACCTCCACTCCTATTTTTCAGGCATTTTAATCTATATCCTGATGTTGCTATCAGGCATCATCTTATGCAATCAACATAAAGAGATTTATAGTGCTGATCACTTTTCAAAGACACCTTCGGATCAATTGATAGCTTATCTGACTGAAGAACCAAGATTAAAGGGAGATATAGCCAGATTTAATGTAGAAGTAGAAAGTAACGCTCATTTAAATAAAATCAACAAGTCCTCCGGGAAATTATTGCTCGCCATGCGGTTTGATACTACTCAAAAATTAAATATTCATTATGGAGATCTTTTACTTTTTAAATCAAATTATAAGGAAACAGAGCCAGCATATAATCCATCAGAATTTAATTACAGAAGATATCTTTCTTTCCAGCAAATCTATCATCAAAGCTTCATTAATCAGAAACAGCTTATCAAAATTGGCGAAAATAAGGGAAATCCAATTAAAGCCTTTGCCCTTAAATTTAGAGCGCAACAGGTGGAGAAATTCAAAAAATATCTAACAAACAATGACACTAAAGCGGTTGTCTCAACATTAATTTTAGGGTATAGAAATGATTTAAGTAATGATATTGTTGAGGCTTATTCCAAAACGGGAACCATGCATGTACTTTCTGTTTCTGGAATGCATGTGGCCATTGTTGCGCTTTTATTAAGCTTTTTGTTGCGTTTTATGGATAAAACTAAAAAGGGAAGAATTGCAAAAGCAGTGTTAATTATTATTCTAATCTGGTTTTATGCATTAATAGCAGGTTTAGCTCCATCTATTGAAAGAGCTGCCATTATGCTTTCTTTTGTATTGATTGCAAAGGCAAGTGCTAAGCGTGTTAATATTTTTAATGTGATTGCTGTTGCCGCATTTATATTATTGATTTCCAATCCTTTTAACATCACTAATGT